>NZ_JBPPGJ010000021.1:0-102589 GCF_051594765.1 Oryzibacillus soli
CAAAACTGGGGACAAATGCTGCTGCAACTGTCTGTCTTTTTCCCGGATCGGGTCGGTCAACATTTACGCTAGACAGGCCAACTCCCCCTCCCCGGGGGAGTTCCCTATAAATGAGTTTACACAAAATTCTTGACAGACCCGGGATAATGGTCAGAAGCTGCTGCGGCATGACCCAACCACCCAACCACCCAACCACCCGATCAACCCAGCACTATTCCCTCCCCCGCTTCCGAAGAACGAGCCCACCTTTATCTACACTTCAAAAAAGGAGCTCGCCTTACTTATAGGCGCTGGAAGGTTTTGTATGATACCATTAGGGCAGATTCAGCTTCAATGCGACGGCGGCCGGGCTGCCGGTCAGCAGCTGGGGTGTATGCTAAGGGAGGCGTATCTGCGATAATGAGCCTTTTCAAGAAGCGGCGGTTTTCGTTCTACGACTATTTCACCTTAAAGCGAAGAATCATCATCCTTTTTATGTTCAGCACCTTGACCCCGTTCGTCATCATCGGCCTTATCTCTTACTATGCCATCTATTCCATCCTCACCAACAAGATCCAGACCGGAGTCCAGAGCAACCTGAAGCAGGTCGAGCAATCGCTGGAGAACACCATCGCTAATCTGAATCACGTCTCCCAGCAGTTGGCCTTCGAAGGCACAGTAGGGCGGAAGCTGGACGAATTTCTGGACGCCGGCGTGTCGTACAAGCGCTTCGAGCTGTACGAGGAGCTGAAGGAGGAGCTCCGGCTCATTACATTTACGAACCCCAGCATCGGGTTGACCTTCTATTACTTTAAGAAGGATGGGACTTATAACTTCGAGAATCTGGGCGTGCGGGAGGGCTTCTCCCCCGACCGGCTGCCGCTCCTGGCGGAATATTACGGGATCTCGTATTACGGCCCCCATATCAGCAACAATTATTCGGACAACCAATATGTCCTGTCCGCGCTCCGCAAGGTGGAGCTTCCCGGAAGGGACGACACCTACGTCTACATTGAGTCCGGCTTCAGGCTGACACAGAACATTCTGAGCAACAATCCGTTCCGCGAAGGCGTGTCCCACATCATCCTGGACAATGACGGCCGGATCGCGTACAGCGAGACGCCGACTGCCTTTCCCATGGATACCCGGGCGCCGGATTTCCTTCATCAAGGCAAGTCCGGGGCGTATCAGGACTATGTCTGGTTCAAGGAAACCAGCAATCAGGGCTGGAGCGTCATCACGGTGATCCCCAAAGCCGTCTACAACAAGGAGATGAACCGCTGGTTCGCTCAGATTCTGTTCTTCTCCTTCCTCTTCGCTGCGGTCAGCGTGCTTCTGGGCTGGCTTCTCTGGAAGATGGTGTACCGGCCGCTCAACAATTTCAACAAGGAGATCAAGCAGATGGCGTTAAGCCGCGGGCAGATGCTTCCGCCCGCCAGAACTCAGATTCCTGAATTCGACTACCTGCTGAATCAGTTCCGCATGATGAAGGATCAGATCTGGCACCTTTTCTCCGAGGTGGAGCAGAAGGAGAAGAGGCGGGTGGATCTGGAGGTGGAGAAGCTTCTGTACCAGATCAATCCTCATTTTCTGATGAACACGCTGGATACGGTGCATTGGCTTGCCGTCATGAACGGGCAAGGGGAAATCGACCGTCTGGTCTCCTCCTTGAACAAGCTCTTATATTACAATCTGGGCAAGCTGGGCCAAGCCTCCACTATGGAGGAGGAGATCGATGCGTTGCAGCAGTATTTGACCCTGCAGCAGATCCGATACGACTTCAAGTTTGACGTCCGGCTTCAAGTGGAGGAGACGGCACTGAAGGCGCCTGTTCCCCGGTTCATTCTGCAGCCGCTGGTGGAGAACTCGCTGTATCACGGCTTGAACGACGACGGCCGGATTCTGGTGGAGGTTAAGCAGAACGGAGGGATGCTGGAGATCGGCATTCATGATAATGGCGCGGGTATGACGGAGGAGGCGATCCGTCAGCTGTTCCAGCAGCGGGATCCATCGAGCCGGAAGGTGGGAATGGGGATCGGCCTGCATTACGTGAAGCGGATGATCGAGAACCAGTACGGTGATCGGGCCGGACTAAAGATCAACAGTGTGATGGGAGAGGGGACCAGCATCCTCTTGCAGCTGCCCATTCAGGAGGTGGAAGCGATTGCATGATCAGAGTACTCGTGGTGGATGACGACAAGCTGGTTCGCAAGGGCTTGATCTCGGCGATGCCCTGGAGCGACTTCGGCATGGAAGTGGTAGGGGAAGCGAGCAACGGGGAGAAGGCCTTGGAATTTCTGGAGTTGCAGCCTGTTGAGCTCTTGCTGACGGACCTGGCCATGCCGGTTATGTCGGGTTTGGAGCTGATGCGCGCGGTGAGAAAGCGTTACCCGGAGATTCATATCGTGGTGCTGACGTTCCATCAGGACTTCGAATATGTGCAGGAGGCTCTGCGCCTGGGCGCCATCGATTATATCGCCAAGGTGCAGCTGGAGAAGGAGCATTTCGACGAGGTGCTGCAGCGGGTTACGGCACAGATTCATGAGCGCGGACAGAGCGTCCACGCTCACACGCACGCCCATCTGCATCCACCGAAGGGAGGGAGAAGCGAGAAGCTGCCGGACTCGGGAGCGGCCTTCTTATCTCTCGGTCGGGGGTGGGATCCATATGACAATCCGCTGCCTTCCGGAGCCGTTACATCAGGGGCTCTGGTGGAGGTAGACCGGCATCTGTGGTTATGGCTTCCGTCAGACTCCACCGGGCCGGAGAAGGAGGCTCCGGAGGCACTTCGATCCCTCTTCACGCCGTCTTTAGGCTGGGGCATGCTGGAGCTGCAAGGCATCGGGTCGATGGAGGCAAAGGACCTGCACGGATCGCTTCTGGCCTATAGGGAAGGGGGGTTCTTTTATGACTTTATCCCAACGGGGGGAAGCCACATATTCAACCCGGCCGAAGAAAAGGCGGAAGCTGCCGAAGATCGGGAGCCGAGGATCGCCCGGTTGAAGAGCTGTTGGGCCTCCCGGGAATGGATTCATGATGATGCCGCCTACCAGAAGGTCAAGAACGAGCTGAAGGACCTTCGGCTGCCGAAGGCCAAGCTGCTCGGTCTGCTGTACGCCCTTCTGGACGATTGGAATCGGATAGGGGAACAGCTGGGCTTCCATAGGGTTGAGCTTCAGGAGGTACCGCACCATTGGGGGAGAGTTCAAGCGGAGCTGGACGCAATCCGGTATTCCATCCGGCGCTCCATCGAGAACACCTCCTTCTCCCGTGAAGTGGTCGGTGCAGTGATGAAGGCCGTGGCGCTTGTCCATGATGAGCTGGACCGGCCTGTTACAGCCGCAGATGTAGCCAAACGTGTCGGTATGAGCCGAAGCTACTTCAGCCAATGCTTCCGGGATATCATCGGCTCCACCTTCAACGATTACCTCCGGCACGTCCGTATGGAGCGTGCGAAGGAGCTCTTGCTCTGCACCAACAAGACCATAGCCTGGATTGCCGAGAATACGGGCTACACGGATGAAAAGTACTTTAGCCGCACCTTCCGGGACTACGAGGGCCTCCTTCCGAGCGAGTTCCGCAGCTCCAGCCTGCAACGGTAGAGATTTGTTCTCCCGCAGGGGGGACGGATGTCGGAGAGCGTGAGCGAACGCAGCGCGGCCCCTAATATTTTTCGGTCAAATGCCCCACAAAAGCTGTAACCGCTTCCTATCCGAGGGACCGCACGGTTTATGGTACCTTAATGGCGTAGGGAAATACGATCTTGGAGAAAGAAGGGGAATCCATGCGCAGGATGAAAATTGCCGCACCATGGCTCATCGCATCCATGATGGTCGCCGTTACCGCATGCAGCGGCAGCACAACCTCGGAACCGCCCGCAACAACGAGCGGGACGGGAGCGACACCCAAGTCCGATACGGCAGCGACCAAGGCGCCGGCGGATCCGTTCGGCAAGTACGAGAAAACCGTGACGATCAACATCGGCAAGGAAGTCAACCCCTCCGACAAAACACTCCCCCCGGGCGACAGCACCGAGAGCAATCAATATACGCGGTATGTGAAGGACAACTTGAACATCGATGCGAAGAACGCTTGGCAGGCGGCGACCGGCAAGGATTACGACCAGAAGGTCAATCTGTCCATCGCGAGCAACGATCTTCCGGATGCGATGATCGTTAACGACACCCAGCTTCGGCAGATGGTCAAGGCGAATCAGCTGGCCGATCTGACGGAGGTCTTCAACCAGTACGCCTCCCCGGCGGTGAAGAGCATTATCGAATCCACCAAGGGGCTCGCGGCCAAGGCGGTGACCTTCAACGGCAAGATGCTGGCCATTCCCAACGTGACGACCGAGTCCGACATGGTGCATATGGCGTGGATCCGCAAGGATTGGCTCGATAAGCTGAACCTGCAGCCCCCGAAGAGCATCGACGATCTGGAGAAGATCGCCAAGGCCTTCGTAGAACAGGATCCGGACGGCAACGGCAAGGCGGATACGATCGGCATCGTAGGCCCACAATCCGGCGGATTGCTCCATGCGAACTTCATCGCGCCCAACAACAACAATTACGGCTTCGACCCGGTGTTCTCCTCTTACCACTCGTATCCGGGATTCTGGCTGAAGGGCGGAGACGGCAAGGCGGTATACGGCTCCATCCTGCCGGAGACGAAGCAGGCGCTGGCCAAGCTGGCGGATTGGTACAAAAAAGGGCTGATCGACAAAGAGATCAGCGTGCGCAAGGATTCGGCCGAGCTCATCAAGAGCGGCCAGGCGGGGATCTGGTTCGGCATGTGGTGGGCGGGCTATGGGCCCTTGGGCGATGCCATCAAGAACAACCCGAAGGCCAACTGGCAGGCGTACAACGCCCCGCTTGACGCCAACGGCGAGTTCACGCCTCACATGGGTACGCCGTCCAACAAGTTCCTGGTGGTCCGCAAGGGCTACGAGCATCCGGAGGCGGCGCTCAAGATGGTGAACCTGCTCTTGCGGGATGAATCCAAGATGGATGTGAAGGTGTCCTTGGACAATTACCCGCTGCGCGTAGTTTTCGCTCCGATGGACGAGATGGACGTTACCTACAAGATGATGAAGGAAGTGCTCGCCGGCACCAAGAAGCCGGAGGAGCTGGATTTGCCGGGCTACAAGCTGCTGAAGAACGATGCCCTGACCGTGAAGAAGGTGAAGCTGGAGCCTTATGACAAGGTCGATATCCAATACTGGGATCCGAACGCCGACCTGGGGGTATGGAAGCGGATGTACTCGACCTTCGTGGGAGTCGGGGCTCTGCAGTCCCCTTATAAGCGGACATATAGCCTGACCTACGGCATGACGAAGTCGATGGAATCCAAGTGGCCGACACTCGACAAGCTGGAGAAGGAGACCTTCCTGAAGATCATCATGGGATCCGCCCCCGTAGATTCCTTCGACACCTTCGTCACCGAGTGGAAAAAGCAGGGCGGCGACCAGATCACCGCCGAGGTTGAGGAGCAGTCCAAGTGAGAAGCGGCATGAAATCCAGAGGCTTCGCCAAGCATTACTATCTCATGCTTCTGCCGGGCTATGTCTGGCTGATCCTGTTCAGCATCGTCCCGATGTTCGGCTTCGTCATCGCCTTCCAGGACTATAATCCGGGGCTCGGCATGCTGCATTCGGACTGGATCGGCTTCGAGAACTTCCGGTATCTGTTCTCGCTGAGCGACAGCGGCACCGTCTTCTGGAATACGCTCTATATCGCCGTCATGAAGATCGTCGCCAATCTGATCGTGCCCCTCGTCTTCGCCCTGATGCTGAATGAGCTTCGGCTGGCCGTCTTGAAGCGATGGATCCAGACCCTGGTGTATCTGCCCCACTTCCTCTCCTGGGTCATCCTGTCCGGGATCCTGCTGGACATCTTCGCCTATAAGGGGCCGGTCAACAGCATGCTGTCCGTGTTCGGGGCGGAGCCGATCCTCTTCTTCGGACGGGCGGATCTGTTCCCGTACCTGATCGTCGGCAGTGACGTGTGGAAGGAATTCGGCTTCAACACGATTATTTATTTGGCGGCTCTGACCGGCATCAATCCGGCGCTGTACGAAGCGGCGGCCATGGACGGGGCGACGAGGCTCCAGCGGCTCGGACACATTACCTTGCCCGGCATCTCCACGACCGTGGTGCTGCTGTCCGTTCTTAGCCTGGGCAATGTGTTGAACGCCGGGTTCGACCAGATCTTCAACCTGTATAACCCGCTGGTCTATTCCTCCGGCGACATCATCGACACGTGGGTATACCGGACCGGTCTCGTGAACCTGCAGTACGGGCTGGCGACCGCCATGGGCATGTTCAAATCAGTCATCAGCTTCGTTCTGATCGTCACGTCCTATGCCTTGGCTTCGAAATTCGCCAACTACCGGATTTTCTAACGGAAAGGAGCATCAGCATGGTTAGAGAAACGTCTCCCGGCTCCAAGCTGTTCGACGTAGTGCTCGTCGTCCTGCTTGTCGGCATCGCCCTCCTGTGCCTGCTGCCCCTGTGGTACACCTTATCCATCTCGCTCAGCACCAACTCGGCTGCGGAGGCGGGACTCGTCAAGCTGTGGCCGGTGGGCTTCAACCTGAACTCGTACAACGAAATCATGGGGGATGCCAAGTTCTTCAACTCCTTCTGGATAACCGTGAAGCGGGTGGTGCTGGGAGCCGGGGTCAGCTTCGTCGTCACCGTGTTGATGGCCTACCCCTTGTCCAAGTCGGCCAAGGAGCTGCCCTTGCGCAATACGCTCATGTGGATTCTCGTCTTCACCATGCTGTTCAACGGCGGCTTAATCCCCTGGTACCAGACGGTCAAATCGCTGGGCCTCATCAACAGTATCTGGGCCTTGGTCCTGGGGCATAGCGTGCCGATGTTCAACGTGATCCTGGTCGTCAACTACTTCCGGAACCTGCCGAAGGAGCTGGAGGAGGCGGCGCTGGTGGACGGGGCGGGGCCTTGGTACATGCTGGCGAAGCTCTTCGTCCCGCTAGCGGTTCCGGTGCTGGCCACGGTCACTCTGTTCAGCATCGTCTACCATTGGAACGAATTCTTCAACGGGCTGGTGCTCATGTCCAAGGCCAATATGTACCCGCTGCAGACCTACATCCAGCAGCTGGTGGTGGTCATCGACGCCTCTACGATGGACACGGAGCAGCTGAAGCGGCTCTCCGAGCTGTCCAACCGGACGCTGAATGCCGCCAAGATCTTCATCGCCATGATCCCGGTGCTGATTATCTATCCGTTCCTGCAGCGCTTCTTCATCCACGGGATCACGTTAGGGTCGGTGAAGGAGTAAGGAAAATCCGATTCAGACCAAAAGAGCGGAAGACCGGGGAGCCGGTTTTCCGCTCTTTTTGGGGTCACGGCTCAGTAGCCGGTCTCCAGGTTCACATCGTTCATAAGCCCGCGGCCGTCCAGATACCGCCGGAGGTTCTCGAACACGATCTCGGCAGCGCGAGCCATATAGTGCGGGCTAAGGCCCGCCACGTGGGGCGTGATGAAGACATTGGGCAGCTCCCATAGCGGGGAATCCTCCGGAAGCGGCTCCTTCTCGAACACGTCGAGAGCAGCTCCGCCGATGACTCCGCTGCGCAGCGCTTCGATCAGGTCATCCTCCTTCACGACGGAGCCCCGGGCCAGATTGATGAGAAAAGCCGTGGGCTTCATGGCGCGAAGCTCCTCCATGGCGATGAAGTGCCTGGTCTCCTCCGTAGCGGGGAGGAGGAGCACCACGAAGTCGCTCCGGGAGAGGAGCTCCAGGAGCCCCTCCCGGCCGGAGTAAACTGCATCAAGACCTTCCTGCGGTTGACCCGAGCGGGAGTAGCCCAATGTGGTCATCCCGAAGGCCCGGGCCTTCTCCGCAACAGCGCGGCCGATGCTTCCCGGACCGAGAATCCCCACTGTACGGCCGTAGAGCTCGTTGACGGGCACGTTTTTGCCCCACACCTTGTTCCGCTGGTTCATCAAGTGAAGATCCGGACGGCGGCACCATTGGAGCATATACAGGAGTGCAAACTCGCTCATCTGAATCCGATGGATTCCCCGTACGTTGGTCAGACGAATGCCGCGATCCGCGAGGATGGCGAGGGGGATGCCGTCCACACCGGCGGAGAGCATCTGAATCCACCGGAGCTTCGGAGCGGATAGGATGGCTTGGGCCTCCAGCTTGCCGGTGGCCAGGAAGATCTCGGCCTCCGTACCGGCCTCGGCTAGCTCCTCCGGTGTCCGGCACAGGACGATCTCCACCCGGCCGGCCAGGTCGCCGGGCAGCCGGTCCGTTATAGCGGCGATGTTAGCTCGGGTATAGGCGGCAACTTGGATCGGGCGCATGACGGCACTTCCTTTCGAGGGATGGAGTTTGGTACCATCATACCCTTTTTTCTGCTAAGATGAAATCGGACTTCAACGTAACGGAGGGGTAACGGATGTTCCTGTACAAGATCGAAATCACCATGCCCGAAGGGAAGAAAGCGGCCTTGATCGTCCTGGCCGATTCGGATGCCAAAGCGTTCGAATACGCGGAAGGCCATCTGGCCCGGCATTACATTAAAGCGCCCGAGGTACTGGAGATGGTCATGCTGGAGAAGAAGCGGGTGGAAAAAGGCTCCGGTTATGTGATCGAAACCGTTTGACATTATATACATAATAAACTAAAATGTATATAAAGTTGTCAAATCGGGGAGTTGATGCGGAATGAAAGTGATCATCCTGGCCGGAAGCAACCGGAGGAATGCTACCAGCACCAAGCTGGCGGAGGTAGTGGGGAAGCGGATCCGTGAAGCGGGTCATGAGGCGGTATTGTTCGACCTGTATGAGAAGCCGGTTCCGCTGTACGACCCCGATGCGGATTATGACGGAGAACCGGCCGTCGTGGACCTGTACCGCGGATTTCTTGAAGCGGATGCCGTTGTTCTGGCCAGCCCGGAGTATCACGGCACCATGACGGGCGTGCTGAAGAACGCGCTGGACCACCTGGGCTTCGAGCATTTCGACGGCAAGCCGGTGTTGGCTCTGGCATCTGCAGGCGGTGCCGTTGGAGTCAGCACTCTGACCCAGATACAGGCGGTAGTCCGCAATCTGCACGGCATCAACTGCCCGGAGTGGATCTCGATCGGAGGGGACCAGCGCAGCTTCGGTCCGGACGACGAGCCCGCTGATCCGAAGGTGAGGGCCCGCCTGGAGCGGACCGTCCATTATTTCCTCCGTATGGGGCAGGAGCTGAGAGGACTTCGCAGCTGATTCCTATGTAATGAAGAGGCCGCTTGTCTCCCGATGGGAGCACAAGCGGCCTTTGTTCCGTTTATTTATAGATGACGCCGGGGGAATAGGTGTTGGCTGCATTCCAGAGCAGGTATTCGTTGACGCCGTTGTCCTTCAGAGCGCGGATCTGCTCCTCCACTTCATGCTTGCCGTACTTGATGTAGCCGGGGACCCAGGATGCGGTGAAATCCTGTATCCAAGGCCGGATGATGGGCTTCAGGCTGCCGATGGGCTCCAGCTTCTTGTTCGTGTCGATGGAAGCCCCGTTGATGGTGGCATAGGGCGCCGCATCCGGCACCTTCTGACCGAACCAGCCGGTGCTGTAATGACTGGGATAGATCATGGGAGCGATGACGTCCACATTCTGCGAGATCTTGTTGAAGTCCTGGCCGATGCCTTCGGCGGCCGGGACGGATGCGGCGTAGCCGAAGATGTCCACGGAGGTGCGGATTCCTAAGGGGGCCAGCTGCTCCCGGGCATACTTCACGAAGGAGGTGACGGCGTCTGTGCGGGAACGCTCATCCTTGGTGTATTTCAGTGAGTCCGCCCGCTTCTCGAAGCCTTCCGGGAACCGAACGTAGTCGAATTGGATTTCCTTGAAGCCGGCCTTGATGGCTTCCTTGGCGACGGCGATATTGTAATCCCAGACCTCCTTGCGGTAGGGATTGACGAAGCTGTCCGGCGTAGGCTTGCCGTTGTTCCAGATGGAGCCGTCCGGATTCAGGAATGTGAGCTCCGGCTTCTTCTTAGCAAGCACGGTGTCCTTGAAGACGACGATCCGGGCGATGGGGTAGACGTTATGCTCCTTCAGCTTCTCCATCAGCTTCGGCATGTCGGCGATGATCTTCTTGGAGGTCTCCATGGCCGCCAGCTCCGGGTTTCCGGTGTCGTAGGTGATATACCCGTAGTCATCCTTGATGTCGATGACCAATGCATTCAGGTCCGTCTCATCCAGCAGCTTCAAGAGATCGTTCAAGCGGGCGCCCCCTGCGCTGTGGGCAGTGGAGTAGACACCTTTTACCGTAGGGGCCTCCTTCTGGGGGTCGACCTTGTTGACCGGCATCAGGGGATCCAGCGCCGTTGTGCCGTCCGGCTTCTGAACCACCGCCGCGGGGGGCATCTGCGAGGCCTGGACCAGCTGATCCAGGGTAATGCCCGGCTGGCTCTCCGAGACGTTCCCCCAGACCATCATTAAAGCGGCTAATAGCATTTCCATAGTAATCTCTCTCCCATATCTATCGCATCCAAACGTATTCCCATTATACGCGATGGCACTCCTGCCGCACAGGGGTTAGTAGTAGGATTTTGTTGGTTTCCGGCGGAAAAAGTCGGACCAACACGGAAGTACACGGATGAACCCGGATCGAAACGTTGATCTGGCACGACTTCTCAATCGGACCGGATTGCGGTAGGATAGAGGGATGGATAGAGGAAGGAGTCTACTAATTCCGATGAGAAAACAAATTGCCGTCCTCCGGGGGTTAACGTCCGGTTATTACGCCACGCAGGCCATCCTGCTGCCGCTCTTGCCCTTGTACTTCGCCAATCTCGGCTACAGTTCCCAAGAGACGGGCCTGTTCATGATGATCGGCCCCTTCGTCACTGTATTCGCGCAGCCCATGTGGGGGTACATCAGCGACAGGCTGCAGAAGCTTCGGATCATCATCCTGAGCCTGTGGCTCTTGACCATTGCCTCCAGCGTGCTGCTGTTCCATGCGAATACCTTCATGCTGACCTTCCTGTCGGTGCTGCTCTGCTACTTCTTCATGCTGCCGTCCGTTCCGCTCTTGGACAGCATCATTCTGAAGTCTACGGCGGAGGCCAAAGTGCCGTACGGCTCGGTCCGGCTGTGGGGCTCGGTCGGCTTCACGATCGTAGCCGTCCTGTCGGGCTTCGCCCTGAATGCCCTCGGCGGCATTACGAATATCAAATATATGTATTGGACGGTTTGGCTTATTCCGCTGTCCTTGATCTACCTGCTCCAGGACGTGAAGTCGGACGGGAAGCGCCCGCGGGTCACCTTGGGTTCGCTTAAGGCAGTCACGGGGAACAAGCCCTTCCTGTGGTTCCTGCTGCTGGTCTTCGTCCTGACCGTGCCCCACCGGATGAACGACGCCCTCTTCAGCCTGTATCTTCAAGAGATGCATGCCGACAACTGGATGGTCAGCCTGGCTTGGGCATTGGCGGCAGGCAGCGAGATTCCCACCTTTGCGCTTTTGTCGCGCTACATGCACAAATTCCATGAGCTGGCCCTCTTGGGGGCCGCCGCCATGCTGTTCACCGTGCGGTGGCTGGTATACGCCAGCGTACACGACCCTTGGGTCCTGACCTTCATGCAGCTGACTCACTCGGTGACCTATGCTCCCTTCTGGGTGGTGGCGGTGCAGTATACGGTACGCCTGGTTCCAGAGGAATTCCGCGCGACGGGTCAATCCATGCTGTCCGCCGTGTTCCTGGGCATTGCAGGCATCACCGGAGGATTCTTCGGGGGACGGATTGGGGACCTGTGGGGCTACGGCGCCGCTTACCGGATCGGGGCGGGGATGGCGTTCTTGGCCGGAATCGGCTTCCTGGTCACCCATGCCGTATACCGGAGGCGCAGCACGATGGTTCTTGAAGGCGATTGATCCTCTGCCTATGAAGCAAAATCACTCCCCGGCATGCCGGGGAGTGATTTGTTCTAATCCGTATGAAAAAGATACTGCCGATACCGTGGTGCGTTTACTGGATGTAGACGTTCTTCTGGTGCTCGGAGATGCTGTACTGGATGATCTCAACGGCGTCTTCTTCCATTAAGGCTTCGATTCCATTCACGAGGACAATCTCGGAATCGAGTTCCCGAGGCTTCAAGAAAGGATAGAGCTCGGGGGTTAATTTCATCACAATCCTGGATAGCTTAACGGTTTCCACGTGAATCACCCTTCCCAATCGTAATGGTTCGATCAGAAACAGACGTTGCACGATCTCTCACGTAACACCAGAATCCTATGAAATTACTCCCTCATTATAGCATAGACCGAAGACGATGACATTGAGAACTTATGTCTATTGCACATTTCCGCGCCGGAATTGTCCCAGTACGCCAACCGTTTCCACAATATTTACGAATGCATTAGGGTCGGTATCCCGAATAATCTTCGTTAATTCCGCCAGCTCGTACCGGGTCGTCACCGTCATGAGCATGTCGCTCTCATGATGGGAGAAGGCCCCCTCCGCCTTGATCAGGGTGACGCCGCGGGGAAGGCGGAGCATCTTCTCCAGGAGGGCGTCCTTGTTCTTGGTGATGATGAACAGGGTGACCTTGATGTGCCGGATGTGTATGGTGTCCACAACCTTGCCGGAGATATAGATGCAGAGCATGGACCGAAGGGCTGCAGTCCATTCCTGCTGGACATAGGCCAGCGCCAGCACCACGAAGCCGTTCAGGGCGAACAGGAACATCCCCAGCGGAAAATCGCTCTTGCGGGTCAAGATGGAGCCTACGATGTCGAAGCCGCCGCTGGAGCCGCCGATGCGGAGGGTAATGCCCGATCCGATGGCGATGATCACCCCGCCGAAGATGGCGGCGATGAGCGGGTCCTGGGTTACTGACGTCTCGGGAAACAACTGCATGAACCAGGAGGTCAAGGCTACGGTCACCACGGAGATGGTGATGAAGCGCCTCCCCAGCACCACCCAGCCCCAGATCATCACCGGCAGGTTGAACAAAAGATACAGCATGCCGATGTTCAGGGGCGTCACATAGCCGACGATCATGGCGATGCCGGATATGCCGCCGCTCAAGAGCTGGTGGGGAATGAGGAACAGATTGAAGCCTCCTGCGATCAGGGCGGCACCCAGTACGGTAATGAGCAATTCAGCGGCGGTTCTCTTCATGGCGGCGTTCTGCACCTCATCATTAGGGTAGGAAGATGGTTGTCTCTACCTATTAGTATAGTAGAACGTGCGCCGCCGCGCAAAAGGGCTATCTTACGTCTTCATGAACTTGACTTGGGAGGATGGAGTCCGTTCTCCGCGCATGGCGATGAACTTGCCATCCTGCCATTGCAGGAAGAAGTACTCTTCTCCGGAGCCGAAATATCTCCAGTACAGCACGTCGTCCCCGCTCCGAAAATCCGTATTGCCCAGGGTCCGGGTCATATCGGTACGATGGTGCTCCAGCGTGAAGGATTGCTGTCCGTCGATGTCGAGCTTGGCGGGCACGTCGTCGGGGCTGTCCAGGGAACCCTCCAGAAATTCGCAGAGGAAGCATTCGTAGCTGCGGCCTTTTTCCACAAGCAGGCATGAAATATTACGCCCGTTCTGCAAATAATAGGCATAACGGTGGGGGGCGTAGCCACGGTCGAAGTACTCCGCTTTTCCCGTGATAACGTACTGCTGCAAATCGACGTTCACAATATCTCCGACACCCGAATCCTCGAAGGGATTCCGGGAGGCGGGAACAGGCTCGGGTTTGCGGCTCTTCATGATGGAGCCGATCCTCTTGAATATGGACATGAACAGTCTCTCCTTGTCAGTGGCTTCAGGCTTAACCCTATATACGCGAACCCGGCGCATGAGGTTTCGCTTGCCCGTATTCTGCCTGATCAAAAATGCCTCCCGGAAAAGTGGCAATCTTTGTTGTATATATGCTACAATGTTAGAGATATTCTTAAGTACGGCTGTATTTTCCTGAGTTTCCAGGGATATACTTATGGGTTGTGAGATCGGGGTTGCAGTGTACGGGATCGTTCCCCTTGCATATAAGCGTCGCACTTAAGGGTAAATCATTGAAGCCGCGGAAGCCGGCAGGCCAGCCGGAAAACCGCGCAGAAGGAGAATGAACGCATTGAAAACTTTTAACGAATTCGGTTTGGAACCGAAGGTACTTCGCGCGATCACGGAGATGGGATTTGAAGAAGCAACGCCGATCCAGGAGAAGACCATTCCTCTGGCTCTGGAGGGCAAGGACCTGATCGGTCAGGCTCAGACCGGTACCGGCAAGACCGCCGCGTTCAGCGTGCCGCTTATCCATAAGATCGATGTGACCGAAGAGCGCATCGTGGCGCTCGTTATGTGCCCGACCCGCGAGCTGGCCATCCAGGTGGCTGAAGAAATCGGCAAGCTGGGCCGATTCAAGGGCATCCGTTCCCTGCCGATCTACGGCGGGCAGGATATCGTCAAGCAGATCCGCGCTCTGAAGAAGCGTCCTCAGATCATCATCGGCACCCCAGGCCGTCTTCTTGACCATATTAACCGCAAGACCATCAAGCTGGACGATGTGCAGACCGTCATCCTCGACGAGGCAGACGAAATGCTGGACATGGGCTTCATGGAGGACATCCAGAGCATCCTGAAGCTTGTTCCGGAGAACCGCCACACCATGCTGTTCTCGGCTACCATGCCGCCGAACATCCAGAAGCTGGCGCAGCAGTTCCTTCGCAATCCGGAGCATGTCTCCGTGATTCCGAAGCAAGTCAGCGCTCCGCTGATTCAGCAAAGCTACATTGAAGTTCAGGAAAAATTGAAGTTCGAAGCGCTGTGCCGCCTTGTAGATATGGAAGCTCCGGAGCTGGCCATCGTATTCGGCCGGACGAAGCGCCGGGTTGACGAGCTGGCAGAAGCTCTTCAGAAGCGCGGCTATTCCGCGGAAGGCCTTCATGGCGATCTGTCCCAGAATCAGCGCGACAACGTCATGCGTAAGTTCCGCGACGGCAGCATCGACGTTCTGGTAGCCACCGACGTGGCGGCACGCGGTCTGGACGTATCGGGCGTTACCCACGTCATCAACTTCGACCTTCCGCAGGATCCGGAGAGCTACGTGCACCGGATCGGCCGTACCGGCCGTGCAGGCAAGGAGGGAACGTCCTATACGTTCGTCACTCCTCGTGAAATCGACCATCTGCACCTGATCGAGCGCGTAACCCGTCACCGGATTCCGAAGCGTCAGCTGCCCACCATTGCAGAGGCTATGGAAGGCAAACAGCGGATCCTGGCCCAACAGATTCTGGAGATCGTCGACAACGGCGATATTCACGAATTCAAGGCAACCGCCATTCAGTTGTTGGAGCAATATGATTCCGTCGTGCTGCTGGGCGCGGCCATGAAGCTTCTGGCAGGCGAGCACAGCGACGTGCAGATCGAGCTGACTCCGGAGGAACCGATCCGCGTGAAGCGCCGTCCGTATAACGACATCCGTTCGGCCGGACGCCGTCCGGGTGGTTCCGGCGGCTATGGCGGCGGCTACGGCGGCGGGCGCCGCACCGGCGGAGACCGTCCGGGCGGACACGGCGGGCACGGCGGGCACCGCAGCCATTCCGGCCGGAAGGAAGGCGGCGGCTACGAAGGCCGTTCCTACCGTGACGGCGGCAGCGGCGGAGACCGCGGCGGCAGCGGCGGTGATCGCGGCGGGTACAAGGGCAACCGCGGAGGAGACCGTCCTGCGCGTGAAGAGGATTTCGCCAACCGCTAATGGCGGCGGTTGATCCATGGACGAAGGGTCCGCTCCGGCGGCCCTTCGTTCTTTTTTTGCTGCAGCGGCAGATGTTGACACAACTGCGGGATCCCGGCGTCTACCGATCCGGCTCGAAATAGGCTATAATAAGAGAACGTTAGCATAACTGCTGGAGCACCAACAACGATCTGCCAGCAGCGACAAGGAGGAACTACTCGTGGAAATGCGAGGTTTAATGGGCGGTTTTTACCGCATATCGGAATGGATTATGAGGTTCTCGGCCATCAATCTGTTATGGGTGTTCTGCTCGATTCCATTCTTCTTCTTACTCTTATCCCTGATGATCACACCGGACGCAACCAACGATCAGATTCTGAGCATGTTCTGGATGCTGGCCGTCGTGGCGCCGTTTACGCTGATTCCGGCAACCGCTGCCATGTTCGGAGTTGCCCGCAAGTGGATTATGGGTGACGAGGACGTGCCGCTGTTCAAGACTTACTTCCGCAACTACAAGGAGAACTACAAGCAGAGCATGCTGGGCGGTCTGATCTTCGCTTTCCTGGGGGCCATCCTGGTGGTGAACCTGGACTTCTATTCCGATCGGTCGGACGGTTTGCGGTATCTGTCGCTTCTGTTCATCTCCTTCACCGTGGTGTTCGGGGCAGCGTTAATAAATTTCCTGTCCATGACGGTACACTTCAACATGAAGCTGCTCCAGCTGATCCGCAATGCGTTCATCATGACGCTGGGACAACCCTTTACCTCCATCGCCATTCTGGTGACCAACGGCTTGATCCTGTATATCAGCAGCAAGTATACGTTCCTGATCCCGTTCTTCATGGGGAGCCTGATGGCGTATGCCTCCTTCTGGTACTTCTACCGGAGCTTCCAGCGGATCCAAGACAAGGCGGAGAAGCAGCGTGAGAAGGAAGAAGCCGCGCTTCTGAATAATGCGGACGAACCGGTGCAGACTAAAGATTGAGCCGGTTGCCGGAATCCGGCAAGCATCCCATAAGCTTTAGCCGGTCTACCGGTTTACATTGGCGGACGCAAGGGCTATAATGAGGGTACAAAATCCTGCGATGTGCGTTATGATCCTACGTTGTTTTGAACCAATGGATGTTTCTAGGGAGACCTACATTGCCGCGCGGCTGACATGCCCTCGAAAAGGGACTTCAAAAACGCGGCTGCGGACACCCACCTGCGAGAGCGGGTTTGAAGCATGTGGATCGGACGGCATAGGCGGGTTTTCTTTTTGAACAGGATAAGGGCTGTCTCCGTTGCCTTGCGGCATCGGGACAGCCCTTTTTTTTGCTTGCTTATGACTTCACGGCCAGATCGGTCAGCTGATGAAGGGTCTCCTTCAAGGTCGGGTAAAGCGAACGGTAGATCTTGTAATAGGCTTCATACTTGGCGCTGTTGGCCGGATTCGGCTCAACCCGATCGACAACCTGGATCCAGCTCTCGCATAGCTCCGAGGTATCGCGCTTCAGGACGCCGGAGGCAGCCATGACTGCCGCGCCATAAGCCGGGCCGTCCGTCGAATTGACGGTGACGACGGGATAGCCGAAGATGTCGGCGATCATCTGGCGCCAGAACAGGCTGCGGGCGCCGCCGCCGTTGACCCGCAGCTCGCTGATCTCGACGGAGGATTCCTTCATCAGCTCCAGAGAGTCGCGCAGGCCGAAGGTAATGCCCTCGAGGACGGCACGGGTCAGGTGAGCCTTGGTATGCCGCAGGTTCAGGCCGATGAAGCCGCCGCGTGCTTTCGGATCCGGATGAGGCGTGCGCTCGCCGGTCAGGTAGGGGAGGAACAACAGGCCTTCGCTGCCCAGAGGCGCGGTCTCGGCCAGTGCAGTCAAGTATTCGTAGACATCGCGGCCCTCTTGGGCGGCTTTCTGGAGCTCTTCGTACCCGAACTGGTTCTTCCACCATTGGAAGGAGCCGCCGGCGGACAGCATGACACCCATCCGGTGCCACTTGCCGGGAACGCCGTGGCAGAATGAGTGGAGGCGGCATTCCGCATCCACCTGGTAGCTGTCGTCATGGACGAAGACGACACCGGAGGTGCCCAGAGCGACGGAGGCGATGCCGCTCTTCACAACGCCGACTCCTACGGCCCCGCAAGCTTGGTCGCCGCCGCCGGCCACCACAGGGGTCCCCTCGGCCAGGCCGGTCGCTTCCGCTGCCGAGGCCAAGAGATGGCCGGCAATATCGTTGCTCTCGAAGAGAGGGGGGAGCCATTCCATCGGAAGATCCAGGGCCTCGACTACCTCCCGGGACCAACGCCGGTTGGCGACGTCCAGCAGCAGGGTGCCGCTGGCATCCGCCATGTCCATGCCGAATTGGCCGGTCAGCTGCAGGCGGACATAATCCTTCGGCAGCATCAGATGGCGGGTCCGGGCATAGAGCTCGGGCTCCTCTTGCTTCAGCCATACTGCCTTGGGCGCGGTGAAGCCGGTAAGCGCTTTATTGCCGGTCAGCTCGCCCAGCCGCTTCGCGCCGACCTGCTGCTCGATCCATTCGCATTGGCTTCCGGTCCTCTGGTCGCACCAGAGAAGAGCGGGACGCACGACCTGCAGGGCCTCGTCCAGGAAGACGGAGCCGTGCATCTGGCCGGACAGGCCGACGCCGGCAACCTGGGAGCCGGCAATGCCGGTTTTCTTCAGCAGCTCCTTAATACAGAGCGCAGACTTCGTCCACCAATCCTCCGGGTTCTGCTCCGCCCAGCCGGGATGGGGCTGCGACAGCGGATATTCCTCGCTATGGCTGCCTACAACGGCTCCTTGCTCGTTGACCAGAATACATTTCACGGCGGAAGTGCCCAGATCGATACCTAAAAAGACCTTCATGTCCTCTCACCTCATCTATAAAGTACACCCATTATAACATAGTTCGTTTAATAGATAAACTAATAGTTGGAGGTGCATAGGCTAGACATGGTCCCGGATTAGCGGCAGGGTAAGGCAGTGGATACCTCCTCCAAGCTTGAAGAATTCGGTAACCTTGGCAGGAATGACCTCCACGCCGCAGCGGTCCAGAAGCTCGATGGTTCTGCAGGCCGTGTCGGAGAGTAGAACCTTGCCGGGGCCAAGCACCAACCCGTTGATGCTCAGAGGATGGTCCGACGGATCGGCATGGAGGAGCTCGATCTGGCGGTTGTGCAGCTCATCCAGGAACCAGAAGGGGAGCAGGGCTGTGTTCACCAAGGCCTTCCGGCGGTCCACCATCAGGAAGGCTTCATCGAGGTGAATGATGGTCGAAGGAAGATCCACGGCTAAGAGGCGGACGTTCTGAAAATCTAGTATGGCCCCGATTTGGCGGATTCCCTCCGCATTAACCCGCTCAGACCGGCCGATGACCGCCGTCCGGGCATCCAGCATGGTGAAGCTGCCACCTTCTGCGAATCCGCTGCCCTGGACCATACCCAGAACAGGCATGCCGAGGGAATGAAAGGTGCGGGCGGCCAGAGCCGCTTCGCCGTATCGAATGTAGAGGGCGAACCTGGGTATGATGACGCCTCCCGGCACCACCATGCCCGAGTCGCGGACGAAGAGGCGCTCGGGCCAACCGTTGGCGTCTCCGGCTTCTACGGTCTCCACCCCGTGCTCGTGCAGCAGGACCGTCAAGGCGTCATGCTGCTCCTGCAGCGCGTCCAGGCGAGCCATCTCCTGCCCGTGAAGCTCATGGGGCGACCGCCCGTGGATGGCCCCGGTCAGCACGGGGCCCGACTCGATTTGCTCGGCATGTCGATGAAGCTTCAGCACCTCGTCGCCCGGACGGTGGACAAGCACCTTGCGGAGGGTGCCGGTGCCGTTGATGACCCCCCAAGGCGCCCCCCATATATCGCGGAGCAGATGGGGATCGTGGAAGGGCTCCGTTACCCGGGTACGGGTCAGATAGCGGTGACTGGGTTCCATAGCAGCCCATCCTTTCTTCGGTCGGAAATCAAGTCCTTTGTTCCTAGATTCCCGCATTTTTGCCGCACTATCCCGAAGAGACCGGGCATTTTTATGCGAAGGTAATGTGGGTGGCCTATCGCCGGATGCAATGCGCACCCTTCGACAAAACTAGGTCTTGAAAGCCGAAAAGAGACCTGCTACAATGGGTACATCAAATACTTTATTTAGTAAATAAAGAAAGTATGTGGCGTATGGAATTTTTCAGCACAGCGAACAAAAGCCTTATCAAGGACATCAACACCGCCACCATTCTGCAGATCGTCCGGACCAAGGGACCGATCTCCCGGGCCGAGATTTCCAAGCTGACCGGCTTGAACCCGGCCACCGTCTCCAGCAACGTCGGCAGCCTGATCGAGAACGGACTGGTGCGGGAGACGGGCATCGGCGCCTCCAGCGGCGGCCGCAAGCCCATGATGATCGAGCTGAACCCGGATGCCTATTATGTGATCGGGGTCGATATGGGAACCACCGATGTTTCGACCGGAATCACGGATCTGGAGGGGCGGATCCAGCACAAGGTGACGCTTCCCTTCGGCGATAGGACAGAGCCGGAAGAGATTCTGGGGGTGATCCGCCAATCGATCCGCGACGTGATGGCGGCCTCCGGGCTGGAGACGGACCGCTTTATCGGCATCGGCATGGGAATCCACGGCCTGGTCGATCCGGACCGGGGCATCTCCCTCTACGCGCCTGCTTTCCAGTGGGAGGATGTGCCGATCGCAGAGCCCTTCAGCCGGGAATTCGGCCTCCCCGTCACCATCGATAACGATGCCCGGGCCATGGCTCTGGGGGAGAAGTGGTTCGGCAAGGCGGCGGAGGTGGGCAATTTCGTATTCCTGAACATCGGTACGGGAATCGGCTCGGGCATCTACGTGAACGGAGAGCTGATCCGCGGCGCCCACTTCGGAGCCGGAGAGATCGGCCACATCCGGGTGCAGGATACGGGCGAGCGCTGCTTCTGCGGCATTGTCGGCTGCCTGTCCACCTTGGCCTCCGGCCCCGCCATCGAACGGCAGGCCCGGCATGACGCGTCTGCAGGGCTGGCGCCTCATCTGCTGCAGCTTGCCGGGGGAGAGCCCGGCCGGATCACCGGCGAGCTGATACATCAAGCGGCGCTGCAGGCAGACGCCTATGCCATCCGCCTCCTGGACGAAGCGGGACGGCACATCGGCAGCGCGCTGTCGGTGATCGTGAACCTTCTGAATCCCGAGATGGTCCTGATCGGCGGCGGCGTTTCCAATGGCGGAGACTTCCTCTTCGACGGGCTGAAGGAGGAGGCGGCCCTTCGGTCCATGGCCAACAACATCAAGAAGACCTACATCGGTCCCGCCGGTCTGGGCGACGATTGCGGCATGATCGGGGCCGCGGCGCTCATTCTGCGAAGTGTATTCCGTAATCCCAATCAATATAATTCCTAATCTACTTAAAGGATGGTGCCACACATGGCAAACGAAAAGCTTGAGCAGTTGAAACGTCAATTCACCGAACGCTTCGGCGGAAGCGCCGACGGTATCCGGGTCTTCCTGGCTCCCGGGCGTGTGAACCTGATCGGAGAGCATACAGATTATAACGGCGGATATGTGTTCCCGGCGGCCTTGACCTTCGGCACCTTCATGCTGATCCGCAAGCGGAACGACAACGTCATCCGGCTGGCATCCACCAACTTCGACCTTCAGGGCGAATTCACCATGGAAACCGCCGTCTATGACGAAGCTCATGACTGGATCAACTACCCGAAGTCCATTCTGGTTCACCTGGCCAAGCGGGGCTTTACCTTCGGCGGGTATGACGCACTGTTCCACGGGGAGATCCCGAACGGTGCGGGCCTCTCGTCCTCGGCATCCATCCATCTGGCCACTGCGTACGGCTTTATGTCTATGGAAGGCCATCCGATTGACCGAGTGCAGCTGGCTCTGGCCGCTCAAGAGGCGGAGAACCAGTTCATGGGCGTCAAGTGCGGCATCATGGACCAGTTCGTCATTGCGAACGGCAAGAAGGACCATGCCGTGCTTCTGATGTGCAGCACGCTGGAATACCAGCTGGTGCCTTTTAAGGCGCAGGGCTACAAGATTGTTGTGGGCAACACCAATAAGCGCCGGGGATTGGTGGATTCGGAATACAACACCCGCCGCGCCCAATGCGAGCAGGCAGTCGTCTATCTGCGTGCCGCGTTCCCGAACCTGCAGCTCCTGGGAGAGCTGACCAAGGAACAGTTCGATGCCAACGCCCATCTAATCCAGGATCCCACCGTTCTGAAGCGCGCCCGCCACGTGGTGGAGGAGATCGACCGGGTGCTCCAGTCGGTGGATGCCCTGAAGGCCAACGATCTGGTCCGCTTCGGCCAGATGATGAACGGGTCCGGCGACTCCCTGCGCGAGCTGTATGAGGTAACCTGCAAGGAGCTGGACGTAATGGTTGAGGAAGCCCGCAAGATCGAGGGCGTACTGGGCGCCCGTATGACCGGCGCAGGTTTCGGCGGCTGTACGGTATCGCTGGTCCGCGACGATATGGTGGATGCTTTCATCGAGCAGGTGGGCCGGAACTATGCCGAGCGCACCGATTACAAAGCGGATTTCTACGTGGCGGATATCGGCGACGGCGTGAAGGAAGTTACGGAATAAGGCAAGCGTTGAAATTATTCTTTCTATATAATAGATTCATATCCTAGATTAGATTCCAGAATTTATAAGGAGTGGTAGAGATGGCAGTATTGGTAACCGGCGGGGCAGGCTATATCGGATCCCATACCGTAGCGGAGCTCATCGCGAACAACGAAGAGGTCGTCATCGTCGACAACCTGTATCAAGGACATAAGGACGCGGTGGTTGGGGGGAAGCTGTACGTAGGCGATATCCGGGATAAGGAGTTTCTGGATACGGTCTTCAAGGAGAATGCGATTGACGCGGTGATTCACTTCGCAGCCAACTCACTGGTGGGTGAGAGCATGAAGGATCCGGCCAAATATTACCACAACAACGTATACGGAACCCTGTGCCTCCTGGAGAAGATGAATGAATACGGCGTGAACAAGATCGTCTTCTCGTCAACAGCCGCCACCTACGGCGAGCCGGAGAACATCCCGATTCTCGAGGACGACCGGACCTTCCCGACCAATACCTACGGCGAGACCAAGCTGGCCATGGAAAAAATGATGAAGTGGTTCGACACGGCCCACAACGTAAAGTACGTATCCCTGCGCTACTTCAACGCCTGCGGGGCACATGAGAGCGGCAAGATCGGAGAGGACCACAATCCGGAGACCCACCTGATCCCGCTGATTCTGCAGGTTCCGCTGGGCAAGCGTCCGCACATCTCCGTCTTCGGCGAGGATTATCCGACGGCGGACGGCACCTGCATCCGGGATTACCTGCACGTCTCCGACCTGGCCGATGCGCATCTGCTGGCCGTGAAGCATCTGCGGGCAGGCGGGGCAAGCAGCATCTATAACCTGGGCAACGGCAAAGGCTTCTCCGTCAAGGAAGTCATCGACATGGCCCGCAAGGTCACCGGCCATCCGATCCCGGTATCTATCGAAGGCCGCCGCGCCGGCGATCCGGCTGCTCTGGTAGCGTCCTCCGAGAAGGCGAAGCGCGAGCTGGGCTGGCAGCCGAAGCGCGACAGTCTGGAGCATATCATCGAGACCGCGTGGAACTGGCACAAATCCCATCCGAACGGCTACGAGGACTAAGAGGGAGACGACAACCATGAGCGAATGCACCATCGCGCAAGATATAGCACTTCTGGTCCGCTTCGGCCGGGAAAACGGCATGCTGGGCGAAGGCGACGAATGGGCCGCCACCAACGCCCTTCTGGCTCTTCTGGGAGTGGCGGAGCCCTATGAGGGCCCGCTCCCCGAAGAGCGGGCGGACAGTCCCGTCCCGATTCTGGAACGGATTCTGGACTACACGGCGGAGAAGGGGCTTCTTCCCGCCGATACGATGGGATACCGGGACCTGATGGATGCCCGGATCATGGGACACTTGATGCCCCGGCAGTCTGAGGTGGCTCGGGAATTCTGGGCCACCGCCCGCGGCCAGTCCATCCAAGAGGCGACGGACCGGTTTTACGGCCTGTCCATCAATTCCAACTATATCCGGATGGACCGGATCAAGAAGAATGGCTACTGGCTGGCGCCGACGGAATACGGCGATCTGGAAATCACCATCAACCTGTCAAAGCCGGAGAAGGATCCGAAGGACATCGCCGCCGAGCGGAATTTGCCTCAGAGCAAGTATCCCAAGTGCCTGCTGTGCGTGGAGAACGTCGGTTATGCGGGGCGCTTGAACCACCCGGCACGCCAGAACCACCGGATCATCCCTTTGACCTTGGCCGGCAAAGCCTGGTTTTTCCAATATTCGCCCTACGTTTACTACAACGAACACTGCATCATTCTGAGCGCCGAGCACACGCCTATGAAGGTGTCCCGCAAGACGTTCGTCCATCTGTTGGACTTCATCGGGCAGTTCGGGCACTACTTCATCGGCTCCAATGCGGATCTGCCCATCGTCGGCGGCTCCATCCTGAACCATGATCATTTCCAAGGCGGCCGTCACATCTTCCCGATGGAAAAGGCTCCGGTCGAGCAAGCGTATGAGGCTCCGGGTCTGCCGCAGGTGAAGATCGGCCGCGTGAAGTGGCCCATGTCCGTCGTCCGGATCTCGGGCCCCGAGCAGGAGACGCTCATCGAACTGGCCGACCGGATTCTGCAGGAATGGCGGGGCTACTCCGATGCGGCTGCAGCGATCCATGCGGAGACCGTGCCGGATGGCGTTCCGACCCCCCACAATACGATTACTCCGATTGCGCGGAAGAACGCACAGGGTGAGTATGAGCTGGACCTGGTGCTTCGGAATAACCGGACCTCGGAGGAGCATCCCATGGGCATCTTCCATCCCCATGCCGACCTTCACCATATCAAGAAAGAGAACATCGGCCTGATCGAGGTGATGGGCCTCGCCGTGCTGCCGGGACGCTTGAAGCAGGAATTGGAGGAAATTGCAGCCATCCTGACAGGAGAAAACGGTGCGGACGGCGAATGGAATAAAGAAGAGCATCCGCTTGCCAAGCATGCAGCGTGGATATCGGAACTGCAGGCCCGTTACGGAACGGCCCTGTCCAAGGAGCAAGCCGCGCGCGTCATGGAGGAAGAGGTCGGACACAAGTTCGCCCGCGTGCTGTCCGATGCCGGCGTCTACAAGCGTACAGGTGACGGAATGGCGGCTTATGACCGGTTTATGGCGCATCTGGGCTTCCGGCGGGTGTAACGCAGCGCAAAAAGGGGATTGAGGCATGGCCATAACAGTCCGAACCATCTCATACGGAGCTTGGGGCAAGTGTGTGGAGATCAGCAACGGGATCGTGGATGCGGTGGCAACCATTGAACTCGGCCCGCGGATTATCCGTTACGGCTTCACCGGCGGACCGAACTTATTCAAGGAAGACACGGAGCGCTCCATTCAGGTGCCTGTGGACCGCTACTCGGAGAGCGGAGACACCTGGTATATTTACGGAGGACACCGCCTCTGGACCAGTCCGGAGGGGAATCCCCGGAGCTATTACCCGGACAATGTGCCGGTGACATGGACCGCTACGGAGAAGGGGGTCATTCTGACTCCCCCGCCGGAGAAATGGAACCAGCTCCAGAAGCAGATGGAGCTGACCATGGATGAGAGCGGAGAGGTGACCGTCATTCACCGGATTACCAATCTGGGCGCATGGTCTGCTGAATTGTCCGTATGGGCGCTGTCCGTGATGGCGCAGGGCGGCCAGGCCTTCGTTCCGCAGGTGAAGCGGGAGACCGGGCTGCTGGGCAACCGGATTCTGGCCTTGTGGCCTTACAGCCGGATGGATGATCCAAGAGTGACCTGGGGGAATGACTTCATTCGGATCCGTCAGGATTCGGGCCCGTCGGCCTTCAAGATCGGAACCAACAACGAGAACGGCTGGGCGGCCTATCTGAACGGCGACTGCTTGTTCGTGAAGTACTTCGAGCATCACATGGGAGGCCGGTATCCCGATTACGGTGTGTCGTTCGAGGCATACGTCAACGATCACTTCCTGGAGCTGGAGAGCTTGAGCGAGCTGACCGTTCTGGAGCCTGGCGCCACCGTGACTCACCGGGAGACTTGGCACGTGTTCCGCAACGTGGTTCTCCCGGAGGAGGAGAAGGCGTTGGGCGTTGAGCTTCAGCACTTCCTGAGAGGATAATCCGTCCCCATGATAACCACAGTAACCCTCAACGCAACCATCGACAAAACGTGTTTCCTCGGCAGTCTGGAAATCGGACGCGTCAACCGGGTACCGGTCATGCATACGGCCCCTGGAGGCAAAGGCATCAACGCGGCGAGGGTAGCCCATCAACTGGGCTGCCCCGTCCTTGCTACCGGCTTCGTAGCCGGATTTAACGGTTCTTATATCGAATCGGAGCTGTCACGGACGGGAATCCTCCATGACTTCGTGAAGGTGCAGGGGGAATCCAGGGTCAGTCTGAATATCATCGACCAGTTCAGCGGACTGACCACCGAGATTCTGGAGCAGGGACCGACGGTAGGCGATGATGAGATCCTCTCCATGAAGGACAAGCTTCGCCAGCTGGCCTCCGAATCCTCCATCATCGCCATCAACGGCAGCCTGCCGCTCGGCGCCCCGGCGAATCTGTATGCGGATTTCATCGAGATTGCCCGGCAGGAGGGAGCCCTGACGGTGCTGGATGCCAGCGGGCCGGCTCTCTTGGCCGGCATCGAAGCGATTCCGACCTGCGTGAAGCCGAATGAGCACGAGATCGCAGACATTCTAGGGCGGACGCCTGCGTCGGACAGTGAGATCGCAGATGCGGTCCGGCACCTGATGGACAAAGGAATCGCCTGTGTGGCGGTGACCTTGGGGAGCCGGGGAGCCTTGGCCGGCATGAACGGCGCGATCTTCCGCGTGCGGATCCCGGAGCTGCATGCCGTCAATGCAGTGGGCTGCGGGGACTCGTTTGTCGGCGGCCTGTGTATGGGGCTGTACAAGAAGCAAGGGCCGGAGGAATGCATCCGCCTGGCAGCGGCGGCCGCAACGGCAGACGCTCTGACGGAGGAAGCCGGCAGCATCCGGCTGGATGACGTGAAATCCCTGATGGGGCGGATTGATCTGGAACCGATTCGATGACAATTTTGCGCGGGGCCCAATCTCCTCTTTTTATCCGGTCAAAAGAATGGTAATATGGAAGGGTCAGATTCCGTGGCAATCGCTTCATTTCGATTCACCAAAGGGGGAAAGGCGTTTTGCTTAAGAGAACCTTGATCGGCATCGTCCGAAGTTTTGAGCAGACCGGTGAGAAGGCGCGGGATCCGCTTCTGAAGACGCACCACTACCGGTTATCCAAAGCCAAGGCTTGGGAAGAGGTCGTATCGACCATAAAGAAAATGAACGGTTACAAGCTGCTTCACGAAGTCCCCAATGTTGGCGAGATCGTGGTTGAGAAGAAGACGCTTCTCGGCCGCGTTCAGGATATCACCATTACGGTATTCGACTTGGGCCCCTCCAAGACGGCGGTGGATATCTATTCCGCATCCCGAGGCTCCATGGGCGATCTGGGCTCCAACTACCGTACGATCCTTGAGCTGTACAAAGAGCTGGACCGGAAGCTGGCTTCGTACAAAACTACATAGATTGGATCATCGGTTCACTTCAATGCAAAAAAACAGCGGAAGCTTTCGTTTCCCGCTGTTTTTATTTGGCTATATGACGGTATGGAGCTTTAGACCAGCTTCTTCACGGCTTCGATAGCCGCTTCGTAGTTCGGGTGCTCGGTCATTTCCGGCAGAACCTCGATATAGGCGATCTTGTCGTTGGCGTCTAGGACGAAGATGGAGCGCATCAGAAGGCGCAGCTCCTTGATGACGACCCCGTAAGCTTCGCCGAAGCTCAGGTTCTTGTAGTCGGACAAGGTGACGACCTTGTCGATGCCTGCGGCGCCGCACCAGCGGGCTTGGGCGAACGGAAGGTCCACGCTGATGGTCAGGATGGCGACGTTATCGCCCAGGTTGGCGGCTTCTTGGTTGAAGCGGCGGGTCTGTGCGTCGCATACGCCGGTATCGAGGGAAGGAACCACGCTGATCAGCTTGACTTTGCCGGCATAGTCCTTCAAGGATACTTCGGTCACCAGATCTTTGTTGACGGTGAAGTCCGGAGCTTGGTCGCCGACTTGAACCGGATTGCCTACCAGTGTGATCGGGTTGCCTTTCAGTGTAGCTACGCCAGTGCGTTCTTGTGCCATGGGAGTAGAACCTCCTTGTAAGTTTTTCATTTGAAATGAATGGGAATTGAGCCTTTCTCATTATAATATGTCTAAACGGGCGTTGTCCAATTAAGATATGATATATGTCACAATTCGACAAATTTCTTCGTTTGAAAGGATCGGTTGGGTCTGTGGAGCTCAGACAACTTCAGTATTTTATTAAAGTCGCAATTAAGCAGCATGTAACGCAAGCATCGGAGGAGCTTCATGTGGCCCAATCGGCCGTCAGCCGCCAAATTCATCAGTTGGAGCAGGAGCTTGGCGTATCGCTGTTCGTTCAGAAGGGGCGGAATTTGCAGCTGACCCCGGTGGGGAAGCTGTTCCTGGACCGGGTCGAAGGCGTGCTCTCCGATCTGGAGCGGGCTGTGCAGGAGGTACATGAATTTCTGGATCCGGAGCTGGGAGAGGTTCGAATCGGATTTCCCCACAGCTTAGGCATCAGCCTGCTGCCCACTGTAGTGGCGGAGTTCCGCAAGCTGCACCCGAAGGTGAAGTTCCGGCTTCGCCAAGGAACCTATAGCAGCCTGATTCGCGATCTGAGCGGCGGAGAGATTGACCTGTCCTTCATCTCCCCGTTTCCAGAGACGCATGATCAAGTGACCGGGGAGCTGCTGCTCTCCGAGGAGCTGTATGCTGTCGTGCCGCAGCAGCATCCTTTGGCCGGATCGGAATCGATCCGTCTCAGCCAATTGAAGCAGGACCCGTTCGTAATGTTCAGCGACGCCTATTCGCTGCGCACGATCGTGCTGGATGCCTGCAAGGCGGCGGGATTCGTTCCGCAGATCGGATTCGAGGGCGAGGAGACGGATACGATTCGAGGCCTTGTGGCCGCGGGACTTGGGGTAGGGCTCTTGCCAGAGATGGCCCTGACAGAGGTCAGTCCCCTGGAGCCGGCCAAGCTGCGCGTCACCGAACCGAAGGTAACCCGTACCATCGGGCTCATCCGGCGTAAGGATGAGAAGCTTACGCCGGTGGCCGAGCTGTTCCGGTGCTTCCTTCTCAAATATTTCGAAAGATAGAAACGGGCTTGGATTAGCCCAAGCTTTCATGAACCTATAACAGAAACGCAGATCGTCCCTATCCGGCACTCTCGGCCAATAGGGACGATCTTTGTTATGTGACCATACTAAAATCGGGAAACCAACCCCAACAAAAAAAGCCCCGAAACCGGGGCTTTTTCATCTACACTCCAATCAATCGTCCGAGCGGTTGAAGATCCAGATATACTCCAAGAGCTGGAGCACGCTGATCAGGGCGGCGGCCACATAGGTCAGTGCGGCGGCGCCGAGCACCTTGCCGGCCATGCTTTCTTCCATGTTGCGGATGAAGCCGAGGCTGACCATCTGGGCTCTGGCCCGGGAGGAGGCGTTGAACTCCACCGGAAGAGTGATGACCTGGAACAGCACCGCGGCGCTGAAGAACAGGATACCCAGGAGCAGAAGGCCGCTGAATTTGAACAGGAAGCCTGCGATGAACAGGAACGGAGCGACGCCGCTTGCGAAGTTCACCATCGGGAACATCCGGTGGCGGGCCACCAGCATGGGGTAACGTACCTTGTCTTGAATGGCATGACCCACTTCATGGCAGGCGACGCTGACAGAGGAGATGGAGTTGCCGTAGTAGACTGGCTCGGACAGGCGTACCGCCTTGGCGATCGGGTCATAGTGGTCGGACAGGCGGCCCGGCACCGGTTCGACCGGGATGTTGTACAGGCCGTTGTCATCCAGCATCCGGCGGGCGGCCTCATAGCCGGTCATGCCGGAGCTTGTGGGAACCTGTTCGTAACGGTTGAACGTTCCCTTCACTCGGAATTGTGCCCAGAGGCTTAGACCGAATGCCAACACGATCAACAAAGTCCATGGGGTAAACAGCATAATGCTAAACACTCCTTTTTATATAGTATGCACAGAAGTCAGAGGAGCGGGCCTTTGCCCAGCAAGATCATGATCGCTTCGATGCAGGCCGCCCCGTGGGGCGTCAGAAGCTTAAACAATTGCTTGGCTTGGTTCGGCTTTAGCTGGTCGATCAAGGGCTCCAGTTCCTTCACTTCCTTCTCGAGCTGCTGCATGTGAAGCTGTAAGGATGTGAGTTTATCTGCCACATCCTCCTGCGAGCTGACACGGTCCAGACGATCCAGATTGGCTTTGATCTCTTCCAGGGAATACTTCTCTTTCTTCATGGTTTCAATACGTTTCAATCTAGAAATGGTTTCATCATTGTAATAACGGTAATGATTATCCATCCTCTTGACGGGATGGATCAGACCCAGCTGCGTGTAATAATCAATGGTGCGCGGACTGGTGTCCGTCAGCTTGGCAAGCTCGCCTACCCGGTATAGAGTCATATCCCCATGGCAATCACCTCCAATTTCAGTTTAACGGATGCTAACCATACAGTCAAACGTGATGCTTTTGTATGCGAATATCCTCCTATATATGTCACGATAAATTACACGGAGCTTGAAAACACGAATTATATGTTAAGAATACAATCCAATTTTTCGTATTTTACAAAAATAGATGTTGTCAAACCCCACTCTCCCGTATATAATGACATTAAGAATTTCATCAGATGTTATAAAACATAACATTAAGAGAGGGAAGTGGTCGAAATGTTAAGAAAATTACTGTGGACGACAGGTGCTTTGAGCTTGCTGTTCCCGACGATGGCCTTTGCGGCAGATGACCCGACGCCGGCACAGCTCACCATCTCGCTGAACGGATTGTGGACGCTGCTCGCAGCCGTACTGGTCCTTCTGATGCAAGGCGGGTTCATTCTTCTGGAAACGGGCTCCACCCGGATGAAGAACGCCGGCCACGTAGCCGGTAAGACGATCTTCACCGTCGGCCTCTGTACCATCGTCTTCTGGGCGGTTGGTTACAGCCTGATCTTCTCCGAAGGCAACTCCTTCGTAGGCGGTCTGGCAGACGCCTTCTTCAATCCGGCTATCGCCAGCTCCGACGCGCTGCCGCCGACGATCATGTTCATGTTCCAATTCGCATTCGCTGCGGTTTCCCTCTCCATCGCATGGGGCGGCTTCGCAGAGCGTGCTAAGCTCTCCGTATACCTGGTGTTCTCGGTGCTCTTCACCGCGCTGATCTATCCGGTCATCGCTCACTGGATCTGGGGCGGCGGCTGGCTGGCTGAGCACGGCAAGCAAGACTTCGCTGGTTCTACCGTCGTTCACTTGACCGGCGCTATGGCCGCACTGGCCGGAACGATCCTGCTGAAGCCCCGTATCGGCAAATTCAACAAGGATGGCACGGTGAACTCTATCCTGGGTCACAACCAAGTATTCTCCGCCTTGTCCGTTCTGCTCCTGTGGGTAGGCTGGTTCGGCTTCAACGCCGGTTCCACTCTGGCTGTAGGCGATGGCTTCTTCGGCTTCGTAGCATTCAACACGCAGCTGGGTGCTGCAGGCGGCGCCGTCTCCGCGCTTCTGATCTCCTGGATCGTTCTCGGCAAAGCTGACGTGCCGACGATGCTGAACGGCGCGCTGGCCGGTCTCGTAGCCATCACCGCCTCCTGTGCTTTCGTTGATCCGTGGGCCGCTGTCGTAATCGGTCTGGTTGCAGGCGTATTGGTCTTCTATTCCATGAAATTCTTTGATAAACTGAAGATTGACGATCCGATCAGCGCACTGTCCGTACACGGCGCGGCTGGGGTGTGGGGAACCCTCTCCAACGGTCTGTTCGCCACTCCGGAGCTGGCGGAGAAGGTCGGCATCGGTAAGGAAGGCCTGTTCTATGGCGGCGGCTTCGATCAATTCTGGGTACAGCTCTACGGTGTCGTATCCGCCGGCGCATACTCCTTCATCGTCGCGTTCGTGCTGCTCTACATCCTGAAGCTGATCATGGGTCTGCGCGTTACCGAAGAAGAAGAGGTAATCGGTCTTGACCTCTCCGAGCACGGCAGCTACGGCTATCCGGAGCAAATGAAAAAAGCTTCCGGCTACAACTCGATTTCCGGTTAAGATCAAACGATATACAGATACAGGAACAGGAGGCCGCTCAAAGAGCCGCCTCCTGTTTACTTCCAGACGGCACAGGCGGGAAGGGGATCGTACCATGGCATTCCATTTGGAGGAGATCCGGGCGGTTATCGAGTCGGCCCGGGATATAGAGACCCTGCGCGGGCTGCGCGACCGAATCCATGAAGGAGCACGATCCGTCCCCCAAGAGACCCTGCCGGAGGATTGGAACGAGTGGATCAACGGGATTCACGACCGCTTGATCCGTTTTGCCGTTAGCGAGGCGGAGCGGGAGCTGGCGGAGAGCGGCCTTGGGGCGCCGCCGGTCCGCTATGCCATGCTGCTCTTCGGCAGCGGAGGACGGCGGGAGCAGACCATGTGGAGCGATCAGGACAACGGCCTGATCTATGAGAATCCGGCACCGGGCCTGGCGGAGCAGGTCCGCCTATATTTTGAAACGTTAGGCTCGTTGATCGTAGAGAAGCTCTTCCGTCTGGGCTATCCGCCATGCGAAGGCAATGTGATGTGCAATCAGCCGCTGTGGGCCCAAAGCGTGGACGGGTGGAGGAGCACCTTGGACGCCTGGATGGAGGATCCGAACTGGGAAAATATCCGGTATCTGCTGATCGTGGGGGATATGCGCTGCATTCACGGCGACCATGAGCTGGCCGGTGTTCTGAAGGAACGGATGCACGAGCGTGTAGCCGGCAGCCGGGAGCTGCTCGGTGCGCTGCTTCGGAATACGCTGCGCCGCAAGGTCTCCCTCGGCGTTCTGGGCAATCTGATCCCCGAGCGCTTCGGCGAGGATATGGGCGGCATTGATATCAAGTACGGAGCCTACATTCCCCTGGTCAATGCGATCCGCCTGCTGGCCATCCGGCATGGTCTCCTGGAATCGGGAACTCTGGACCGGATCGGGGCCATGCAGAGGAGAGGGCTGGAGGAGGAGAAGCTGACCGTCGATTGGCGGAATGCGTTCGACACGGTGCTGCGGCTCCGGTCGCTAACCTCCAGCAAGCTGGAGGATGGCTATTACCAGTCCAGCGGCGTGCTGCCGGGGGCGCTCTTGACGAAGAGCCGGAAGCAGGAGCTGAAGGCGGCCCTGAGAACCGGGCAGAAGCTTCATAAATATGTAGAGAAAACGATCCATGCCATGGAGACGGATAAAAGGTAAATCGGGATGTACATGATGGTATACCGGAGGTGGAAGGGATGAAGGACACGGGACCGGCAGGCCGGATGTGGCAGCTCTACAAGATGGGTGGTATCACGCCGGCTATCACGTCCATGTTTGATGCTCGTAACGCCCAGCAGATGGCCTTCATCCGCTCCGTGATGAAGGAACAGCGTAAGAATTCGCTCTATGACGTTCAATTGGAGACGATGGAGGCGGTGGTATTCGATCTGGAGACCACAGGCTTCTCGCCGTACAATGGGGATGAGATTCTATCCATAGGCGCGATTCAGATCCGGGGCGGAGTGGTCTCGGAGACACAAGAGGACCGGTTCTACAGCCTGGTGAATCCCAGGCGGAATGTGCCGATAGAGATTACGGAGCTGACGGGGATCACCAATGAGATGGTGGAGCAGGCGCCGGAGCTCATCGATGGGCTGAGAGGCTTCCTCGAATTTGTGCAGAGAAGGGTGCTGATCGCTCACGGCAGCGGACATGACAAGCACTTCCTGAATTCCGCCTTGTGGAAAACCTCCAAGGTGAACCTGTCCCACCGGGTGCTGGATACGATGATGATCGCCATGTGGCTTCACCCGAAGCGCGGGCGCTATGACTTGGATGCCATTCTGGATCTCTACGGGGTGGAGGTGCTGCAGCGTCATCACGCGCTGGACGATTCCATTATGACGGCCCGCCTGTGGTCCAAGATGCTGGTGGACATCCGGGAGAAGGGGATATCGAATCTGGGCGAGCTGTATGCCCATCTCAGCCATTACGGATCATAACCTTCTGTTCGCGCCATACATCACCCGGTTGGGGATGGTAGCAGCGGATGGAAGGTTTTTTTTGCTGCAGGGAGACGATGGCATAGGTGGCTAAGCTCCATTCCAGCCGCAGGTCCTCTCCGGAGGGAAAGGCGGGACTGACCGGATGAGAGTGGAAGATCCCGACTAGCTGATCCTCACCCGGGGATGGAGTCAGCGCGGCCATACTGGCTTCGACCCATATCTCGGGCGGGAAGGCGAATTGTGACTCAGGCAGGGGAGCATGGTTGGGGATCGGACGGAATCGGTTCACCTGAATTTCGTGGGAGGTGGGGCAGCAGGTGCCGTACAATATGCCGCAAGCCTCGAGGGGGCGGCAGATCAGGCAGTATTCCATGAGTTCTTCCGCAAGGGCTTGTGGAATACACACGGTTTCGGGTCGATCGGTCATGTGGCGCGGTCCCTTCTGTGCAAGCTGCATTAGGGGTATTGTAACATCCCTCCTGGAAAAAAAGGAAGGACGGGATAAGGGATCCCGTCCTGGCAGCTTGCCCTACGCGACTTTGGCGTCCGGCTTGATCAGGAAGAATACCAAGCCAAGCGTAATCAAGGACAGCGAGGCAACCGTAATGAACACGGCGTACGTGGAGACGTCCATCAGCAGCTCGAACAGCGGCGGGCCTGCCGCCACCCCCAGGAATCGGAGCGAGCTGTAGAGGGAGGTGATCATGCCGCGGTGAGCTTTTTCTACGGAGCCGGTGATCATGGTGTTGAGGCAGGGGAGTACGAGCCCGGTGCCGATGCTGCTGAGCGTCAGCAGACCGATGAAGATATAGATGTTGGTATTCAGGAAGATGGCGGCGCTCAAAGAGCCGACCATCATGGCCAAGCCGATCAGCATGAGCTCCCGCATCAGCTTGCCGTTCTTCTTGATCAGGGAGCCGGTCGTGTAACTGGTAATGACCATGCCCAGGAGAGGAATGGCCAGAATCAGGCCCTTCATAATGCCGTCCACATTATAGGGGTCCTTCTCCAGAATTTGCGACAGGTAGAACAGGACACCGAATAAGATGAACAGGGCCAAGGAGCCTGCGAAGAACGAAGTGATCAGCCAGCGGGCCTTCTTTTTGAGAATGGATAGCACCGTATGGATGTACTCGCCAAGCTTCGGAGGCTCCCGGTTCTTCTCCGGCTCCTTGATGATGAACATCACCGCAAGCAAGGAGAGAAGGCAGAAGGCCGGAAAGGCGAAGAAGGCGGCATACCAGACGATAAGGGCCAGCGCGGCCCCGATGATCGGGCTCAAAACCTTGCCGGTACCGTTGGAGGCTTCGGTCAAGCCCAACGCTTTACTCTCGGTTGCGCCCTTATACATATCACCCACCAGCGCCATGGCGATGGGGGCTGTTCCGGCAGCGCCGATGCCTTGTATTGCGCGGGCAATAATAATGATGGTGTAGGAGCCCCAGACGGCGCCGAAGCCGGCAAGCACCCCTGCCGCACCATAGGTGATCAGCGATGGGATAATCACGGCCTTCCGGCTGAACCGGTCGGAGAGAAAGCCCGATACGGGAATGAAAAGTCCTGCCGTTACGGAGAAGAGCGTGATGATCAAGCTGCTCTGAAAATCCGTGATGCCCAGTTCCGTGACCATATCGGGCAGGATGGGGATCAGCATAGAGTTCCCCAAGACGAGGACCATGGGAATGGTGGCAATGGCGATGAATTCCCAGACCAAACCTTTGGACTTTTTCTTGTCCTTCCCGTGCTTCTCCTTGGACTTCTGCCCCTTGCCGGTCTCCTCGGCCGAATCCTCCTCGGCGGTAGGTCCCATTAAGCTTTCGAATGTCACTTGAAGCCGTTTGTTTTTGGTCTTTTCCATGGAAGTGGCTCCTCTTCTCAAATTGTCCGTACTAATGTTGCCGGGGCGGAAGACCTTCATACCTTTGTATTTTGCCCCAATTGGGGTATGATACTTGTATGGCCCGTAAATAAACATGACCCTTCAGAGGAGTGCCCATCATGACCAAGAAAAATATGGCCGTTCTCGTCGTGGTCCTGCTTCTGGCAGTGGTAGCCCTGTATCGGGATTTCGGCCAAGCCAAAGAAAGCCTGCCCGCCCAGACGGCTGCGAAAGCGCAGTACAATGCGCCGGCCTTCACCTTAAAAGGCCTGGATGGCAACACCTATAGCGTGGGAGGCAAGCGGGACAAGCCGATGCTGCTGAACTTCTGGGCGTCCTGGTGCAGTCCCTGCGAGGAAGAAGCGCCTGATCTGGCCCGGCTGTATGAGAAGTACAAGGACCAGCTGGATCTCTACGCGGTGAATGTAACGGGTAATGATGATGTGAAGTCCGCAAGAGCCTTCGCCGAACGGTACCGCTTCGGCTTCCCGGTCCTGCTGGACGAGAAGCTGGAGGCGGCTGAGCTCTACCGGTTCCAGGTCATTCCCACCAGTTTCCTGATCGACCGCAACGGGGTTGTGGTGGAGATGATCAACCTGTTGGAGCCTAAGGAGCTGGAGAAGAAGCTGAAGAAGCTGATTGAGATGTAACGCCAGCGTCTAATAATCCCATACAAAAAGCCTTCGACCGCCGGATATCCGGTGCCGAAGGCTTTTTGTATGGGGGAATAATTAATGGTTGACGATCCCGATCTGTCCGATCTGGGCTTCATCCTGGGTGTTCCGGACGCGCTGCTTGCCGATAAGAGAATACCGGATGCTGTCCACCAGGGCATTGTAGCTGGCTTCGATAATATTGCCCGATACGCCGACCGTATTCCAGCTGTTCTGGAAGTCGGTAGACTCGATGAGCACCCGAACCTTGGCGGCCGTCGCATCCTTCTCGTCCAGCACGCGGACTTTATAATCCGCCAGGTGCATCTGGACGATGTCCGGATAATACTTGACCAGGGCCTTGCGCAGCGCACTGTCCAAGGCGTTGACGGGGCCGTTGCCCTCGGCTGCTGTAAAGATCGTTTCCCCGTGGACCTTAACCTTAACGATGGCTTCTGTGGCGAAAGGATTATCGCCGGATTTCTCGACCAAGATCTTGAAGGACTCCAAGGAGAAGATGGGATCCAGCTCGCCGAAGGCTTCGCGGAGCAGGAGCTCCAGGGAGGCGTCAGCGCCCTCGAATTGGAAGCCTTGATGCTCCAGTTCCTTAATCCGCTCGATAACGGCTTTGGTTTTCTCCGTTTCCTTATTTAAGTCCAGATTCAGTTCCTGGGCCTTGGCGTATATGTTGCTCTGGCCCGCCAGCTCGGAGACCAGAACCCGCTGCTTGTTGCCGACCAGCTCCGGCTCAATGTGCTCATAAGTGCTGGACGCCTTCAGGATGGCCGATACGTGGATGCCTCCCTTGTGGGCGAAGGCCGCGGTGCCTACGAACGGCTGATTGGGCTGCATATGGATATTGGCGATCTCGCTCACATAACGCGCTGCGCCGGTCAACCCGGCCAACTGCTCGTCGCTGACACAGCGATACTTCATCTTCAATTGAAGATTCGGAATGACGGAGCACAGGTTGGCGTTGCCGCAGCGCTCGCCCAGACCGTTGAAGGTGCCCTGGACTTGACGGGCCCCGGCCGCGACCGCAGCCAACGAATTGGCGACTCCCAGCTCGCAGTCGTTGTGGGCGTGGATGCCGACAGGCGTCTTCAGCTCGGAGCATACGCGGCGGACGATGTCGCCGATCTCCGTCGGCAGGGTGCCGCCGTTGGTGTCGCAGAGTACGACCCAATCGGCTCCGGCATCTTCGGCTTGGCGGACGGTCTGGAGCGCGTATTCTTCATTATTCTTGAAGCCGTCAAAGAAGTGCTCGGCCAAGTAGATAACCTCAAGCCCGTTGGATTTCAGGTATGCGACGGAATCGTGGATCATCGCCAGATTCTCTTCCAGTGTGGTCTGAATGGCGGTATGAACGTGGAAGTCCCAAGACTTGCCGAAGATGGAGGCGACCTCTACGCCGGATTCGACGATCCGGTTCAGGTTCACGTCCTCCGCGGCGGCGGAGCCCTTGCGGCGGGTGCTGCCGAAGGCGCTGATCTTGGCGTGGTTCAGCTTCACTTCCTTGATCCGCTTGAAGAATTCAATATCCTTGCTGTTGCTGCCCGGCCATCCGCCTTCTATATAATGGATGCCCATGGCGTCGAGCCGCAGGGCGATCTTCAATTTATCCTCCACCGACAAGCTGATGCCTTCCCCTTGGGTGCCGTCACGAAGGGTGGTGTCAAAAACTTTCACTTGGTCCATGTTACGCCCCCCTGTATCCTAGTCCGTTCCGCCTGTACCAGCGGATCATCACTTCCGCGCATTACTGCGTTAAGCGAATGTATAATTTATTATTATAGCATAATTTTAAGGTACCGAAAGGGGATTGCGCAAAAAAGGCCGGGACCCTGGCCCTGCGTTCTCTGCGTTGAAGCTTGACCCGCCTCCGGGACGGCGGTAAGCTTAAGAGGAAGCAACATCCTACGGTAAAGGATCGGGTACCATGTCGGAGATGAACAAGGAGTATTATCCGAAGAACGGCAGGGTCATACTGCATATCGATATGAATGCTTTCTACTGCTCGGTTCATGAAGCGGTGAATCCCGGCGATTATGCGGGCAAGCCGTTGGCGGTGGCCGGCAGCGTGGAGCTCCGCAAGGGGATCATCGTGACCTCCTCCTATGCGGCACGCGGCCGCGGAGTGAAGACCGGCATGCAGGTCCGGGAAGCCATGCGGCTGTGTCCCGAGCTCATCCTGATCCGGCCGGACTTCGATCTCTACCGCCAGTTCTCCCGCCGATTCATGAATCTGGCCTACAGCTATTCGCCTCTGCTCGAGGCCATGTCCATCGATGAATGCTTCGTGGATATCACGGGCTCGAAGCAGTTCGGCACGCCGCTTGCAATTGCAGAGGAGCTGCAGCGTCGCATTCGGACCGAGCTGGGCCTGCCCTGCTCCATCGGAATCGCTCCGAACAAGCTGCTGGCCAAGATGGCGTCAGATATGAAGAAGCCGAACGGTATATCCGTTCTCCGCCTGCGGGATGTGCCGTCGGTCCTGTGGGATATGCCCTGTTCCTATCTGTACGGAATCGGAAGCCGGACGGCTGAGAAGCTGTCCAAGCTGTCCATCCGGACCATCGGCGAGCTGGCCAAGACGGACGAGAGCTTCCTGATGGCCCACTTCGGCATCGTAGGCGCGTGGCTGCACCGGGCGGCAAACGGATTGGACGATACCCCGGTGAACCCCGAGCAGGAGCCGAGCAAATCCATCGGCCACACGACGACCCTTCCGAAGGATCTGACGGATTCCGGCGAGGTGAACCGGGTGTTCCTGAATCTGGCCGATCAGGTCTGCCGGAGAATTCGCAGGCAGGGGCTGTTGGCCTCCACGGTCCAGATCACCATCCGCAATCCCAGCATGAAGACCATCACCCGTTCGGTTACGCTGGAGCGGCCGACGGAGGATGCGGACGAGGTGTATAAGACCGCCTGCCAGCTCTATGCCAAGCATTGGAGGAACGGCCAGCCGATCCGGCTCCTGGGGATCACCCTCCAGAACCTGGATGACAAGTCGAAGGCCGCGGTCCAGCTGGATCTGTTCGACTTCGAGAAGCAGCCTAAGCGGGAGCAGCTGAACCGGGTCATGGACCAGCTCCGGGATAAGTTCGGCGAGGATGCGGTGCTGACGGCGGGTATGCTGGGGGATGATCCTTCTACGCTTATCCGGAACCATAAGGTACGCGGAACCTCCCTTCAAATGGATCATCTGAAGCTGCAAGGATTCGGAGAGGATAGCGCAAAATAGCTGTCGATAAACAATTTTTGATCGATTTTGGATATCAATAAGATCTTGTACAAGTATTTGAACTTTCTATGAATTTGTATTATAGTATCTGATGAGGATAACAATGAGGAGGAATTATCACAATGGCGAAATATACTTGGGTAGACAAAGAAACCTGCATTGCATGCGGCGCTTGCGGCGCAACTGCACCGGATATCTATGATTACGACGACGAGGGCCTGGCTGAAGTCATCTTCGAAGGCGACGGCAACAAAGGCGTAACCGAGATTCCGGAAGATCTGTTCGACGATCTGCAGGATGCCCAAGACGGCTGCCCGACCGACTCCATCAAAGTCGCGGACGCTCCGTTCAACAAATAATTCCAACCTAAATGACCGCCGTTCCTCAATGGAACGGCGGTTTTCATTTTTAGAGGCGCTGCTATTTAGGTGCCTTAATGTGACCCAACACTTCGTACAGCTTGATGCCGACGGATTTGCCCTTCATCATCTTCTCGCCGACAAACTGGTATTCGAAATAGTCCTTGGTGCGCTCGTAGGTGGCTTCGGACACGAGCACCTGATTCGGTTGGGTGTTGGATTCGATCCGGGCCGCCGTATTGACATTGTCGCCGATAGCGGTGTAGTCCACTCTCAGGTAGGAGCCGATATTGCCCACAACGACAGGTCCGGTGTTGATGCCGATGCCAACCGCGATTGTTACCTGGTACCGGTCCATAATATCCTGGCGGACCTTCTCCATGCCCTTCTGAATCTCGTATGCCGTCTTCACGGCGTAATACTCATGATGCTTCACGTCCAGAGGGGCGTTGAAGAGAATCATGGCGGCGTCACCGATGAACTTGTCGATGGTGCCGTGATTTTCCAGCGTCTTCTCCGTGATCAGGTTGAACATCATGTTCAGGAACCCGACCACTTCCTCCGGAGACAGCTTCTCGGACAGAGGGGTGAAGCCCCGGACGTCGAGGAACAGGATGGTCAGCTCCTTGCTGATGCCGCCCAATTGGATCTCCTGGTCCGTTGCGGCAATCTCCTTGACGAGATCGGGAGAGATATAGCGCCCGAACTGCTTGGTGATGTAGTGCCGCTGCTTCGTTTCATAGAAGGTCTTGATGGCGATGTTGACCAGATAAGAGAAGAGCATGGCGATCAACGGATAAGCGGCGTTGACATCCTTCTCCATGGAGGAGAACATCCAGTATTGGCCGGCCAGAATGACGGCGGCGGAGACCGCTACCAGGAGCATGCCGAGGATCGGCTTCAAGCGCCAGGCGATCGCAGCCATCAGCGCCACCATGGCCAGCATCCAGATTCGGGTCACAGTGCGGTTCTCGAACTCCACCTTGCCGCCGTTCAACAGCTGGTGGATGATATTCGCATGGGCATATACCAGCTTGGTCCGCTTCTCGATGGGGGTCGTTCCGTCATCATTCTCGAAGCCGGAGGCCGTGAAGCCGATCAGCACGATCCGGTCCTTCAGCTTGACGCTGCCCTTCAGCACCTCGGTAAACGGAAGCATCTGAATATTGCTGGAGTAGAGGTTGTAGCGGATGTTCATTTCCTGGCCGGGGAAGCGGGACAGGATCTCTTGGACGTTGGCGCCCGCCAGCTCCGCCGTCTTTAAGGCCAGCGAGGGAAGAACACCCTGCGGTGTTTCCACCTGCAGCCAGGTTTTCCGGATCACGCTGTCGTCGTCCAGGTTGGCGTTGATCAGGGCGGTTTGGGCCTTTTGACCCAATTCCGGGATGGGGGTGATTAGGCTTTTGGATTGAATCAGCTTGTCCTTGCTCCGCTTGGTGATGTTATCATTGTTGACGGCGTTATAATTCCCGTCGAACACGGCTTGGGACGGAAGGATGACGTTCTTGTGCTTAGCCAGCTCATCGGCGAAGGCCTTGTCGCTGTCCGCATTTCCCTTGGCATTGAACATGACGTCGAAGGCAATGACCTTGGCGCCCTGCTTCTCCAGGTTCTGCAGCAAAGGCACATAGACCTTGCGGTCCCAAGGCCAAGCTCCGATTTCCTGCAGGGACTGGTCGTCAATGCCGACAACCACAATGTCATGCCGGTAGTCCGAGTCGGCGGACTTGGACATATTGAAGTCGTACAGCGCCCGGCTCAGAACATCGAAGGTATTGAAGCCGAAGAAGAACAGGACCAGGATGACGACGGCCAGGTTGCCCCAGATGCCGGTGAGTAACTGCTTTTTTTTCATTCGTCCACCTACCGTACTATCTATTGGAATGATTCTATTTCTATCCCAAACAATAATATAAAAGACCTATGGAGTAAACAGAAAAAAAGGTGTGTTCCGACACATTTTGGCCTTAACGCCTCTAGTAAATCTGCATATCCCTACTTGCACTAACATTTTACGACAAAGATGCCATTGTCATTATGCTAGAATGACTTTAAAATAGTGGTTATAGATGGGTTGGCAGATTGAATCCGTTTAGGAGAACTTGGAGGAGAGGGGCTTTAATAACGTGCAGAAAAATATGAGCCGACCGGCAAAGCGAATGTCCTGGCTGTCTATGGCGCTAAGCTTCGTAATGATGTTCTCGCTCTTGGTCAGCGTGGCGGCTGAAACCGCAGAGGCCAAGTCCAGCCGGCTGGCGGTGATCACCGACGTCGGGGGAGACGCGACGGTGCAGGCCGCAGGCGCATCCCAGGCGTACGACGCGTACACCAACATGGGCTTGAACCAGGGGGATCTGATCGTCACGGGGGCGAATTCCTACGTGGTCCTGAAGATCAAGGACACGGATGACGAGCTGACCATCGGCGCCGATTCCGAAGTATACATATCTGAGCTGGCCAAGAAAGGCTCCGGCAAGTCCTCCAAGCTGAAGATGTGGGCGGGCTCCGTCTGGTCCAGCGTGAAGAAGCTGGTGTCCGACGACGACGAGCTTCAAGTGGAGACGCCTACGGCGGTCATGGCCGTTCAGGGCACGAATTACCTGGTAACGGTCAATCCGAAGACGAAGGAAACCTCCGTCATCGTTGCGTCGGGCGTGGTACGGGTCGATTCTTCATCCGTTCTTGCTGATCCCGAATCTCAGCAGACGATGAACACCCAGGAGAACCGGTATGTTCTCGTATACCCGGCCCAGCAGATCAACCTCGACAAGCGTGATGAGGTGAAGGATCTTCGGACGAAGGTGGAATTCATTGATATGGGTTCCCTGGTGAACCAAGCACCTCCGAAGGTTCTGGAATCCATCATTAAGAATAAGGCGGAGATCGATAAGGAAAACGCCGAATTCCTCGAGAAGCAGAAGCAGCAGCTGGAGCAGAACGTCCATCGTCCTGCGGGCTCGACCCTGTTGATCAAGGATCAAAGCGACTTGGACAAGATCGGCAAGAACCTGGACAACCTGGTCGGCAATCTGGCCAAGGCAGCCATCGACGAGAAGAAGATCCAGCAGAAGACCATCGACGAGGCGAACAAGAAGATCGATGATCCTCTGAAGAAGCTGGATCTCTCCAAGGTCGAGCAATTGGACAAGACTGCGGGCAGCGATCCGGAGCTGGAGAAGCTGAAGGCGTCGCAAAAAGCCGCGGCCGATGCGGAGAAGCTGCGCCAGCAGGCGGAAGAGCAGCGGCGGCTGCTGGACATGCAGGCTCGTCTCGAGGCGGTGCTGAAGCAAATCGAGAATGAGAAGAAAGCGCTGGATGAAGCCAACAAAAAGGCTCAGGAAGAGCTGCAGAGACAAGCGGAAGCAGCGTATCTCCAATCCTTGACCGAGGCGGAGAAGGCGAAGTTCGAGGAGTCGAAGAAGAACCTGGGGAACCAAACGGCGAACCCGGCGCCTGTAACGCAGACCCCGACCGGAACGTCCAACGAAACTCCGTCCAACAGTACGACCTCTGTAACATGGAGCTCGCCCGTCTCGGCCACACAGGGGCTGCCCGCTACCGTCACCGCCAGAGCGGTGGACGCGGATGGCGTGGCACAGGTCCAATTCTTCGTAAGCTGGAACGGAAGCACGACCCCGATCTCCGGCAGCGTATCCAAGTCGGGCGACGATTATTCTATCGCATGGACGCCATACCAGAGCGGAACGGCAACCCTGATTGCGCGGGTGACGGATTCCGCCGGCCAAGTCTATGAGTCGACGAAGCAGGTTTCCGTCAGCCCACAGACCGGGGTCCAGCTGCAATTTACGAGTCCTCCCGCTTCCAACACCGGCACCCTGTCCGTCAGTCTTCAGGGCTATGATTACAAGGCCATTCAAATTCACTTCCTGACGGCAGGCCAGCGGATCGTCACCACCACGGAGCCGGTCTCCGATGTCTTCGACCCCACGTCCAATACAGCCTCCTACGTCAGCGGGCTGAACGAATATTCGGATGGTAACGGCAATTATGAGTATGTCTTCGCCGCAATGAATACCAACGGAACGGCCAATATGTCCGGTGCCCAGGTTCTGCGGGCCGTGATCCAGAAGCAGGTCTCGCCCTTCACCATCACTCTGGCTTTCATTAAGATTGTGAAATCGGACGGCACCGTGGTCGAGCTCACGCCGACGAACCTCTCGGCAGTCGTAACCGGAGCCTCCAGCTGACGGACAGAATTTATCGACTAAAGGAGAAGCCTATGAATAGGATACTATCGATTCTCGGAATCTCCGTACTGGCCTCCTCCCTGGCGGGGGGAGCCGGTGCGGCGGCCGCCGAGCTGAGCAAGCAAGCGCTGGTGGCGGACGGTGGACGGTGGATGACGGAAACCACCGTCTATGCCGGAACCGGCGATCTGGGCGTAACGGATGGGCTGAACCTGGAGTCCACCTTCCGGATGCCGGAGAGCATCGCCTTGGCTGCGGACGGCAGCCTCCTGGTATCCGATTCGAGGAATCAGGTGATCCGGAAGCTGACGGGCGAACGCACCTCCCTGTATGCCGGCGTGAACCTGCTGAAGGATGCCAAGGGATTCCCGGTGGGTGGTCTTGCCGACGGTCAAGCCGAGGCCTCCTTCTTCAACCAGCCGGCAGGTCTGGCCGTGGATGCGCAGGGCAGCGTGTATGTAGCTGACGCGGGGAACCATGCGATCCGCAAGATCAGCGCGGGCGGCCAAGTCACAACACTGGCCGGCGGCGGGGTGCTGGGCCGGACGGACGGCCAAGGCAAGAACGCCCGCTTCCACACCCCCAAGGATGTGGCGGTTGCGGCGGACGGCAGCGTGTTTGTGGCGGATACCTTGAACCACCTGATCCGCAAGGTCGCTCCGGACGGAACGGTCACCACCCTGAATGCGTCTTCCGCCCGTGTGGTGGAGGTGTTCCCGGGCAATGCCGTTGCAGCGGGAGATTACCGGGACGGCGACTTGAAGAGCGCCAAGTTCAACGAGCCCTCCGGCTTGGCTCTGGACGCCAAGGGCAATCTGTACGTGAGCGATACCGGGAACCAGCGGATTCGCTACATCGATCTGAAGGCGGGAACCGTCACCACGGTGGCCGGCGGCGGACTTACGGCAGGCAAAGTTTACCCTGACGCCGATCTCTACGCCGCAGGGGACTATGCGGACGGCCAAGCCGCCGACGCCCGGTTCGACTTCCCGGCCGGTATCGCGGTAACGGCGGAAGGCGGCCTGCTTATCGCCGATTCGATGAACCACTCCGTCCGTTACCTGAAGGACGGTACGGTCCGGACCCTGGCGGGCAAATCCAATCAGTTCCCCGGCGAGGAGGACGGAATCGAGGGCTACGGCGAGCTGCATGCGCCTTCGGACGTGGTGGAGCTGGCTGACGGCCGGATTCTGGTGGCCGATGCGTTCAACAACCGGATCCGGATGATTCGTCTGAGCCAGCTTCCCTCCGGCATTGCTGCAGACGGCTCCATTCATGTGGTGCTGAATGGCAAGACTCTCCGATTCGAGGTCGCTCCGGAATACTCGGCGGAAGGCCGGACGATGGTTCCGGTGCGGGCCATTGCCGAAGCAGCCGGCTATGAGGTGACCTACAAGCAGGTGGGCGCGGCTGAATATGTCGGATTGGCGGACAAGAAGATCGCCGTGGAGATGGCCATCGGCCAAGCCTCCGTGAAGCGGACCGAAGCGGGCAAGGCCGCCAAGGAAGTGAAGGTAGACGCGGCACCGTATCTCAAGCAGGACCGGACCTTGGTCCCCCTCCGCTTCTTCGCGGAGAATCTGGGGATCGACGTCCAATGGGACGAGCAGACGAGCACCGCTGTCCTGAGGAGCCAGACCTTCGTGAAAGCGGAGTAGATACATGGAGTAGTGAGTGGAACCCGATGCCGACAGCATCGGGTTGTTTTTTTGAGGCAAGGGTTCAAGATTGGACGGTCATTTACCGATATAAGGAAGGAGAACACCACCGGGAGGGAATGCGGATGAATGACAAGAACCCGGACGAGCAGCTTCAGGCTTTCTTCGAGCACAATCCCTTGAATGACGATATGGACTATCTGAAGAGCTACGTGAAGGACCACCCCGAGAATAAGATGGGCTGGTATCTGCTGGGGAAGGCCTATGAAGCAAGGAATAAGCCGGGCAAGGCCAAGTATTGTTACGCCCAGTCCGGCGAAGTATACGAGGCCTTCGAGAAGCGCAAGGTGGAGCTGGGCCTGCTGGAGGAATTCAAGGCCGACCGCCCGGTATTGCCCGGACAGAAGGATCGCAGAAGGCCTCTGTACCGGACCTTGAGGCTGTCCGCCGCGGTCGGGGTTGCTTTGATGATGGGATCTTTTTTTCATACAGACGGGAAGGAAGGAACCGCCGGCTCCGGAGAGGACGCAACGAAGCCGTTCCATGTATCGGATGGAGCCGGAGGAGCGAAGGAGGGAACGGCCTGGCCACAAGGCCCCCAAGTGCTCTATATGAACCCGGTATTCCCGTTGTCCCAGGATGCGGTATGGAAGCAGTTTCTGCTCTCGGGCAGCGTGAAGAACCGGACGACCCTCTTGGCGGAGGGGAAGCTGACCTCCGACGGGAAGTGGGTCAACGGGCTGCGGAAGCCGGAGCTTCTGGCGAGCGGAACCACGCCGGCTGAGGGCGGAGAGCTGCGGGTGGTCTACCGCCGGGCGGAGCTGTGCAATTGCACCCCGGATAAGGATGGCGACGCGGAGGCGGCGGTGGAGCGCTGGGTGACCGAGCGGGAGGAAACCGTTCTCGTGGAATCGGCCGTTCGGGCCTATCAATCGAGATACGGAGGTGCGCTTCCAGCAGAGCTGGATGGGCTGGTCCGGGATTATCCCCATAATATTCTGCCGGGGTATACAGAGGGGATGAAGCGGGTTTATAAGGACATTCTGGCACGGTCCCGTTCCGGAGCTCAAGAGGCGGGAGGGGGCAATTGGCCTGGATATACGGCAGGGGGAACGGTTCGGAAGCAAGCGGCAGGAGAGGGCTATCTGGAGGCACCCCTGGAGATTATTGTGGACAAGAGCGCGTTCCGCCTGGCCTTGGTCAGCGGAAGCGTGATCCTTCGAAGCTATCCGGTGGGGCTGGGCGGTGCCCGGACTCCGGAGGGGGTCTTCACGATCAGTGACAAGGTCAAGAATCCCAACGGGAGAGACGACGGGGACTTCGGCTCCAGAGGCATGCAGCTCTCGGATACGGACTACGCGATCCACGGAACAAAAGAGCCGAGGAGCATTGGAGAAAACCGCTCACTCGGCTGCATTCGAATGTTAAAGGAAGATATCGAGGAGCTGTTCGACATGACCCCGTCCGGCACGAAGGTAACCATCGGTACGGGACTGCTGCCGCCTGAGACGCTCCGCAAAGAGAAGACCTTCCGCCTGCCCGCCCTAAGGGAGGAGCGGAACCCGAGCAAGATCTATCACTGGCTGGATTAACCGTTTACAATTAGAAGCACAGCCATAACGATGACGATGACCGCCACGATGGCGCTTACCCAGATCAGGGCCTTCTTGTTCACGCCGGAATCCTTACTCTTGCGGTGCAGTACGGGTGCTTGTCTCTTCATGCGAAATTCAATCCTTCCTCTGAATGATTGGTTTGCATTTATTCTACCATAGAACCCGGCGCAAGCCCACATCCCGTCTGGAAATTCCCGTTAGGAGCTTGTGGCGCCTCTTCCATTTTTTCTTTGAAAACAGTAAACTGTTCGTTAGGATAGAATGTTTATTAATTAAGAAGACGGACAGGAGAGTGCCCACGTGTATGCATCAATAGCCAAACCCGTTTTGTTCCGTATGGATCCCGAGCATGCGCATCACTTTACCATTAACGGACTGAAACGGGCGGCTCGGATTCCGGGCGCCTTGTCGATAATGAAGAAGCTCTACAGCGTTCCCCGGCTGCCGGAGCTGAGCCAGAAGCTGTGGGGACTGGACTTCTTCAATCCGATCGGTCTGGCGGCTGGGCTGGATAAGAATGCGCAGGCCGTAGAGGGCTTCTCCGCCATGGGCTTCGGCTTCATGGAGGTCGGCACCGTCACGCCTCTGGCCCAGCCGGGGAACGAGCTGCCAAGGCTGTTCCGGCTGCCGGAAGACCTTGCATTGATCAACCGGATGGGGTTTAATAATGTAGGTACGGATCAAATGGCGGTAAATTTGTCCAGTATTCGCGAGCGGTCGATACCGGTGGCGGTGAATATCGGCAAAAATAAAAACACACCCAACGAGGAAGCGGAGGAAGACTACCGGACGTGTATCCGGAAGCTTCATTCCTATGCCGACTTCTTCGTCGTCAATATCAGCTCCCCCAATACGCCGGGGCTGCGGAGCCTCCAATTCGGCGAGGATCTGAAGCGGCTCTTGGCGGCGGTGGCTGACGAGCTGAGCGCGGTGGAGAGGCAGTCCGGCAAGAAGCTGCCGGTCCTGGTGAAGATCGCTCCGGACATGACAGCCGAGGAGTTGGAGACCGTCGTTGGAACCATCGCGGCAGCCGCGGTATCGGGGATTATTGCAACCAATACCACGCTGTCGAGGGAAGGGCTGCGCCATCCGAATGCGAAGGAAACGGGCGGATTAAGCGGGCGACCGCTGACCCATCGCTCCACCGAAGTCATCCGGACCATCTACCGGCTGACCGGTGGCCGTCTGCCGATCATCGGCAGCGGCGGCGTGTTCACGGCGGAGGATGCGTATGCCAAGATTAAGGCGGGAGCGAGCTTGGTGGAGGTCTATACAGCATTGATATACGAAGGACCCGGACTGGTGAAGCGGTTGAACGGGGGATTGCCGGCACTGCTGCGCCGGGATGGCTTTTCCCATATTTCACAGGCGGTGGGAGCCGACGTCTAGGGCCCAAGAGACGGGAGGTAAGGCGGAATGGACGGAAGAGATTGGAGCAAGTTCCTGCTGCCGTATGAGCAAGCGGTAGAGGAGCTGAAGGTCAAATTTAAGATCCTGCGCACCGAGCTGAAGGCACGGGAGGAATATTCCCCGATCGAGTTCGTGACCGGCCGGGTGAAGCGGATATCGAGCATTCTCGCCAAGGCCAAGAAGCTGAACGTAGCCATGGAGAACCTGGAGACGGGTATTGAGGATATTGCGGGGATCCGCATCATGTGCCAATTCGAGGAAGACATCGAGCGGATGGCGGACCTGATCAGAGAGCGGGAGGATCTGAAGCTTCTCTATTGCAAGGATTACATCCGCAACAAGAAGGAAAGCGGCTACCGCAGCTATCATATTATCGTCGAGTACCCGGTGCAGACCTCCCTCGGCATGAAGCGGGTCCTGGCCGAGATCCAGCTGCGCACGCTGGCCATGAATTTCTGGGCCACCATCGAGCACTCGCTGAATTACAAGTACCACGGCATCATCCCGGCGGACATCAGCGGACGTCTGAGCAAGGCCGCGGAGGCCGCTTACCGTCTCGACCAGGAGATGTCCAGCATCCGGGACGAGATCGTAGAATCCCAGAAGCTGTTCGAGGATCATTCCAACCTGGTGGAGAAGGTGCTGAACAAGATCCAAGTGCTCTACTTCTATCGCAAAGCGAAGGAAGCCAGCGTCTACCAGGAGGCCTTCAACGCACTCTTCGAAACAGGCGAGCTGTCGAAGCTGTCGGAGCTCGCGGCCGACATCGAGCTCACCATCGCGCAGGCCAAGGCTGAGGGTGCATTGGCGAAGGCGGCTCGCGCAGCGGAAGAAGAGAAGGCTAACGGGGATGCCGGGCAGCAGGCCGCCGGCCTGAACGTCCAAGACCCGCCGGAGGAGCCGAAATGAGGGGCTACGAGCGGCTGTATGTGGAGTTCGTCTACTATTTCAATGTGGAACGGGATTACTTTGAATGCCATGAGGTCATGGAGGAGCTGTGGCTGGAGGAAGGCCGGAGTCCGGTCTTCCAAGGTCTGCTGCAGATCGCCGTCGGGCTGTACCATTACCGGAACGGCAACGTAAGCGGCTCCATCAAGCTGTTCACCCAAGGCATCGCCAAGCTGGAGAACCAGCCGGAGATCCTGTATGGCATCCGTGTCGGCAAGCTGGTGGAGGAGAGTCGTACCTACGTGGAGAAGCTGCTCCGGCTTGAGGAGGAGCCCTTCGACTTCTATGACCTGGACATCGAAGTGACGGATCCGGAGCTGGACGACAAGGTCCGGGAGCTGATCGAGCATCCGCCCGTACATGAGGATTAACTTAGCACAAAACCGCTCCCCGGTGTATCGGAGGAGCGGTTTTGTACGTGGTGCGGCTGATTATCCCTTGTACTTGGTCAGGAAGGCCTTGAACTTCTGGTAGGAGTCGTCGGAGGGCTTGCCGTTCACCATGTTGAAGCCGCCCTCGATGCGCTCCACTTCCTTGCCTTCCTTGTAATACACCAGGGTCGGAGTGACGGTCAGCTTGTAGTCGGCCCAGCCCTGGTCGAACTCCAGCACGTTGTACATCTTCATATCCACGCCCATTTCCTTGGCAAGGGGAGCCAGGAAAGGCGTTGTCGCGACGCAGTGCGGACAGGTCGGCGAGAAGAAATAAACGAGCTGGCTGCCCTTCGCGTCCAGCTTCTTCTTCAGGTCCGCAGGCAGAATGATGTTCTGATAGTTGGGATCCTTCAGCTGCTTCACTGTCATGGAGTTCAGCTTGGATGCCGGGATGCCGTAGACATTGTCGTCTTGGGCGCGTAGAGAAGCCTGATTGACGAAATACAGAACGGCGAACAAGCCTAGGATGAGGCCCAAAAAGATGATCATTTTCTTCATACCGATTCCTCCAGTAGCCGATTCGCGATTGGTGGCCCCGCATAGTGTAATCCATAGTTTTTCTTGGTATAGTATAGCATAGAACGGATAAGGGTTGGCAAGCGTACTCCAGACCAAGCCCGATTATAAGGAAATGAGTGGATCCAATGGCAATCAAGCTGCCCGCCGCCTTCGTGGAGAAGATGCGCGGGCTATTGGGAGAGGCGGAGTTCGAGGCCTTCGCGGACTCCTACGGGGAGGAGCGGCATTACGGGCTGCGCAGCAATCCGTTGAAGCTGTCTCCAGAAGAGCTGAAGGAGCGTGTACCTTTCCGCCTCTCACCGGTCCCATGGGCTCCGGAAGGGTTCTACTACGGGGAGGGAGACCGTCCCGGGAAGCACCCTTACTATCATGCGGGACTCTATTATATTCAGGAGCCTTCGGCGATGGCGCCGGTGGAGCTACTGGACGTACAGCCGGGCGACCGGGTGTTGGATCTATGTGCCGCTCCGGGAGGCAAGACCACCCAGATTGCCGGCAAGCTTCGGGGTACCGGACTTATCGTGACGAACGACAACAATGCGGAACGGGTGCGGGCCTTAGCGAAAAATGTGGAGCTCTACGGTATCCGCAACGCGCTCGTATTGAACGAAACGCCGGACCGGCTGGCAGCACGGTGGCCCGGCTTCTTCCATAAGATCCTGATCGACGCCCCTTGTTCGGGGGAAGGGATGTTCCGCAAGGACGAGGACATGGCCCGGCAGTGGGAGAAGCACTCCGTGGAGAAGTGCTCCCTCATGCAGCGGGAGATTCTCCAGCAGGCGGCGGCCTTGCTGGCTCCCGGAGGACGGCTGGTCTATTCCACCTGCACCTTCTCCCCGGAGGAAAACGAATGCAGCATCGCCCGGTTCCTGCGCTCTCATCCGGAGTTCCGGGTAGTGCCGGTGGAACCGGCCTTCGGCTTCGCCCCAGGCCGGCCCGATTGGTGCGCTCAGGCCGAGGGGATGCAGGAGCCAGACGGGGCCGCCTTGGAGACGGCGGGAACCCTTCGGCTGTGGCCCCACCGGATCCGCGGGGAAGGTCATTATGTGGCGGTGCTGGAGAAGGAGAACGTAGCGATGCCGGATGCAGCGGAGAGCGGGGGCGGCTTCGCCCAAGGCAACGGAAGGGAGCCGATCTCCTCAGCAACCCGGAAGCGTAAGCCGGGACTGCCTTCAGCCAAGACCGCGGAGCCCGGTCCGGAGGCCTGGGAGCAGTTCACCCGGGAGCATCTCCGGGTCATGCTTCCGGGGGTTCCCGTCTACTTCGGGGAGAACCTGTATCTCGGCCCCGAAGGCGGACCGCCTCTGGATGGCCTTAAGGCCTCCCGTCCGGGCTGGTTCGCCGGAGCCGTTCGCAAGGGGCGCTTCGAGCCTTCCCATGCCTTGGCTATGGGACACCGCCCCGGCGAGGCAAGCCGGGTGCTGTCTTTTGCCTCAGATTCGGATGACTTGGTCCGGTACTTGAAGGGGGAGACCCTGTTCGTGGAGGAAGAGGAGATCGTCCGGGAGAACGGTACGCCGGCCAAAGGCTACGTCTTGGTCTGTGCAGGCGAATTTCCCGTCGGATGGGGCAAGTGGTCCGGCGGCATGTTGAAGAATGAATATCCCCCGGCGTGGAGGTGGATCTGAAGGATGAAAGAAACGCAGCGGTTGGACAAGCTGCTGGCCCATGCCGGCTTCGGCACACGGAGCGGGATCAAGCTTCTGGTGAAGCAGGGTGCGGTCCAGGTGAACGGCAAGACGGTCAAAGACAGCGGGATGCAGGTCCATCCCGAGAAGGATGAGATCTTGGTGGACGGCGAGCAGGTCCTCCACAAGGAATTTGTGTACTTGATGATGAACAAGCCTCCCGGTGTCATCTCGGCGACGGAGGATCTGCGGGACCGCACGGTGCTGGATCTGATCGGGCCGGATTATGCCCATTACGATCTGTTCCCGGTGGGACGCCTCGACAAGGATACGGAGGGGCTTCTGCTCCTGACCAACGACGGGAAGCTGGCCCATGAGCTGCTGTCACCCCGCAAGCATGTGCCCAAGACGTACTATGCGGAAGTGAGCGGGGCTGTAACGGAGAAGGACGGGGAAGCCTTCCGCCGGGGAGTTGAGCTGGACGACGGGTACGTCACCATGCCGGCCGAGCTGCAGATTCTATCCACCGGGGATCCGGAGGCCGGACGTCCGTCCAAGATCGAGCTGACCATCATGGAAGGCAAGTTCCATCAAGTCAAGCGGATGTTCGAAGCGGTGGGCAAGAAGGTCGTCTATCTGAAGCGAATGAAGATGGGACCGCTTCTCCTGGACGAATATTTGGCGTTGGGAGCCTACAGGGAGCTGACGGACGACGAGCTGGCCGGGCTCCGCAAAGAAGAGAAGCGCTGACGGGCCACCCCCGATCGGCGTATGGAGGGAGAGTGTACCGATGTCGATGCCTTACCGATTGATTGCACTGGATGTGGATGGAACCCTGCTGAACGATGCGCATGAGCTGACACCCGGAACCAAGGAGGCCGTCCGGGCCGCCGCGGAGGCCGGCGCCGAGATCGTGCTGTGCACCGGCCGGGGAGCATCCAACGCCTTCTACCTGCTGGAGGAGATGGGCTTGTCCGGGATGCTGATTACCCATAACGGGGCCACCACGGTCCGCTCCGAGGACCGCGGGCTGGTTCAGAGCTTCGCCTATCCGCTGGACCGCATCCGGAACCTTCTGGACTACTGCCGGAAGGAGGGCATTCATTATGATGCCAATTCCGTCTATGAGCTGTTCGCGGACCGGATCTCGCCGGAGGCCGAGGCGATGTACGCCCGGTTCGGGATTACACCGGTGAAGCTGGACGATATCTATAGTATGGAGGGGCTCTGCTACAAGGTGTCCCTGTTCGGCACGCCCGAGCAGCTGGACCGGCTGGATCAGGTGTGGGATACGCTCGAATGCCCGATGGTCCCGATCCGGAGCGACGCCCGGTTCACGGACATCATGCATCCGGATGCCAGCAAGGGCCATGCCCTGCGCAAGCTGGCCGTACGGATGGGCATCCCGCGGGAGCAGATCTTGGCCGTAGGCAACTACTTCAACGACATCGACATGCTTCGCTTCGCCGGTCTGGGCGTGGCCATGGCCAATTCCCCCGAGGAAGTGAAACAGGCGGCGGACGAAGTTACGCTGTCCAATAATGAAGAGGGGGTCCGGGCGGTGCTTATGAAGCATCTGAGGGGCGCCGTCGGCTAAACACAAGAACCGGTGACCCGAAGTCACCGGTTCTTGCGTTTCGTGGAGCGGATATGGGAATGCTGCGATTAGATCAGGATTCCTTTGGTAATGATGACCAACAGGATGAACAGCACCAGAATGATACCTGTGGAAGTGTAGTGCCCGCCTGTAACTGCGCCCATGGGAATTCCTCCTCGGATTGAATGTACCGACTTGCTGCTGCTGTTAAGTCCTTGTGCCGCGATTCGGCTTTCTGTCTGTCGGTCTACTGTATCATATGCCCGGGGGCAGGAGCGGATTGGACATTCGCCCGGGTGGATGAAATTTGGGCGCGGAGGCTATCTTAAAGGAGGAATGCATTCTCAAGCTGGAGGCGATGTTCCATGGCCGAGATTGTCTTAAGGCCCGATCTCAAGACTGCGGGCGGAGAAGTCAACGACATCCTGTTCAAAGGCCGTTTCGTCGGGACGCTCTTGCTGGTATACAGGGAGAACGACCGGGTGTGCGGCTCCGTCCAATTGGAGAAGGAATCCTTGTCCTCCAAGGACAAGAAGGAAGTGGTCCGTTACGTTACGGACTATGTCCAGTCGACGATCCATGCCATCAAGGCTGCAGACTGCGACGTGCTGGTCACTCACAGCTCCTACGACCATGTCATCGCCACGGACGCCGACCAGTGGTCGGACTGGGAAGAGGACGGAATCCTGGTTCATGATGAGCCGGAGGTCATCTGGGTTACCGACGAGGATACCCTGGGGGATTGGGATGTATCGGACCGGGATACCGTGGAGATGGATCGTACCGTAAACCGGTATAACCAGGATCCGGAGGATGACCGTCATTACCGGAACCCCGTGTACTATGAGCTGGTCTCCACCAAGGAGAGCCGCAGCAAGATGGAGTACCACGTCTACGACAAAAATCAGGAGTGGGTGGCGGAGGTTTTCCTCCGGATCATCGGACCCGATGTTGTCGGCGATATCCATTGGGTCTTCAATCCGTTGGATGAAGAGATCGAGCATGTGACCGATCTGGTCGTATCCGATTTTGACTCCGAGGCTATCGATACGTTCACCATCGATCACCGCTTCGAAGGACAGATCATCGAGACTATCGAGCTGACCCACGAGGACCTCTTGGACGACTCCCTGGACTTGGACGGGCGTGACCGTATCGCGGGCACTCCGGATGAGCTGGAGGAGTATACCGTGGTGCTGGCCCGGGACGATCAGGACATGCTGACCTATGAGATCTACAAGCAGCGGGAGGGCGGCCTGCCGATCGGAACGGCTACGGTGGACATCAGCCGCAAGCAGCTGTCCGGCTTCATAGACTTCAGGAGCAAGATGAGCGAGCCCGGCGAGCGGGAAAAAATCGCCACCCTCGTCATGCAGGAGCTGGACAAGGAGAAGGACTACAACACCATCAGCTTCACCATGCTGCAGCACAACAAGCCCATCGACGAGATCGTGTTCGAGAACGAACCGGTTCATTAGACAATAGGCCGCGCCCGGCTCTTCGTATAAGAGCGGACGCGGCCTTTGGCGGCATATTCTGCCGGATTAGCCGGATTAGAACAACACGGGGATCTTCAGTACCTGGCCGACATATACGGAATCGCCGGCTAGCTGGTTCGCCTTGCGGATGAGCGCTTCGGGGGTGCGGGTCTTGTTGGAGATCGCCCAGAGGGAATCGCCGCTTACGACTGTGTAGCTTTTCATGGGAGCTTCCAGCTTCAGACGTTGTCCGACCTGGATGGCATCACCGGTCATCTGGTTCCAGGTGCGGAGCTGATCGATGGTGACATCGGCCAGCCGGCTGATGGTCCAGAGGGTATCGCCGGGCTGGACTACGCGGCTCTTGCCCTTGGCATAGATCTGGCTCATGAGCAGGTCCGGATCCTCCGTCATCAGCTGCTGCCCGGGAGTCAGCATATCCTGCTTCAGCTTATTCCAATTGCGAAGCTCTTGAACCGTGGCATTACGTCCCAGGCTTACGGACCAGAGGGTATCTCCCGGGCGGACCGTATAAGTCGCGGGAATGACACGCTTTATGGCCATCAGGTGGGTTTTCCAATATTTCTGGGACAGGTCGGAGTAGCCGACGCCCTTGCCGCTGGAGGAGGCGTGCAGAATCTTGCCGTTCCCGACGTAGACCGATACATGGCCGGCTTCGTTCGGGTATACCGGATCCCGGAAGAATACCAGGTCTCCCGGCAGAGCGTCCTCCACGGAAACGGAAGTACCCAGGCTCATCTGCTGGTTGGCGGTCCGGGGAAGGTTGATGCCGTTCTCCGTGAAGATCCGGAAGGTGAAGGACGAGCAGTCGAAGGTCTGGGTCTGGGACGGATCGGACCCGAATTTGTAAGGCGTGCCCAGATAGGCTTGCCCGGATGTCAGGATGCGGCTGCCGATGCTTGCGGCTTGCGAAGTTGCTTCCGTAACGGCTGGAACGGCTGCGGCGGCGTGCGGGACCAGTGCGCCCATAAGGGTGATGCCGATCAGGAATGCGCCGAATGGTTTATTCATCGATGAGTTCCCTCCGTCTTGTATTGGCTGCTAGGCCAGTATACCGGGGACGGAGGTCAGGCAACAAGGAACAATAGTTGGTGCCTCCGGGGCTTGCAGGAAGCCCTGAGACAAAGAAGCAGCCGGGCGCCGGGCCCCTCCATGGGTACCCGCGTTCCGGCTGCTTCTTGCGTATCGAGGCTATAGTTTGCGCAAGCCCTTGGGCAGATGGTTCTTTAGCTGCCCCTCACTGAGCTTGGCCCAGCCAAGGGGGAAGCGGCCGGCACATACCGGGACCCAGCCCGACGGGACGCCTTCGGGAGCCTGTACGGCATGGCCCCGAAGATAGGCGTCCAGCTCGGGGGAGGAGAGGGCGAAGCGGGCGGCTCCCCGGAAGGCGGAGAGCGGCATCGCAAGCGCCAAGGCGTGAGCCGGCTCCACCCGGTTCTTCTTCATCGTGGCCAGATGCAGGCCGGGGCGGGGAGCCTTCAGGCCCTCCAGCAGGCCGGCGTGGAAGCGGCCTCCGCGGCCATGGGGGAGCCAATACAGCTGCTCTCCGAACAGTATGGGCTCCCCAGCGGGCAGCTCCGGCATGGCCGGAAGATACTCGGCGGCAAAGGCCTGAAACTGAGCCATGGCTTCCGCCGTTTGCCGGCTGGGAGGCTTGACCCGGCCGGCCTTTCGGGTGCGGGCGTTCTCGTCGGTGTTCTCCGATCCGCCGGCATGGCGCAGCACGGCCACAAAATGGCCCTCCCCCCGCGTCAGATGGGGCCAGATACGCTCGGTCCGCTCCAGCTCGAGAGCGGGGCATTCCCGAAGCACCGCCTGGATCAGCTCCTCATTCTCCTCCCTATTGAAGGTGCACGTGGAGTAACCCAGCACGCCGCCGGGCTTCAGCATGGCTGCCGCGTGGCGGACGATGTCCAGCTGCCGGGCCGCGCACATCTCCACGTGAGCGGGAGACCATTCCTTCATGGCGTCCGGATCCTTGCGGAACATCCCCTCGCCGGAGCAGGGGGCGTCCAGCATGATTCGGTCGAAGAAGGCCGGGAACCGCTCCGCCAGCTTGTCCGGCGGGGCGTTGACGGCTACGGCGTTGGCGGCGCCCATCCGCTCCAGATTCTCGGAGAGTATCTGGGCCCGGGCCGGGTGGATTTCGTTGGCGATCAGGAGCCCGTCCGGCCCCAGCTTGGCGGCGATCTGAGTGGCCTTGCCCCCCGGGGCAGCGGCAAGATCCAGCACGGTCTCGCCGGGCTGGGGCGCCAGCAGCTCCGCCGACGACATGGCCGACGGCTCCTGCAAATAATAGAGCCCTGCCGCATGGTAGGGATGCTTGCCGGGCCGGGCCTCCTCGGCATAATAATATCCGGTCGGGCACCACGGAATGGGCTCCAGCCCGAACAGCGGCATAAGCTCGGCGAATTCCGGAGCCTCTGCGGACCATTTGGCCGGATTCAGCCGGAGGCCGAAGCTCCGGGGCGCGTCATAGCTGGCGAGGAAGGGCTCGGCCTCCGGTCCGAGCATATCGGTCACCCTGCCGACGAAGGCAGGGGGGAGCAGGTTACGCATGGTTCAAGAACTCCTTTAAGTCAACATTCGTTCTGTATTATAGTAACCGATCCGGACCTGGAACAAAAGTCTACCGATCCGTTGTAGTTTATGAGAAACTCGTGGTATAATGAAGAGTGCTTTTGCTTTGTTCCTACCTTGGAAGCTGCCGTCCAAGACGTCCCCGCATCCAAGAATCGGCTTCGGTTGGAGCTTTCCCATGAGGTGAAGATGATGACATACCACATACCCCGCAAGGTACAGATTTTCGGTCAGGACATTCAGCAGGACCAGCTGCGGTACCATGACCGCCCCGTACTCGTCTCGAAGGAGTTCACCTTCGACAGCGCCCACCATCTGCATGCCTACGAAGGCAAATGCAAGAATCTGCACGGCCACACCTACAGGCTGCAGGTCATCTTGTTGGGCAAAACCGACGAACGGGGCTTGACCCTGGATTTTTCCGATATCAAACGGATTGTTAAGGAGCGGATCATCGACCGCCTGGACCACCAATATCTGAATGAAGCGCTGCCTCCGATGAACACGACGGCGGAGAATATGGTCGTCTGGATCTACGAGGAGCTGCACCGCGGCTTGGTGGAGGAAGGCATCTATCCCGGCGTGAAGCTGGAGGAGGTCCGGCTGTGGGAGACGCCCACCAGCTATGCCGCCGTTACCCGTTCCCTGATGGGGGTGGAGTGATGACCGAGCGTTCCTCCGTCAAGCTTCCGATGGTGGAGATCTTCGAGACGGTGGAGGGGGAGGGCACCCGCGCCGGCTTCCCTACTGTGTTCGTCCGTCTCTTCGGCTGCAACCTCCGCTGTACCTGGTGCGACACTCCATACAGCTATCCTCCGGAAGAAGCAGAGTCCGTGATGACCGTCGGCGAGATCGTGGACGCCGTTCGGGCCTACCGGTCCCGGAGCATCTGCATGACCGGCGGTGAGCCGCTACTGTACGGGGACCGGTCGTTGGCCCTTCTGGAGGCGCTGGCGGAGCTGCCCCATATCGAGGATGTTCATGTGGAGACCAACGGCGCCGTAGATCTGGCTCCCTTCCTCTCCCGAGCAGTCTCCCCTAAGATCCGGTATGTCATGGACTATAAGCTGCCCGGCTCCGGCGAAGAGGCACAGATGCTGAAGGGCAACCTGGCGCTCCTGCGCCCCCAGGACGAGCTGAAGTTCGTCGTCGCCCACGAGGAGGACTTCGAAGCCGCCGTCCGGCTGCTGGAAGACCATCCGACGGCCGCCCTGCCCCTGTTCAGCCCCGTCTGGGAGAGCATGCCACCCGCCCGGCTCGTCCAGCTGATGCTGGAGAAGGGCCCGGCCCATGCCAAGCTGAACCTCCAGCTCCACAAGATCATCTGGGATCCGGCCCAACGGGGCGTCTGATCCTGTCATACAAGGAAGGATGGTACGAATATGACCACATCGTCCCCTAAGAAAGCCGTCGTCATCCTGAGCGGCGGCTTGGACAGCACCACCTGCATGGGCATCGCTCAAGATCAAGGGTACGAGCTGTACCCCATTACCTTCGATTACGGCCAGCGCCACCGGATCGAGCTGGAGAATGCCCGCAAGGTGGCTGAGCATTACGGCACGGCGGCCCGCCACAAGGTCATCCGACTGGATTTCCTCCGCGACTTCGGCGGAAGCGCCTTGACGGACGAGACCATCGAGGTGCCGACGGAGCTGGATGAGACCGTCATTCCGGTAACTTATGTGCCCGGCCGCAATCTGCTGTTCTTGTCCATCGCTACCTCGTATGCGGAGGTACAGGGCGCGGAAGCCATCTTCATCGGCGTCAACGCACTGGATTATAGCGGTTATCCCGATTGCCGGCCTGAATTCATCGCCAAGGTGGAAGAGGTAATCCGATACGCCACGAAGGTAGGCGTGGAGGGCAAGCCGATCAAGATCGAGACCCCGCTGATCCATTGGACCAAGGCGGATATCATCAAGGAAGGCATGCGCCTGAACGTTCCCTATGCGTTGACCACGTCCTGCTATAACGGGGAAGAAGAAGCCTGCGGTGAGTGCGACAGCTGCCGACTGCGCCTGAAGGGCTTTGCCGACGCGGGACTGACGGATCCGATCCGCTACCACCAACCGTAAGAAGCGGCGGCGGACATTGCGTTCCCGCCCGCAAATACAAAAGCCTTGAACCGCTGTATAGTCAACGGTTCAAGGCTTTTTTCTATCGGGAGATCGATCCGGCATGGTAAGCCGCCTTCTCCAGCACATCGCGGACATAGGCGGTCTTGGCTTCGGTATAAAGGTGGCGCTCGTAACGGAACTTTGCCGCATTGCCGCGCTTCAGGGCCTCGTAGGCTTGACGCTCCTCCGCGTGCACCCGGAGATAATCCCGGAACAGCAGGGGCTTCCACCAGTGCTCCGTGCCGTACTCTGCCAGGTGCAGATGGTGGGTTCGGGGCTGCCGCTTCAGGAACAGCCGCCCGCCAGGGACGCTCAGCTCCTCCAGGTAGTGGTAGCCCAGCGGGGTGAAGGCTGGCAGACTCCGGTAGGCGTCCTCCATGCTGCGGAATCCGATCATGATATCGATGACGGGCTTGGCGGCCAGGCCGGGAATGGAGGTGCTCCCGAAGTGCTGGAGGTCTGTGACCACACTCAGGTTCAGCACTTCCGTCAACCGGAGTGCTTCCTTCAGGAAGGCCGAAGGCCAGCCGGTGTTATATTCCGAGATGACAATCTCATCGCTCATGCTTTTCTCTCCCCTTCGTCTGCGGTTCTCTGTGAGGTTACAATCCGAGCTTCAGCCGGGCTTCCCTGTAGGCGCCGGGAGTTCCGATATCCTCGATGTCCCCTTCGGCGGGATACGCCCGGATTTCCTTGCGTTTATAAAGCCACTCGGGAAAATGGCTCGGGGCATCCGGTCGATTGCCCTCCTCCAGATACTGCCGGAACAAGGGAAGGGTGTCCTTGCGGTACAAGTACATGGCGAAGACTCCCAGCTTGCTTCGGGGCTGCGCAGGCTTCTCTTCGAAGGAGAGCACCCGGCCTTCCTCGTCCAGCTCGACCACGCCGACCCGGTGAAGCTCCTCCGGATCGTCCAGCTCCCGGACCAGGATGCAGTCCCGTCCGCATTGTCCGAAGAAATCGACGAAGCCCTTCAGGCTGAACGAGCATACGTTGTCGCCGGCCAGCACGAACAGATCATCCGCCAGACCAGTCGCATCCAGGGTCCATTGGATGTCGCCGATGGCGCCCAGCCGGTTGGCTTCGGAGGTGGTGCCATCGTTCAAGATGCGGATCCGCTTGCTGGACCTGCGGCCCTGAAGCCATTCTTCGAAGGCGTTGTAGAACCGGGCGTTGCTCACGATCAGGATCTCATCCAGGCCGTCCAGCTCCTCCAGCTTGTCGATGAGTAGATCCAGGATGGTGGCCCCAGCCAGCGGAAGCAGCGCCTTCGGCCGGTCAGCCGTCAGCGGGTAGAGCCGGGTGGCATAGCCTGCCGCCAATACCAAGGCTTTCATGGTGAACCCTCCCCGGTTATCCTCGGTTTGCCTCGCTGCCGCACTGCTGAACCACCGCACGGTAAGGCAGCTTCCCGCCGAAGATATCCAGCGCGCTGCCGATGGTCAGGTCCAGCCGTCCTTCGGTCAAGCGCCGGAACTGCTCGATATCTTCCATGGATCGGGCTCCGCCGGCGTATGTGGTCGGAATGCGGGTCCAGCGGGCCAGGTCCTCGGCCAGCTTCACCTGAATGCCGCTCTGCTTGCCTTCCACGTCCACCGCATGCACGAGGAATTCGTCACAGTACCCTTCCAGATAGGCGATATTGTCCGAATTGAGCTCGAAGTCGCTGAATTGGGTCCAGCGGTTGGTGACCACGTACCAGCGGCCATCCTTCTCCTTGCAGGAGAGATCGATGACCAGCCGGTCCTTGCCGGCCGCCGCGGCGATCCGGTCCAGATGGAGCGTATCCAGCTTCCCGTCCCGAAAAATGTAGGAGGTGACGATCACATGGCTCGCCCCTTGCTCGAGATAGCTCCCGGCATTGTCAGCCGTAATGCCCCCTCCGATCTGAAGTCCGCCGGGGTAGGCTTGAAGCGCCCGTAAGGCTTGCCCTTCGTTTCCTCCCCCGAGCATGATCACGTGGCCGCCCGTAAGGCCGTCCTTGCGGAACATCTCCGCATAATAAGCCGAATCGTGCTCAGAGACGAAATTTTCCACTACAGGCTTGTTCTCGTCATTCAAGGTTTCTCCGACGATCTGCTTCACCTTGCCGTCGTGTAGATCGATACAGGGTCTGAATTTCAAAGTAGGTACCGCCCTTCGATAGAATATGGCCAAGCGGGCGATTGCCCAGCATGGCGGAGGATCCGGCATAAGCTTCCGCCTTACCGTGCCTCCATGGAGTCGAGGCCTTGGAACAACAAACTTAGGTATGGCGCCGGCTTCGGGACGAAGTCCGCCAGCTGCACCTTTCGGATGTAAGGGTGCTTGGAGCAGCCGGATTTATCTAGCTCCACTCCTTCGGCCAGCAGGAATGCCCGAGCTCCGTATACCAGCTCCCGGTATTCCTCCAGCTTCACATGGAACAGTCCCGAAATCTCCGAGGTCTGGAAGGAGAAGGACCCGGGAGGGAGCGGGCTTTCCATCAGGTGGATGTGGTTGAATTCCCGGTCGATCAGGCCGTTCTCCAGGAACCCTTCGACTGCAATGACGCCGCAGGAATTCAGTTCCTCCGCCGTGACCTCAAGCCCCAGCTCCTCTTGGAGCTCACGAACCCCGTCTTCCACCGTCTCACCCGCTAGCAGGTGTCCGCCGCAGGAGACGTCCAGCTTGCCGGGATAGGTGTCTTTATCGGGATGCCGGAGCTGGAACAGGAGGGAGCGGCCGCTCGGCCCCGGTGGCGTAACCACCCAGCAATGGAAGGTGCGGTGCCACAGGCCCTCCCGGTGTACCCGCCCTCTGGAGGCCGTTCCGGCCGGATTCTGGTTCCGGTCGAATATATCGAATCGTTCTTCGTTGGACATAAGCATCTCCCGAAATCTCTTTTATAAGAATTATTCTCTTTTTAGCTGCAAAATCCTCCCCTTCCGCCAATTTTCGGTAAGTACCGACGGAAACCTTCCCGTCCTGCTGACGTATACTACTCAAGACGAGAAGAACGGGACAAGCCGGAGAGGGGCGAAGAGGATGAGCGTGACGAAGAGAAGGACGCTGCGTGCGGCGGCGCTGGGCCTCATTGCGGCCTTAGGCTTCTTGACGGGAGGGACGCAGACGGCGGAGGCCGGGCTGTACGACCGGGTGAAGGACATCTTCGAGCTCCCGGGTGAAGTGGACAAGCTGAAGGAGGAATACGGCAAGGTCAAGGGGAGTTATGACGATGCGTTGAAGGAGCTGGACAGTTATCGTCAGATGCAGGAGAAGCTGCTGGAAGATAACGCCCGGCTGGCGGAGCAGAACCGGCTCTTGGCCGAGACCGTCCAAAGTCTGAAGAAGGCGGAGGAAAGCCGAAGCCGGAGCTCGAGCCGAATCCAGCGCATGATCTGGACCGTGGTGCTGCTGGGCGCGGGCTATGTCATTCTGACGAGAGTAGCCCGATACGTGATGCGAGCCCGGTCCAGGAATTAGGGGAAGGAGGCGAGAACGGATGGAGCTCCATATTGAGAATGAAGGGACCGGCACCGGAGCCGGACAAGCCGTCCGTTACGTGCTGGGTGCAGGAGAGAAGGTGCACCTGCTCCATCCCAAGCAGATCATCGCCTTCCGGGGAGATCCCCGGGGAAGGACGGACCGGTTCATGGATTGGAAGGGCATGTACCGGAAGCGGAAGCTGATCCAGGCCGAGCTTCAGGGCCCCTGCGAGGTAATGGCTGCGCTTCCGGCCGGCTATTGTCTGAAGCCGCTCGCCATATCCGGCGGCAGCGACCTGCTGTTCGAATTCCGGAATCTCTTCTCCTACACGCCCGGCATCCGGATGGAGCACCGGCTCCTTCAGCCCAAGAAGATGCTGGTTACCCGGGATTGGATGAAGCTCCGGCTGTCCGGCGAGGGTGAAGTGGGGCTCCTGACCTACGGTCCCGTCTACGAGATGGAGCTTGACGAGCGGGAGCCCTTGTTCGTGGATGCCCGGAGCGTGGTGGCCATGCCCGAGAATGCGCGGCTCGAGCTGTGCGTCTACGGCAACCATCTGGCCAGCCAGCATATGAATTACCAGTGGAGCATGACCGGCCGCGGCACGGCTCTCATTCAAGGCGGGCTGCCCAACCGGGAGCTGGAGGAGGAGCTGCAGGGGGACGGGCTGGTGCGCCGCGTGCTCAGGGAGGTGCTGCCCTTCGGCGGGGTGTTCATCAAATAGCCAGCCCTCACCGTAGACACGGCCCTCTTCTCTCAGAGGGCCGAACGGGGACAACCTCCCGCGTCACTCCTTTGAGAGGGCTGCAGCCTGCACACACCGACCCACCCATCCAAAAATCTGTTAAGGCGCTGTGAAGCCTTAACCGAACCCGCCGCGTCCGGCGCTCCAACTTAAGGCGACCCACCGCCTTAACTCCCCCAAGTGGCCCGAACCCGCGGCCCCCCCAACCATTTAAGGCGCTGTGAAGCCTTAACCGAACCCGCCGCGTCCGGCGCTCCAACTTAAGGCGATTCACCGCCTTAAATCTTACGGAAACCTGGCCTTGACAGGCGCGCCTGGCAAATATTATGATACGAGTGAAAATATTTGACCGTCTCAGCGCAAAGAATGGAAAGGGAGATGCTTATGAAGCTGGAGCGGGTGTTCGTCATCGAGGAATACGAGCAGCTGAAGGCTGTCAGCGACCCCTTCCGCACCAAGATTCTCAGCCATCTGATCGAGAAGGCCTATACCGGCCAGCAGTTGGCCCAGCTGCTGGAGCTTGCGCGGTCGAAGATCCACTACCACCTGAACGAGCTTGAGAAGAACGGCTTCATCCGCGTGGTGAAGACCGAGGTGAAGAACGGCATCATCCAGAAGTTCTACCGGGCCGTGGCCTGGAGCTTCGTGCCGGGTGACCGTCTTCTGCCCCACCGAACCGAGGTGGAGAACTATTTTCGCGAGTATACGCTGAACGCGTTGAACCGGGCCCGGCTGCGGGCCTTGTCCGCTCCGGAGGAGGCCTTCCAGGTGCAGACCGCCGAACGGGACTCTTGGCCTCGGATCACCCTCCAGATGGAGGTCCGCGTGAAGCCCGAGCGGTTCGCCGAGTGGCTCTCCCGTTACCGCAAGCTGGTGCAGGAGCTCGATGAGATGGAGGCGGGCGAAGAGGAGGAAGGCAAGCTGTTCTATATGACCACGGTCGGGTTCCAGATCGACCAGCCGTGGTTCGAAGGCGATGAGCCGGAGGAAGGGCAGGCCTATGTGAAAGCGGCGCAAGAGCAAGACGAGACGAAGAATGGAAAGGTGTGAGGGACCATGGTAGATCCCCGTTTGACGAAGCTGGCTGACGTGCTGGTAAACTACTCCACCCGCGTGCAGAAGGGGGAGAATGTGCTGATCGAAGCCTTCGGCATTGACAATGCCTTGGTGAAGGAGCTGGTGAAGAAGGTCCATGCGGCAGGGGGCAACCCCTTCGTCAACCTCCGCGACCAGGCCGTAACCCGTCAGCTGCTGCTGGAAGGCAACGAGGAGCAGATTAAGGCTTGGGCCGACTACGACAAGTACCAGATGGAGAGAATGCAGGTGTATATCGGGGTCCGCGGCGGCTCCAACATCAACGAGATGTCCGATGTGCCCTCCGACAAGCAGAAGCTGTGGAGCTCCCTGTACCAGACACCGGTCCATTTCACCACCCGTGTCAACGGCACCCGCTGGGTGGTCCTCCGGTACCCGACTCCGTCTATGGCCCAACTGGCCGGCATGAGCACCGAAGCCTTCGAGAATTTCTACTTCGACGTCTGCACCCTGGATTACGGCAAAATGAACCAGGCCATGGACGCCCTGAAGGCCTTGATGGACCGTACGGACCGCGTGCGTCTGACCGGCGTGAACACCGATCTGACCTTCTCCATCAAAGGCATCGGCGCCATCAAATGTGCTGGCGAGATGAACATTCCGGACGGCGAGGTCTACACGGCGCCGGTCAAGGACAGCGTCAACGGCATCATCTCCTACAACGCGCCGACACCGTACAACGGCTTCACCTTTGAGAACGTGGTCCTGGAATTCAAGGACGGCAAAATCGTAAAGGCCACCGCCAACGAGACCGACCGGATCAACGGCATTCTTGACACCGACGACGGCGCCCGCTACATCGGCGAGTTCGCCATCGGCGTGAATCCGTTCATCAAGGAGCCCATGAAGGACATCCTCTTCGACGAGAAGATCGACGGCAGCTTCCACTTCACCCCGGGTGCGGCTTACGACGAAGCCTTCAACGGCAATAAGTCCGCCGTCCACTGGGATATGGTATTCATCCAGCGTCCCGAATACGGCGGCGGCGAGATCTGGTTCGACGACGTGCTGATCCGCAAGGACGGCCGGTTCGTGCTGCCGGAGCTGGAGCAGCTGAACCCCGAGAATCTGAAGTAAAGCAAGAAGCCCTTCCCAACCGGATCGCTCCGGTCAGGAAGGGCTTCTCTATCATTCAGAGGCTGATGGCATCATTCCAGGAAGACCCGGGCCTTCTCGAGGCTTCGGATCAGCTCGTCCAGCTGGTCCGGCCGATCGAAGTGGACCGTCACATACCGGGGCACGCTGCCGCCGGATGAGACCTCCAGCATGCAGACCTTGCGCTCATCGTCCACCGTCACATTGAGAAGATCCTCGGAAAGCAGCTGAACCCACGCCATACGCAACCCAGCTCCTCTACTCGAATATCTTAAATTGACGGAACGGGTAGAGCCGGAGCATGGCCTTGCCTTCCACGCTGGTCTTGGACATGGTTCCCAGGTTCCGGCTGTCCTCGCTGTGCTCCCGGTTATCCCCCAAGACGAAATAGGCGTTATCCGGCACTGTCAGAGGCAGCTTGACCCGCCCGGGAAGTGTGCGGCCTGCCGCGTAAGGCTCTTCCAGACGCTCGCCGTTGATCCAGACGGAGCCGTCCTTGATATCTAACACGTCACCGGGCAATCCGATGATCCGCTTGACCAATCTGCGGTCGGACTCGGGACCGTTCACAATTACGATATCGCCGCGTTCCGGCTCGGAGAACTTGTAGACCAGCCGGTTCTCCACCAGCCGCTGTCCCTCTGCCAGAGTGGTATCCATGGAATGCTGCTCCACCCGGACCTGGGCGAAGGCATAATTCTGTATTAGGAAGGAGATGAGAACGGCCGAGCCGAGAGTCAGGGTCCAATCCTTAAGCTCTTTGCGCCAGCCGCCGCGGCGCGCTTTGGATTTCGGTTCCATGAGAATCTTCCTTTCGTAAGAAGGATATGCACTTCCATTCATACGGCCGGCTACAGCCAAAAGTTGCGCTGTCCCAGGATTTTCCTCGGACAGGGATCAACCGTTCACCAGAGCCTGCTTCTGCCGGGTAAACTTGCACACCTTGTTCTTGCCCGTCGTCTTCGCCTGGTACATGGCCTCGTCGGCCTGCTTCACGAGGGAGTCGGCGTTGACGCCCTTCTTCGCCTTGCTGTAGCCCACGCTGACCGTGACCCCGGCCTCGGCTTCCACACGGGCACGGATGGCCTCCGCCAATTCTCCGGCATGGGCGTCCGGATCGGTCACCATGACGACCATTTCCTCCCCGCCCAGCCGGCCGCTGATTCCGACCTCCTCGGAGAGCTCCATCAGGATGCGGGCTACCTTTTTGAGCGCCTCGTCGCCTTTCTCATGGCCTTGGGTGTCGTTCAGTTTCTTGAAGTTGTCGATATCGGTAAAGATGACGGAAACGGGAACCCCATGGTTCAAATATTGCTCGAGCCGTCCCATGAAAAAACGCCGGTTGTACATGCCCGTCAGAGCATCGGTGATCGACCGGTTGTAGGTCGCCTGCAGCAGCTCCACCACGCGCTCGAAGAGAATGAGGAACAGGCTGGCGTAATAAAGGATCAAGAAGCAGCTGGATGCCGCCGACAGCAGCGGATAGTCCGATCCGAACAGGTACCGGTGGGCGACCAGCAGGAGCTGATGGATGAAGTACAGGGTCAGGCCGGTCTGGTAGCGTCCCCATTGCCCCACGAACGGAGTGATCCATTGGTGGCAGAGGAAGAGGACGAGGAACATATAGAGCTCCACGCCCAGATCCTGAAGCAGGAGCACCTGCTCAGGAGAGCCGCCGTAGCCGCCGAAGACGACATGCAGGAGCGACAGCAGGAAGGCCAGGCCGATCGCCGTATAAGTCAGGACATACTGCCGGATGCGGGACGCGTTGTACAGCTGGTAGATGCCGAGATTCAGGAGGATGAAGGACACGGCCTTGAGCAGCAGGGCCAGATAGCCTAACGTGCCGCCGGACCCGTCCGCCAGGATCAGGAGCATATGCTGCGCCATCACGACGAGAAGCGACAGGGACAAGGAGAAGTAAGCCTTCTTCCGGCGGCTTAAGAAGAGCCGGACCGTCATGGCCAGCATCAGGATGAGCATCATGAGAATCAAGGACGAGAAGTAAATTCCGCTTAAGGGGCCCAACAAAAGCTCGGTGAACGGCATGTGCTCTCCTCCGGAAAAATGACAAATTTCGATGACGCAGATTCTATCATTATACCAAAAACTTTGTCCCCGTGTTCTCTTTTCAGTGACGGACATAGAAGTTACAATAATATGGATGGCAAGGGCGAGAGGGCCCTTGCGGACGAACCTGTAGACGAGATCAGGAGGGAACCCCATGAGAATATTGCAGGCGCTGTTTTTCCCGCCCGAGCAGCCTGGAGGCGTATCGTCCATGGTACCGTACATCCAGGAGAGGTTTCACAAGAAGGGCTGGGATATGGAGCTCTTCTCGCTGCCCAAGCGCGTGCGGGGCAAAGGGACGGAAGAGGTGGAGTTCCATACCTTCGAATGGCGCAAGTATGCGGGCAACCCGATTGTCGATAAATACATTCAGACTTACAAGGATTATGTCTGGTGGACCAAGCTCCGTCTGAAGAGCAGCTTCGATCTCATCCACGCCCACCATCCCATCGCGGGGCTCGTGATGAAGCAGCTGTATCCGGACACGCCGGTCATGATTACGATTCACTCCAGCTACGAGCGCGAGCTTCTCCTGAACGGGAAGATCCGGGAGGACGGTCCGGAGATCGAATTCCTGACCTCTCTGTACGGAGAGCTGGAGGACCGCTTGAATCAGATCGTGACCGTGTCCAACTCCTTCAAGGGCTATCTGGCCGATTACGTCCAGGATGCGGAGAAGATCGGGCTGATCCCGAACGGCTTCGACCAGCGACGGTTCCGGCCGATTCCCCATGAGAACGAAGTGGCCCAGCTTATCACCGTCTGCCGTCTGGTTCCCGCCAAGGGGCTCGACACGCTGCTGGAGGCCTGCTCCATCGTGAAGAGAAAGGGGCTACCCTTCGTGCTTCATCTGATCGGAGACGGACCCATGCGTCCCGAGCTGGAGCAGATGGCCATTGAACGAGGCATCTACCATGACACCATCTTCTACGGGTACATGCTGCATCCGGAGGAGTTCATGCCCTTCTTCGACATCTTCGTGCTGCCGTCGCGGGCGGAAGCCTTCGGCTCGGTCTTTGCGGAAGCGGCGCTGTGTCTCTTAGCTTTGGTCGGCACCGATGTGGGCGGGATTGCGGAGCAGATCGAGGATGGGCGCAACGGCCTCCTGGTGCCGGTGGGCAATGCCCAGGCGTTGGCGGCCGCCCTCGAGAAGCTGATCCTCGATCCGGATTACCGGTACGGTCTGGCCCGCTCCGCCCGGGAGAAGGCGAAGAAATCCTACTCCATGAACCGGGTGATTCAGCAGCTGTCCAAGGTGTATCTGGATTACAAGAAGGAGGAGCCCGAGCCGGGCCCGGAAGGAGAGGCTTGATGTGGAAGGCTTTCGCTTCATTCATGCCGCGGACCTGCACCTGGACAGCCCCTTCGCGGGGCTCTCCGGGGTGCCGGACGGCGTAAGGGCCGTCCTCCGCGAGTCCACCTTCACCGCGCTGAACCGGCTGGTGGAGCTGGCGGTGAGGGAGAAGGCGGATTTTGTACTGATTGCCGGAGATGTCTATGAATCGGCGGGCCGGTCCCTGCGGGCGCAGGTCCGGTTCGGACAAGCCATGAAGCGTTTGGCGGAGAGCGGAATCTCCGCCTTTGTCGTTCATGGGAACCATGATCCGATGGACGGAAGAGCTGCCAAGCTGGAGCTGCCTCGCACCGTCCACGTGTTCCCGGCGGGCCGGGCGGAGCGGGCGCCAGTCCTCCTGCCCGGGCGGGGCCATGTGGCTGACGTGTGGGGAATCTCTTACCCAACGGCAGCGGTTCGGGAGAATTACGCTTCCCTGCTGGGGCGGAGGGATGAGCCGCAGGAAGCACCGTACCGCATCGGTCTCCTGCATGCGAATGTGGACGGCGCAGCCGACCATGCGGATTATGCGCCGTGTACGCTGCGGGAGCTGACTGCAGCCGGGATGGACTATTGGGCGTTGGGGCATGTGCATACCCGGCGGGTGCTGCACGAGAGCCCCTATGTCGTTTACCCCGGCAATCTGCAGGGCCGCAGTGTCCGGGAGACGGGGGCCAAGGGCTGTTATATGGCGGAGGTGGACGAAGGAGGGGGTACCGCTCTTACCTTCCATCCGTTGGACGGAGTCCGTTGGATGCGGAAGGCCGTATCGATCGCGGGCCTCACCACGGAGCAGGAGCTGAAGGACCGGCTGGAGCTGGCCCTGGAGGAGACCCGAAGCGCAGCGGAGGGACGACCCTCGGTGCTCCGGCTGGAGCTCACCGGCCGGGGGCCCCTGCACCGGGCCCTCCGCCGGGGATTAGGGGCGGAGCTCCTGGAGGAGCTCCGCCTTGGGGAGACGGAGCGGGGCGGCCTGGGGGACGCGGATTCGGCCCAAGGCGAAGGCATCGACTTCGTCTGGCCGGAGGCCCTGCGGATCCACACGGCGCCGGAGGCGAATTGGGCGTCGGCGGCCGCCTCGGAGGGGCTGTTGGGAGACGTGCTGCGTCTGGCTGAGTCTCTCCGGAGCAACCCGGAGGAGCTGGGCAGGTTCGCCGCCAGATGCCTGGAGCCGCTGAGCGTCCATCCCAAGGCCGGCGCACTGCTTCGCCGCTCCGGCTTGATGGGGACGGAAGGACCGGACCCGGAGGAGGCGGCGGAATGGCTGCGTCAAGCGTCCGATTGGCTGCTGGACCGTCTTGTGGACGAATCCGGGGAGGAGAGCTAAGAGGAATAAGTTTGGCTGGCAAGGTGTGTGAACCGGCAGGGATTCCACAAGCACGGGAGGTGTTGAAGCGTGATCATACGGCAGATTCGGGCGGAGGGCTTCGGCGCTCTCCGGGACCGGACCGTGGAGCTGGAAGGGCCGGTAACGGTATTGTACGGGCCGAACGAAGCGGGGAAGAGCACGCTGCTTCAGCTGATCCGGGCGGTGCTTTTCGGCTTCCCGTCACGAAGCCAATCTTCGGAGCGGTACGAGCCGGTGGGCGGCAGAGCCCATGGTGGGCTGCTGGAGCTTGAGACGCAGGCGGGAGAGCGGGTTCGCGTCGTCCGGTATGCCGGAGGCGACACAGCCGGAGGGCGAGGGCGGAATCCGTCGGCCGGCACCCTGCGCGTGATCTTCCGGGACGGAACGGAAGGGAGCGAGGAGCTCCTCCGGCAGCTGCTGGGGGGCGTGACGGCGGAGCAGTTCCGCAACCTGTTCGCCTTCACCCTGACGGAGCTGCAGGAGCTCCGCACCTTGACCTCGGGCGAGCTGGGAGGCTTCCTGCACAGCGCCGGTCTGGGGGTCCGGGCCTCGGCGGTGGCCGAGACCGAGCGGCGGCTGGCGCAGGAGCTGGAGGCACGGTTCCGCCCGAGGGGCAAGAACCAGGGCATCGGCCGGCTCTTGGCCGAAGCCGACCGGCTGGAGGCGGAATGGCGGCGCAGCCTGGCCGCCGCCGGGCGATACAACGCCATGGCCGACGAACTGGAGCGGCTGGCGGAGGAGATCGCCTCCGAGGAGGAGGAGCTGGCCGCCCTCCGGGAGGAGCTGGCGTTTCTCCGCGCCGCAGGGCCCTTGCGGGACAAATGGGTCCGCAGCGAGACGCTTCGGAAGCTGCGGAGCGAGCTGGCCCCGCTAACCGCCAGCCGGCCTCCCTATCCGGAGGACGGTCTGGAGCGCCATGAAGCGCTGATCGCGGAGCTGGAGCGCCGGGACGAGGAGGTCCGCCGGCTTCAGGCCGCCGAGCAGCGCTGGCTGCAGCGGCTGGAGGCCTGGACGGAGGAGGACGAGGCTGTGGCCGCCGGGCGTTGGCGGCTTGAGGAGCTGTTGGGCCGGCTCCCGCTGTACCGGAACGGATTCGTCCTCGAGTCGGAGCTGGCCGCCGAGCTGGACCAGACGAGGGAACAGCATCGCTTGAAGCGGGGAGAGCTCGGCTTGGCTCCGGATTCCGGAGGGGGCTCCGAGGTGGAGCCGATTCCTTTATCAGCCCAGGCAGAGGCTCGGGAATGGCTCACCCGGTCGATGGAGCTGGCGGAGCGCAAGCGGCGTATGCTGGCGGAGCGGGAAGGGCTGTTACGATCCCTTGCCGAAGCGGAGCTGCGTACGGCGGAACGTGCAGGGGAGCTGGCAGCCCTGAAGGAGCGGCTCCGCCGCCAGTACCCGGGCTGCACGGATGCCCAAGCGTCCGACTTGCAGGAGCTGGTGCGGGAGCTGCAGCGGGAGTGGCGTCAAGCGGAGCGGCTGGAGCAGGAGCTCCGGCACCTGGAGGAACGGGAGCTGGAGAGGCTGCTCCAGCTGGAGCAGCTGCAGGCCGCCTCGCGGAAGGCCGGGGGAAGCGATTCCCGCTGGCTGCGAATGCCGGGGGGATTCGCTCTGGCTGTTGCAGCAGGCTGGGCAGGTTGGTTCGCCCTCCGGCAGGAATGGCTTCCGGCTATGATCGGGGGCGTGTTATGGGCGGCAGCGGGAATATGGATTCTTCTGGCGTCGACCAGGGGAATCGGATTGTCGGAGGCCGCCGGTCCGAACCAAGCCGGAGGGCCTCGAACCCGGTCCGGCCGACGTTACACCGGAAGCGATCCATCCCCGCTGGAGATGAAGCGGCGGGAGCTCCAGGCGGCCCGTGAAACCGGCGAGGGCCGGATCCGTTCCCGTCTGGAGGCCGTCGGAATCGGCAGGGAGACGGCTGCAGCTGCGGCCGGTACCAGGGCCGGGACCTCCGGGCTTCCGGATTGGGAAGACCCGGAATTCCCCGATCGGCTCGAGCGGTGGATGGCCGGCTTGACCGAAGCATTCCGGGAGCTGGCCCGGCTTGAGGAGCGGCTCACGGATGCGGAAACGGCACACGCCGCCCTGCGGGAGCAGGAGGGCCGGATGCGCAAGGCATTAACGCGCCTGGAGGCGGATGGGGCCATACTTCAGGAGGAATGGTCCGCCTGGCTGCTGCAATGGGGGATCGGGATGGAGCTTCCCCCGGAGTATGCGCCGGATGTGCTGGAGCGTCTGGAGCAGATCCGGGGGCTCCGGAGCCGCCTAAGCAAGCTGGAAGCGCAGCTTGCCGGTGCGCTAAGTGAACGCGCGGACTTCGAAAGGGCATGCCGGTCACTGACGGCCTGGTCAGACCGGGATGAGGCGGACCTTCCTGCAGCCTTGGAGCGGCGGAAGGAGGAGCTCTCCCGGGTCCTCGAGGGGCTGGCCGGCGTGAAGGAGGCCGAAGCGGCCCTGGCGCCTCTGCGCGTAGAGCTGGAGGAGGCGCAGAACAGCCGGCTCATCACTGCCCGCAAGCTGGAATTCCTCTGGGCGGAGGCGGGAGCGGCTGGGCCAGAAGAGTTCCGGCGCTTCGGGGCGGAATCGGCACGGCTATGCGCCTGTGAGGAGGAGCTTCGCGGAATCCAAGAGCTTCTGGCGGCGGGGGTCGGTCCGGAGCGGGTTGCCCAGCTGGAGAAGCATCTGTCCAGCCGTGGGGAAGAAGACTTGGCCGAGGAGGTGGTTCAGCTGGAGAACCGTCTCCTGGCGCTGACAGCCCGGCTCGACCAAGCCAAGGAACGAAAGGGGCATTTGGCGGGCGAATGCGGACGCCTCCTGGAGGGCTCCTCCCATGGAGATAAGAGGGAGCAGCAGGAGGAGCTGGTCGCCCGGTTCCGGGAGGAAGCCTCCCAATGGGCCGTGTACGCCATGGCCGCCGGGCTGCTGCGCCGGGCGAGGGAGACCTATGAGCGGGAGCGCCAGCCCGCCGTGCTGCGCCTGGCCTCCGGCCATTTCAGCCGGATGACGGAGGGGCGGTATGCCGGCATTATGGCCCCGTTAGGCGAGCAGCGGCTGATTGCGGTGCGCCCCGATGGGGAGCCCGTGGATTCCGCCCGGTTGAGCCGGGGGACCGCCGAGCAGCTGTACCTGGCCATCCGCTTCGCCTTGACGGAGGAGTTCGCCCGGAACGAACCCATGCCGCTCGTCATGGACGATATCTTCGTCAATTTCGACCGGGCCAGGCTGGCCGCCTGTGTGCGGGAGCTGGGAGTCCTGGCGGAGAAGCACCAGATTCTGGTCTTTACCTGCCACCGACATGTGGTCGAGGCCATGACAAGCGGCTTGCCGCAGGTGCAGGTCATAGAGGTCTAGAACAAAAGGAAGCCTGCCGTCTCCAACTCATGTTGGGGATCGGCAGGCTTCCTTATTGGGTCTGTCGGAATTGTGGCTCCTCTTCAGCGGGGCTTGACGGAGCGCATTTGCTTGTTAACGGCTTTCCACTTGGCTTTCTCCTGCTGCTGCAGGCGGACATCCTCCTTGCGTGCGAGGAAGGCCAGCTCCTTCTGCAGCTTCCGGTAGCTCTCGTAACGGTCTGCATCCAACGTTCCGTCCTCCAGGGCGGCTCGTACGGCACAGCCCGGCTCCCGTTCATGGGAGCAATTGTGGAACCGGCACCCCTCCGCCGCAGCCTCTACATCCTGGAAGCCGGCGGACAGGCCGCTGTCCGCTTCCCAGAGCTGGATTTCCCGCATGCCGGGGGTGTCGATCAGAAGCCCGCCCTCGGGCAGGAGCAGCAGCTCCCGGTGGGTCGTCGTATGGCGGCCCCGGCCGTCCTCCTCGCGGATGTCGCCCGTCGCCAAGACCTCTTGACCCGCCATACGGTTAATCAGCGTTGATTTGCCGACCCCGGAGGAGCCCAGGAGGGCTACGGTTTGGCCCGGGCGGACGTAAGCCGCCAGCTCTCCCAAGCCCTCGCCCTCCAGGGCGCTGACCGCATGGACGGGCACGCCGACGGCGGTCTGGTGAATTTCCGCCAGCTTCTCCTCCAGATCGGCGCACAGATCCGCCTTGCTCAGGATGACCACCGGATTGGCGCCGCTCTCCCAAGCGAGGACCAGATAACGCTCCAGCCGCCGGACGTTGAAGTCCTGATTCAACGCTTGAACCAGGAATACCGTATCCACATTGACGGCCACGATCTGCTCCTCTGTTACCTGTCCCGCCACCTTGCGGGAGAATTTGCTGAAGCGCGGGAGGATCGCATGGATGGTGGCGCGCCCTTCCGAGGGACGGGCGTCCACAACCACCCAATCCCCAACGGCGGGATAATCCTCCCGGCCGGATGCTTGAAAGCGAAGCTTGCCGGAGATCTCCGCCAAGAGCTCCCCGTGCTCCGTCATGACTCGGTATAGATGCTTATGCTCCAGGACGACCCGGCCCGCGGTCCAGCCTTCGGTACGGTACGGCGCCATGGATGCTTCAAAAAGGGATCTCCATCCCCATAGTTCCAAATTCATCTCGTTCGTGAACCTCCTGCTCATGGTTAAGGTTGCGCACGGAATCGTCGTTCCTAATCAGCGCCACCCGCAGGAGTCCGGTTGTCAGCCTAAGCCGTGCTGCTTATGGCCGCGGACGCCTGCGGCGGTTGTGGCCCCTCCAACAATGCTCTTGTACATTCAACATCATCCTTTCGGCTAATAGGGGACCCCGGTCCGTCGGTTGTCCTGTTCCTTAGTATACGCCAACGGCTGCCATCCGCTAATGGAATCCTTAATTATAACCAATCATTCCGAAGCCGGCCGGAATTTGGTACAATGGAGGCTATGGACAGGCACAGCCAATGGGTGTAGGAGGAACGTAAGAATGTCGTATGAAACGGTAAACGTATTGGGGATTCCCTTCCCCAAGCTGACCTTGAAGGAAACCGTCGATCTGTTGACGGATGTGATCGACCGTGATGAGGACCGGGTGTTCCACGTGGTGACCGTCAACCCGGAGATCGTCATGGCCTGCGGCGAGGACCGGGAGCTCCGCTCCATCGTCGATGAAGCCGGGCATCTGACCGCCGACGGCATCGGCATTGTCATTGCTTCCGGCTGGAACGGGAACCGGCTGCCGGAGCGGGTGACCGGCTTCGATCTGATGATCAGCCTCTTGGAATTGGGCGGCAAGAAGGGGTGGTCCTTCTACCTTCTGGGCGCCGATCCGGAGACCAACGAGAAAGCGGCGGCCACCATCTTGGAGCGGTACCCCGGCGTAACCATTGCGGGCCGCCAGCATGGCTTCTTCAAGCCCGAGGAGGAGCCCCGCATCGTGGCGGATATAGAAGCCGCCGATCCGGACATCCTGCTCGTCGCGCTAGGCGTTCCCAAGGCGGAGCGCTGGATCTATCAGCACAAGCCGCAGCTGAAGACCCGCCTGGCTATGGGCGTCGGCGGAAGCCTGGACGTGGTGGCCGGCAAGGTGAAGCGGGCTCCGGTCTTCTGGCAGAAGATTCATCTGGAATGGCTGTACCGGCTCATGAGGCAGCCGTCCCGGTGGAGACGCCAGCTGGTGCTGCCCCGCTTCGCCGTGCGTGCTTGGCTGAACCGCAGCAGATGAAAAAAGGTGGTGAACCGGGAAATCCCCGGTCACCACCTTTTTGCTGCCACTAGATTTAACCGAACAGCCGGAGCACCAATACGCCGCCCAGAGCCAAGGCCATGCCGGCCAGCTCCTTGGGCTTGAAGCGCTCCTTCAGGAAGAAGCGGGCGTAGAGCAGGATGAGAAGCACGTTCAGCGCGATGATGGCTGACACCAGCCCGGTCACGCCCAGCTTGAAGGCCGGCAGGATCAGAACCATGCCGGATACGTTCGTCAAGCCCACCAGCATTCCCACGAGCACCGTCTTGCCGGCGCTCCAGCGGGAAGCGGCGGCCGCAGCCGCCTCCGGAGCAGCCCGGTCCGCAGCGGTCTGCATCGGCACCGCCTCCTGAGCGGCCGCAGCAGTCTCTGTCCTCGCTGTACCGGCCTTGACCAGCTTCTTCGCAGCTGCAGAGCTGCGCAAGGCGGCGAAGCCGAACAGCACGCTGCCCGTCAGATACATGACCGCCACCGTCGGCAGCGTTTCGCCTCCCCACAGTGTGGCCTGCTTGCTGGACAGGTCCGTCAGCGCAAACGTGAACATGGCCAAGAGTCCCCATTGGGCGCCTTTCCAATCCTGCAGGGACAGTCCTCCGGAGCTCTTGATGAGCAGACCTCCGCCCATAATGACGGCGAATGCCGAGAGCTGCGCCGGATTCAGCTTCTCGCCCCACAGGACGAAAGCCACCAGCACCACCACCAGCGGGGGCAGCCCGGATAGCAGGGCTACGATCGAGGCTTTCCCAACGGAGAAGCCTTTGTGCATCGCTGAGTTGGAGATATAGGAGAAGACCCCCATAGCCAGTCCCATAGCGGCTCCGGCGGTCCAGGCTTGTCCCCAGCCTCCGTTCAACAGCAGGGCGACCAGCGCCCCGCAGAGATAGACGCCGAACAACAATACGTTCCGATCCGCGGGCTGCTTGGAGGTCCATTGGTACAGGATGCCTCTTAACCCGAAGCAGCAGGCTGCTCCCGCTGCGTATGCCAACCACATGATGTTTGCACTCCTTATCCGTTTCATGCGGAAGGTTCCCGCATCCGTGGCGGCATACGCCGGACGAGGGAACCCTCCGAGATTCTCTGTCTTCCATTCTACTCGTAAATCATCTTCACTGTCATGCCCCCGTCGATGACCAGATTCTGGCCGGTTATGAAGCCGGCATCCGGACCGCTTAGGTACAGGCACGCCTTGGCGATGTCATCCGGCACGCCGACGCGTCCGACCGGATGCTGCAGACGGTCCTGCTCGGAGTGGTAGGGCGTGACGGAGCGGGACGACAGCTGCCAATCACCGGTCTCGATCCAGCCCGGACTGACGGCATTGACCCGGATCCCGAACGGGCCTAAGCTGATGGCCATCGCATGGGTCAGCGCCAGAATTCCGCCCTTAGATGCGGAATAGGCTTCCGTACCCGCCTCCGACATGAGGGCCCGGGTCGAGGCGATATTGATGATGGCTCCGCCCGTGCCCTGGTCCCGCATGATCCGCGCCGCATATTGAGAGGCGGCGAAGGCTCCCCGAAGGTTCACGGCCAGCACCCGGTCCCAGTCCTCCAGCTTCAGCTCGAGGAACGGGGCGCTCCGTCCGATGCCCGCATTGTTGATCAGCACGTCGATGGAGCCCAGATCGCTGCGGGTCAGACGGAGCCAGTGCTCCAGCTCTGCCGGCACGCCGGTGTCGGCCCGGAGGAACAGAGCCTGGCCGCCCTTATTCCGAATCTCCCGGATGACCTCCTGCCCCGCTTCCTTGTCGATGTCGCAGATGGACACCGCATATCCCGCCTCCGCATAACGGATCGCCGCCGCTCGGCCAATGCCTTGGCCGCCACCCGTAATGACTGCAACCTTTGACATATCCGAATCCCTCCAGTAAGGAAATGGGCAACGCCCAGGCACGCCCTTCCGCGGGCTTGTAACTTCCACCATATTATATATGAGGGCTGTACCCGAACGCATTGCTTTTTTTTGAACCGTTGGAATAGTATAGTAGTGGTAGACATGCATTTGGGAGGGAACGCCATGCCGACCGCCGACAAAAAAAGCTTCGACCGCGACATCACCTATCAAGTAGGCTGGAAAAAAGGAAAGATCCATATCCAGGGGCAGACAGGAGCCGAACCAGGCAAGCCGGCTGCCGAAGAAGGCGGCTCTGGCGCTTTGTCCGGGGAGTTGCGGATGGAAGATCAGGAGCCGGGCCGAATCTGGACCTCCATATGGAGGGCTCTGCCGTATCCGACGGAAAATGCGGTGTTTGTGCTGGCAGCGGTTCTGCCGGTTGCAGCTTTCGCCGCCGTCCTGTGGCTGGTGTCTAAGCTGTCTCAGGCTTATTAGCATGAACGGGAGGGGAATCGTGTATGTATACTGCTTTGGCTATATTTGCGTCCGTCATCGGCTTATTGGTGACCGGGGCCGCCGTGTATACGGCTTGGTTCGTTTGGAAGCTGCGCCAAGAGAAGAAGGATCCCCTGGACGGGAATTCCTTCGTGGCCTCCGCGCTCTTGAAGTGGACGGTCTTCGACTTCGGTCTTGTCTTCCTGGTTCTGGCCGGTCTCGTCTTCCTGCTGGCAGATCTGGTGGGAGTCATGAAGGACAAGGACTTATATCCCTATTACCATTACGGATACTTGATTAGCGGCTTCATCTTCTGTCTGCTGGGGCTGCTCTTCCTGCTGACACGCCTGTTCCTCGTGCTCCGGCTAGCGGGGAAGGGAGCCGCGGCGCCACATCACCATCACGAGCCAAATCAGGCTCACCAGGCCGATGGAGGGGTATAGCACCTCCAGAAGCTGGCCGAAGCCCGCCTGGCTGACGAGATAGCAGCCGGCCAGAATGGCCGGTATCACCAGGCGGTTATGCAGTCCGGTCCGCTCCTGCAGCTGAAGGGCGATGCCGTATACGTTGGACAAGAAAGTGGTCAGAATCTCCCCGAAGATGACCAGGATGTACAAGCCCTGAACGGTCCGCCCCAACGGTCCGATCAGGTGGCCCATGGGGATCTCATAGCCGGTGATGCCGGGCATCCGGGCCGACAGGGCATAATGGCAGGCCAGCAGCAGGACGCCGATTCCGATTCCGCCCAGTACTCCGCCCCATAACCGGATCTTGCGGTCTTCGACCGTCCGGCCCAGCGGGACGAGAACGGCTTGGGCCAGCGCCAAGTTGTAAGCGGTATAGAGGATGGAATCGAACCATACCCGATGCCAGGGATAGGGGGAGGTCAATTCCAGCCAATTGCCGGCGCCCGGCAGACGGAAGGTGGTCCAGACGATGGCGAAGGTGAAGAGGAGCATGACCGGGACCACAATGGAGTTGACGGCCAGGATGGCATTCATCCCCCGCTGGAGAAGCAGGTAGGTCAGAAGCAGGGTGATGAACAGCCCGATCTGATAAGGAATGCCCAGGTGCTCCGCGAAGAGGGAACCGGCTCCCGCCAGCATGACGGATGTTACGCCGAACAGCACAACCAGCGTGACGAGGCTGATCCACTTGCCCATCCGCTCTCCGAAGAGCTCCTTGTTCAGATCCTCGTAGGAGGTGGCTCCGATCTCGTGGGCGGCATTCATGAGCTTCGTTCCGAGCCATACGAACAGCACGGTGGCGGCAGCGATGGTTGCCGTAGCCATCCAGCCGTATCGGGTGAAGAAGAGAAGGATCTCCTTCCCGGAGGCGAAGCCGGCCCCTACGATGGTTCCCATATAAGTGAAAGCAACCTGAAGGATTTGGCTTATTTTGCGCATGATAACAAAGACCCCTCTCGTCCGACCTGTTAGTACAAGGGTATGAACGGGAGAGGACCCGCATGACAAGATCGTGGGACGGGTTTTCCGCGGCTTGGCTGCAGACGATCATGATGGATGGAGCGTGCAACGTGCTGGAGATGTTGAAGGAGTGGATTCTGGATTACGGGTACGCCGCATTGTACGGCTTGTTGGCGGTGGGGATAATCGGCCTTCCGGTGCCGGATGAGATCCTGATGACCTTCGTGGGTTATTTGACCTCCATCGGGTGGTTCTCGTACCCCGCCGCGTTGGCGGTTGCCTTCGCCGGTGCCTTGACCGGCATGCTGATCAGCTATTATATCGGTCATAAAGTGGGCAAGCCCTTCCTCCGTAAATACGGCAAATGGGTCAAGCTGACTCCGCGGAGGCTGGACAAGGCGGAGGGCTGGTTTCACCGCTTCGGGCTGTGGACCGTTACGTTCGGTTACTTCGTGCCGGGGGTCCGGCATCTGACCTGCTACCTGGCGGGGATCAGCGGGGTCGGCTTTTGGCGCTACCTGATCTATGCCTGCACCGGTGCTCTTCTCTGGTCGGCGACCTTCATTTCACTGGGACACTTCATCGGGCAAAATATCGATTCCGTTATGCCGCAAATCCACCGCTATATGGGCTATGGACTCTTGGGCATCGCGGTGCTGGCTGCGGGCACGGCTTACTTCATGGTGAAGAGCCGCAAGCGGGTGGCCGGATCCCGGTAACCGCATATGGTCCTGGCCCATCAAGAAGAAGCCGGTCCGGAAGTGAAAGCCTTGTTCATCAAGGTTTTCGCTTCCGGACCGGCTTCTATGAGGTTCTATTCCGTTCTCCGGAACATCTTGATCGATTGGATGGACTTGGTCTTCGGGTCTACATCGAGCTTCAGGACCGTTTCCTTCGTCCGGTAGGTTAGAACATAATCTGTATTCGCATCCGGCTTGCCCAGGGCGGTATAGGCCGCCTCGATTTCCTGACCGAGATGCAGACCGTTCAATCCCGGATCCACATCGTCCTCGGTAATCTCCACGAACTCCGCCTGCTGCTTCTTATTGAATCCGACCAAGAAGCCCAGGTATTCCGCCACCGTAATGGGGTCGTCTCCGTCCTCCATTACATAAGTGCCGTAAGGGTTGCCGTGGAGCTGTACGGTCTTTTCCTTGGAGTCGCCGATGGCTACGCCCATCAGAAGCGGCTTCTCGACGGAATAGGAATCGAAGGTTTTCTTGGTCTTGCCGGGGCTTCCGGCAGGTGCCTTGGGGTCATTGGCTGCCGCTTGCTGGACCGCGTTGGCTGCACTGGCTTGCTTCTCCGTGTTCGTAACGGATGGGGCAGGAGGCGGGGAAGCCGTTGATGCGGCAGCCGCAGGTTCGGTACCGGCGGCGGGAGTCGAAGCGGGCGTGCTAGATTGGGGGGCCGCGGAGGGCTCCGAACCGGCGCATCCGGCAGCGGACAAGGCGGCGGCCAGGAACAGGATTCCGGCAGCCGACCGGTAAAGTCGTTTCTCCCTCATCATTGGATCGATCCTTTCGTTATCCTGCATCCGTTCACAGAACTTTTTCTATCATATCAACAACAGACCGGTTCTCACAATGCCGGTATGGAACCAAATGGGACCATTAGGGAAGAAATCAAGCCGATTGGGAATCTCCCGGCCCGGTTTCGGAACCGCAGGACCTATTTTTGAACGCATGCTGGCTTATATACTATATTAGACGGGAAAAACCTCCCAAAAGTTTCACACCTTTTCAAAAAATGTCCCATTCTCCGCTTGAATTGGGTTCCCCGGCTATGGTAATGTAAACGGAAGATTAGGACAAGCACGGATACCAGGGCGCACGGCCGGCCGTAGCTTCGTACGGGGGTAATGGAAGATGGAAAGCTTAAAGCAGGCGATCACGAGTCAAGGCAGCGTTCAAGCGGGGCATGTGCTGCAGCTCGACTCCATATTGAACCATCAGGTGGAGCCGTCCATGATCATGGAGATGGGAGAAGAGTTTGCCCGCCGGTTCCGCGGAGAGGGCGTCACCAAGGTAGTGACCATCGAGTCCTCCGGCATCCCGATCGCATTCGCCGTGGCATACCGGCTAGAGGTTCCTATGATCTTCGCCCGGCGCAAAAAGACGCTGACGACGGATGCGGACTCCTATTGCGAGCGGGTACCCTCCTTCACCAAGGGAATCGTAACGGATCTCATGATCTCCAAGAAGCTTCTGTCTCCCGGCGACCGGGTGCTGATCATCGACGATATCATCGCCAACGGTGATGCGGTCAAGGGAGTCATCCGGATCCTCCAGCAGGCAGAGTGCGAGCTGATCGGCCTGGGAGTCGCCGTGGAGAAGACTTTCCAGCCCGGGGCCGGAAGCCTCCGCGAAGCCGGGGTCCGAGTGGACTCGCTGGTGAAGATTGCCGGCGTCGAGAACGGCGAAGTGACCTTCGCGGACTGAGCGGCTGCACGGCCGGGCAAGCAACATTTTCAAGGCCTGTTCGGCTTCCCGGGACCGGGGTTTTCGATTATAATGGGTCTAACAAGGTACAGAGAGGAGGCATTGCTATGGGTGATATGATGATCACGGCTGAATACCTGTTGACGAAGCTGGAAGAAGCGAAGAACCATTTTGAACGTGCCCTGGATTGCAAGCATACCGAATTCGACGACCTGTATCCCTATATGATTGAACATCCTCAATTTTTCTGGTATAAGCGTTACGTCGCTTGGTCGGAGCTTCTGACCATCGTGAAGCTGTGCAACGAGAACCGGATTGAATGGACGGCCCAGTTCTCCGAGAAGCAGGCGGAATACATTGCGAAGCGCGTCATGTCCGCCAGCGTGCTGGACTATTGGTTTGAATCCCGCGAAACTGTCGGTTAATCCCGGACTTATCCCATCGTATAAATGAAGACCTGTAGCGGCGCAGCCGGCTGCAGGTCTTTTTTGCGCGCCATCGTGAGCGAGTGCGTTAATCCGGCGCGTTCAGGCTCATGGATTCAATGTGGGCCTTCGTCTCCGGTGTTCCCAGCTTGTGGATCAAGCGGTAGATGTCCTGAAGACGCGCGTCATAGACATCATTCTCTCCGTCGTTGTGATACTCGATGTAAGGAGTGACGGCCCTCTGGGCGCTTCCGTTGTCCGCTTCCTCCTTCTCCTCGAACAGCTCCTCCAGCCGGTTGAGTTCCTCTTCGGTGGCTTCGATCTCGAACTCGAAGTTGGCGGCTTCCTTCTCCTGCACGATATCTCCGCTTCCGACGGAGATATAATAGGTTCTCTTGTTCATCCTGCAGACCCTCCCGGAATGATCTTCCTAACCTGCTTATGATGCCCTTGTACGCGCGGAGGGATGCAGGGTTAATTGGAAATCTGCAACGGAGATAGGGTAACATAGATCTAAGGGTTCCATACGTGAAGGGAGGTGCGCCGGATGATCACGGAGGAGGAGTTGGACCGGTACCGGCAGGAGGGGATCCGAGTCCGCGTAGAGCGGGATGCGGAGCCGGCCAATGACGTTAGAGGTCTGGTCGTGGCGTGGGACAGCGAAACCGTCCTGCTGCGGAAGCTGAACCGCAAGCTCTTGAAGCTGCCGCGGGAGTACCGCTACAAGCCGGATTCGGAACCGAGGACTTGATAAGCATCGGGGGGAGCAGCAGACTCCCCCGGGTGGCGATCGGACCGCTTCTTAATAGAGACGCTTGTAATAGAGCGTAGTCCCGGCGTACACCGCAAGGACGAACACCAGCACCCCGAAGAGGGTGATGGACAACCGGTAATCGAAGAAACCGCTCATGACGGCGCCGAAGGCCAGGCTGTAGAGCGTGATGGCAGAGCCTGCCGCTCCGGATTTCAGCTTGATCAGCTTGCTCCTCTCGTCATTCTCCTCGATATACATCTTCTTCAACGCCTCCGGACTTTTCAGGACCGAGCGGAGCTTCGAGATGGTATAGAGGAGCACCACTTCCATCCCGAGGAATACGCCGATCTGCATGCCCTGGACGAAATCCTCCGCGCGGCCGGCAACGGACCGGTTGGCATAAATGGCGGTCAGCAGGAGAAGCAGGCTGAAGGCGCCGTTAAGGGAAATCAGGCTTTTCAGTCGTTTGGCTACTGCGGGTTGATAAGCTTCCATGATCTATCATTCCTCCACATCGGTGAAATCGAATACGTCCTCAATCGTCAATTGAAAATAGCGGGCGATCTTGTAGGCAAGCACCAAGGACGCCGTATACTTCTCATTCTCCAGGGAAGTGATGGTCTGCCGCGTTACGCCGACGGCCTGGGCCAGCTCATCCTGGGAGATCTTGTTCTTCTTGCGCAGCTCCTGTATCCGGGTTTTCATGTCTCCCTCCTTGCGAGGTCGTGTATAGTTGGCTTTACATTTTTAGTATAGTATGCTTTGCGGTTTTTGTAAAGTATACTTTGCATAAAAAGTTGTATGACCGTCTGTCTTCATACCGGCCAGAAAAAGTTTGACTTTATGATTTGTCCGTGGTATATTACTTTTTGTCACAAAACGTGCGGTCGTGGCGGAATTGGCAGACGCGCTAGATTCAGGTTCTAGTGGTGTAACAGCCGTGGAGGTTCGAGTCCTCTCGACCGCACCATCTACATAACACTCCCAAGCACCCCGACGAGGGGTGCTTTATTGCATATGACCCTGTGAGAGGAAGGTAATGATGATTAATTACAAAGACGAGCTGGCCCGCACGATCGCTTCATTCCTGGAAGGTGTAGAGGCCGACGCGCTCAAGGACCTGATCGAGTACCCGCCGAATCCGGAGATGGGCGACTTCTCCATGCCCTGCTTCAAGCTGAGCAAGGCCCTCCGCAAGGCTCCGCAAGCCATCGCCGACGAGATCAAGAGCAAGCTGGAGGGAACGGCTCCCTTCGAGCGTGTGGAATCCGTATCGGGTTATCTGAACGTATTCGTGGACAAGAAGTCCTTCGCCTCCGAGGTGCTGCGTTCCGTGCTGTCCGCGGGAGACCGCTACGGCTCCTCCAGCCAGGGAGAAGGCAAGACCATCGTCATCGATTTCTCCTCGCCGAATATCGCCAAGCCGTTCCATGTGGGTCATCTGCGCTCCACCATGATCGGCAACGCGCTCTATCAGATTCACAGCTTCCTGGGCTACCAATGCGTCGGCGTCAATCACTTGGGCGACTGGGGAACCCAATTCGGCAAGCTGATCGTCGCTTATAAGAATGAGGGCAACAAGGAAGCCGTGGAAGAGGGCGGCATTCTGGAGCTGCTGCGCCTGTACGTGAAGTTCCACGACGACGCCGAGAAGAATCCGGAGATGGAAGAGGAAGCGCGCTCCTGGTTCGTGAAGCTGGAGCAGGGCGATGCCGAAGCGACCGAGCTCTGGAAGTGGTTCGTGGACATCAGCCTGAAGGAATTCAATAAGATCTACGAGCTGCTGGGTGTCCGCTTCGATACCTATGCAGGCGAGAGCTTCTACAACGACAAGATGGGCGCTCCCATCCAAGAGATGAAGGACAAGGGGCTCTTGGTCGAGGACGACGGGGCGCTGCTGGTCCGGCTCGAGGACTACAACATGCCTCCGGCCCTGATGATCAAGAAGGATGGAGCCACCCTCTACCATACGCGCGACGTGGCGGCGGCCATCTACCGGAAGAACACCTACAATTTCGATAAGTGTCTCTACGTCACGGGGGCGGCCCAGAGCCTGCACTTCAACCAATGGTTCAAGATCATCGAGCTGATGGGCTACGATTGGGCGAAGGACCTGGTCCATGTGCCGTTCGGACAGGTCAGTCTGGAGGGCGCCAAGCTGTCCACCCGCAAGGGCAACGTGGTTATGCTGGAGGAGCTCCTGACCAAGTCGGTGGACCGTGTCCGGGAGATTATCGACGAGAAGAACCCGGACATGCCCAACAAGGAAGAGGTGGCCCGTCAGGTCGGCGTCGGCGCCATCGTCTTCAACGATCTGTCCACCAACCGGATCAAGGACGTGGTCTTCTCCTGGGAGGAGGCGCTGAACTTCGAAGGCGAGACCGGCCCGTACGTCCAGTACACCCACGCCCGGGCATGCAGCGTTCTGCGTCAGGTGAACGGCACCTCCAGCATCGCCTTGGAAACTTCGCTTGATCGGATCGATCCGGAGCACCTTCAGAATGCGGAAGCCCAGCTGGTGCTGAAGGAGCTGTACGTGTTCGGGGAACGGATCCAATCGGCCATGAATAAGCTGGAGCCGTCCATCGTCAGCCGCTACCTGGTGGATCTGGCACAAGCGTTCAACCGGTTCTATCATGCCTGCAAGATCCGCGTCGAGGACGAGACCGTCCGCAACGCCCGTCTGGCTTTGGTCAAAGCCGTACAAATTACGCTCCGCAACGGACTTCGCCTGATCGGCCTGGAGTCGCCGGAGCAGATCTAACTAAGCATAGGTGGACCCGGGGCAGCTCGCAGGAGCTTGCTCCGGGTCCTTCTTTGCGTTTAGCGGACCGGATAGCAGGAAATGCTAGAGAGAGGATGATGCGAGGAAAGGCAGCGTGAGAACAAGCAGATGGCCAAAAGCGATGATCTGGTCAAGTATATTACCCAGCAGGTCGTGACCTACATCGATACGCCGCGGGAGGTCCGGCGGCAGATGCGTCAGGAGCGACGAAGCAAGAGGAGGGAGGAGCCCTGGTCCTCCAGGTGGTTCGGGCTCCTTCCCTTATCACTGAAGCTGATCTTCGGCAAAAAAAGAGCCGGCACATATCCCTGGGACAGGGACCGGCCGGACTGAAGTCCGAAAAGCTGCGGGAGCCGATGCGGACATCGGAGTCCGCAGCTTTTCATCTATAGGAGGAAGAGGAGAAATATCAAGATGGAGGGGAATAATATCCGCCTAACCGGACCGTGTCCGGGAATGCGGCATATCGCGGCCCGTTATGCTCCAGGCGGACGTAAGGCTCGCCTCCGGACCACAGATGGTACCCGCTGACGGCCAAGGGATACAAGGCGATCCCGTCATACCACTTGCCGGAGTAGGTAACCTCGGCCGCCGGCCCGGACAGCTTCGACTGAAGCCGGTCGAAGGCGGGAGCGGCCATGGGCTTGCCTTTCAGCCAGGTCGGCCGGAGGAACGGATCATGCGCCTCCCATTCTGCCGAGGAGGCGATGCCTCCCGATGGAGAGGAAGCGCTCTCCTTGAGACCGGAGCCGGAGAGTTCCTTCTCGCGCTCCAGCCACCCGGTCACATCGGGCAGCTCCTCGCCGGTCTTGGCGTCGTAATACCGGCTGCCCTCTTGGGTCTCCACCTGCCACACGGCTTGGAGAGGAGGGACGTACCAGCGCTGCAGCTTCAAAGGGGGCTGGCTCAAGAAGGTGTAATACTTCATGGATGCATCTATAAGTCCCCGCTGCACCAGGCTGTGGTACAGCGTCTCCATGCTGAACAAGGGCGTTTCGCCGGTGCCGTATTCCGTCAGCTTGTAGGTGCCGTCCTCCATGGAGGCGATCACCAGATAGCCCAGCTCCTGGCCCGAGGAGCGGAGAACCACAACCCAGCCATGGGTTCCGGGTCCCAAGGGGTAGACGTCCCACTTCGCTTGGCTCCAAGTCTCGAAGCCCTTCTCCTTGGATAAGGAGGCGACCCACTGCCGGATCTGCTCCTCCATGGCGGGATCATGGGCAGCCGTTTGCGCGGTCTCCGGCGGGGAGGAAGCTGCAGCGGAGCGTCCGGATGCGGGAGCCGGAGTATCCGCGTGGGTACCGGTGCCGGGATTGGGCGCGGCCGCAGGCTGCTTGGGCGCGGAGGTTGCGGCAGGTCCTTCGGCGATCGTGATGGCAGGTGCGGAAGAAGCGCTTTCGGTTGTTTCGTTGCCGAGAGCTGTCAGCGTCACGGGAGCCAGCAGCATAGCTGCGGAGCAGAAGCCGATGACGGACAGCCGGAGAGTCCATTTCAAATGCCTTCACCTTCTCATCCGTTGTGGTTGCGGTGATTGGTTTCATTGTATCGGAAGTCTAGCAAAAAGTTTGTTTCTTTGTGATGGTAGGTGCTGCGTTTTTTTTGAGAACATTTATCGATTGGCGTCTATCGCTGTCCTGAGCCCCTCTGCCAGGTGAAAGAATCCGCAGTTGATGACGGATACGTGGATGCGGGGACGGTACTGCCAATCGATCTCCTGCTCCCGGCTCTTGTACTGCTCCAGCACCTCCGGCTTCTTATCGGGCTCAACGGTCCGGAGCAGCTCGCCGAAATAATCATCGATCCGGCTCCACTCCTCCTTCAGCCGCCTCCAGGCGTCCTCGGACCAGCGGTGGTCATACCGCTTGATCTTCTGCTCCAGATAATTCTCCACCATCTCCACCGCCGCGCCAATGGGGATGGGAGCAGGCTCCAGATGAATGTTGGATGGCAGCTGGGGACTCATGCTCTTGCGCCGGACCCGGTCGAAGAACCGTTCGACGATCTGCCCCGTTCCCAGGTGGATGCCGAAGGAATGAAGCTCGTCGCGCTTCATATCGCAGATAAATTCCACCTTCAGGTTGACGCAGAGCCAGGTGCTGTAGCCCATGGAAGCGTAGGGGTTCCGGTCGGCCGGCCGCAGCTCCTCGAACAGACGGACGAACTTCCCCCGGTTCTGCACGACACCGAACAGCTGGTCCAGGCGGCGGCTGCCGAACATCATGACGTCGCTCGGCACACGTCCCACCGGAGCGGCGGGCGCGACGCCGAAGTAGCGCCCGAGGATGCTGTCCCCGGCTGGCGCACTCGCGGCGCCGCCGGACATGACGCCGCCGGGAACGGCGCCGGCCGGTGGCCCGCCCGTCGGAGGCCCGCCGGCTGCAGCCCCGCTGGCCGGAGTGCCGGACGGGCTGCCGACTCCCGCTGCAGCCGGCCGGATCGGGATGCCGACGGGGACATTCGGTTTGGCATGCACCGCCTCGGGATCGAAGACGAACTTGAAGAGCATCGGCTCCGGAGCGGCGCCTGTCCGTTCCACGAAGCTCCAATAGTAGGACCGGTTCATCAGGTCCTTGTCGGCTTCGGGGGAGAGGCGCACGGTGACGTGGCCGTCTCCTTTTTCCACCAGCTGGCAGCCCGTGGCCTCCAGGTACCTCATCACAAAACGCTCGATGGTCTGCCGGTTCACGGTCTCACCTCCGCCTGGGCGCCGCCCATGCCGGCAATGGCGCGGGAGGCCATCGCGGCCGAGGCGAGGACATCCTCTTCCTCGTGCTCCACTTCCTCGCGGACGTGATGGAATTCCCGGCCCAGCTCATCGAGTCGGCTGCGCATATCCGCATCGTCCCTGGATTCGAGGACCATGCGCAGAATGCGGGATTCGAGGGAGGTGCTCCGCTTCTCGATCCGCTCCAGAATCGTGTCGAGCCCGCCGATGACCATCTCGAACATATTGATCTTCTCGTGGAGGAGATTCAGGATATGCTCCTCGATCGTATTTTTCGTAGACATGTTGTAGATCTGGACGTCATGAGTCTGACCAAGCCGGTGCACCCGGCCGATCCGCTGCTCCACCCGCATGGGGTTCCAGGGCAGATCGAAGTTGATCATATGGTGGCAGAACTGGAGATTGATCCCTTCGCCGCCGGCCTCGGTGGCCACCAGCACCTGGGCCCGGCTCTTGAACAGGTCCATCATCCAATCCTTCTTGCCCCGGTTCATGCCGCCCCGGTAGGGCACGGCAGAGATCTTATGCTCCTTCAGATAATGAAGCAGGTATTCCTGGGAGGCCCGATACTCGGTGAAGATGATGACCTTGTCCCCGATCTCCCGGATCAGGTCCATCGCTTTCTCGGCCTTGGTATTGGCTTTGATGCTCTTGATGAGCTGGACCAGCTCGCCGACCCGCGACCGCATGGGCGAATCCTCCGGCATCTTCTTGAACATGTTGAAGAGCGTCAGGAAGACGGCGTCTCGGCTGGAGCAGACCTCACGCTGCAGGGTTACGAGAGAGAGGATGCTGGCCAGGTCGCCCTGGGACTCCTCGTAGCGTTCCCGGACGAAGTGGGTCACCCCCTGGTAGAGCTGCAGCTCCTCGGGAGACAGCTCGAGAATGACATTCTTCACCTTCCGCTTCGTAAAAGCGACCCCGCCGTCGCTCCGCCGGTTCCGGATCATGATCTTGGACAGCTCCTCCTGGAGCTGGTCCTCGTTCTTGGGCGTGCGCTTGCCCCGCACGAAAGCAGACTGGAACCTGCCCTGGCCGCCCAGCTGTCCGGGCTTCAGGACGTTGATCAGGTTGTACAGCTCCTTCATATCGTTCTGGACGGGGGTGGCGGTTAAGAGGAGGCAATATTTTTTGCGAAGCTCGCTGACGAACTGGTAGTTGGTGGTCTTCTTGTTCTTCAGCTTATGGGCCTCGTCGATGATCAGCATGTCGTATTCCATATTCAGCACGATATCCCGGTGGGGATCCCGTTTGGCGGTGTCCATGGAGGCCACAACCACATCGCATTGCTCCCACATGTACGCCTTCTTCTGGGCGGCTGCGGCGATGCCGAACTTGGAGTTCAGCTCCCGCACCCATTGCAGCACCAGGGAGGCAGGGACCAGAATCAGCACCTTCTTGACCAGTCCCCGGACCATGTATTCCTTCAGGATCAGTCCGGCTTCGATGGTTTTCCCCAAGCCTACCTCGTCGGCAAGGATGGCGCGCCCCCTCATCTCGGTCAGCACCTTCTTGGCGGTGTCCAGCTGATGGGCCATTGGCTCAACATGCTGGATGTGCCGCAGGCACAGGAGCTCGTCGAAGCTCGATACGGTTCGGGAATCCTCCGCTTCGTAAGCCAGCTGGAACAGGGTCCAATCGTCCCACGGCCCGTTGCGGTCGGCCCGCTGCTGCAGGGTTCCGACCCAGCTCCGGTCCACATGCATCTCCAGATGGCTGGCAATACTCCGTACGATGGTCTGCGGCTCGGTTGCGCTCATGTGACGGCACCTCCTGGGTAGGTTCGGACTCGTATCCTCTAGTATGATCCATTTGCTGGTCTTTCATAACCATAGAGGCTTTGCTGGAGGAGGAAGGCGGGGTGGGGGACAAGCTTTCTTTCGGGTGGAAAAATGAAGTATGATGGGACTATTCCATACACGGAGGGTAGGTGACCGCGATGTACATCGGTCAACAAGAGGGATCGGAACCGCCGGTTTGGCGGCTCATCCGGTCCGGAGCATGCTCCCCAGCGGAAAATATGGCCGTCGACGAAGCCATCCTGACCCTTCATTCCGAAGGGCGGGTTCCCCCGACGGTCCGCTTCTACGGCTGGGCACCGGCCACACTCAGCATCGGCTACTTCCAGAAGGCCGAAGAGGAGGTGGACGTGGAGGAGGTTTCCCGCCAGGGGATTGGCTTCGTCCGCCGTCCCACAGGCGGACGGGCGGTGCTGCACGACGCGGAGCTGACCTACAGCATCGTCGTGTCTGAATCGTATCCGGGCATTCCGAGGTCCGTCACGGAAGCGTACCGGGTCTTGAGCGAGGGACTCCGTCTGGGCTTCGTCCGGTTGGGCCTCCATGCGGAGATGACGGAGCTCTCCGGTGATAAGAAGGAGGCGCTGGCAGGAGCGCCGGCATCGGCGGCCTGCTTCGATTCGCCGTCCTGGTACGAGCTGGTGGTGGAGGGACGCAAGGTAGCGGGCAGCGCTCAGGTCCGACAGAAGGGCGTGGTGCTGCAGCACGGGTCCATCCTGCTGGAGCTGGACACGCAGGCGCTCTTCCGCCTGCTCCGATTCCGGTCGGAGGAGTCTCGGAACCGGTTGGCCGCCGCATTTGAGCGTAAGGCCGTCGCGATTAACCCCCTCTTGAGGGGGGCAGGGAAGCAGGCCGTATCGGTGGCTGATGCGGAGAAGGCTTTTACCGCTGGGCTGGAGGAAGGTCTGGGGATCCGGTTGGTTGAAGAGGGCTTGACCCGCGAGGAGCGGGAGCTGGCGGACCGTCTGGTACGGGAGAAGTACGGCACGGAGGAGTGGAACCTCCGGCGCTGACGGATATGCGGGAGAGTGAAGACGAATGGAACTGCTGGTTGAGTTAGAGGAACACAGCGTCGGGTTGGAGCCGGTGATGCGGCCGGACGGGGGGGAGCAGGCTTATCGTCTCCGCAAAGCGGCGCGGGCCGTGGTCCGGGATGGACAGGGGAGAATCGCCCTGCTGCATGTGACGGCCAAGGGCTACCACAAGCTGCCGGGAGGCGGCGTGGAGAAGGGCGAGGACTTGTCGGCCGCCCTGCGGCGCGAGGTGCTGGAGGAAGCGGGCGTGGAGCTTGCGGTGGACGGCGAACTGGGGATGACGATCGAATACCGGAACGCCCACGGGCTGCTGCAAGTTTCCTACTGCTACTTCGGACGGATGGTGGGAGAAGCCGCCGGCACCGACTTCACGGAAGAGGAGAAGGAGGCAGGCTTCCGGCTTCTATGGGTGGCGCCTCATGAAGCAGTGTCACTGCTGGAGCAGGACAGGCCGGCAGATTATCTTGGTGCGTTCATCCGGGTGCGGGATAAGGCCTTTCTGCGCCGGTACGTCGGAATGATGGCTTGATGGAGTCGTATGAACGAAGGGGGCGGGTATAACGGTGGACAAGACGGAAACGGTTGTCCTGGGCATGGGATGCTTCTGGAGTCCGGATGCCCTCTTCGGGCATCTGCCGGGTACTGTCCGGACACGAACGGGTTATGCCGGGGGTTCGACGGCGCACCCGACCTACCGGGACATGGGGGATCATTCAGAGACCGTCGAGGTGGTCTATGACCCTTCCCTGCTTCCCCTGGAGCGGATTCTTGAGGTGTTCTGGACCGGCCATAACCCGGACAACATCAACGATTACAAGGGCCGTCAGTACCGCTCTCTGGTGCTGTATCATAGCGCGGAGCAGCTGGAGGTCATCCGGGAGGTGCTGGAGCTCCGGGATAGGGAGGGCCGTCCGCGGCCGGAGACGGAGATTTCTCTAATCCAGTCGTTCTATCCTGCGGAGGAGCGCCATCAGAAGTACTATCTGAAGCGTTATCCGGACGCCGTGAAGCAGCTGTCGGAGCTTCTGTCAGCTTCGGAGCCGGAGGCGCTGACGGATTCGACCCTTGCCGCTCGCTTGAATGGGCTGGCCAAGGGCTACACGAATCTGGAACGGATCCTGAAGGAGATCCGGACCTGGGAGATCGGGCCGGAGCAGCAGGAGCTGTGGATCGAACGGCTCCGGCGCATAAAATGGTAGCCTCACTCCGCATAATAGCCGTTGGGCCGGCGTCCTGCACCGACTGATCGAAGCAGCGCCTCCCAGAAGGAGATGAAGCACATGACCGAGCGCTCCAAGGAACCTCTTCGCCACGACGGTGTTCCGCTGAACGGCGGCAAGAATCTAACCATCCCGAACAAGGACATTCAGGCCGAGATCGACAATGAGCAGGCGGAGGCTCTGGTTGCAGACGCAGCCGGGGACAGAACCGCCGCCTCTTTGGGAAATGAATGAAGGAATGAGAAACACCCGGATTGGGAGCTGCATGCTCCCGGCCCGGGTGTTTGTATGTGATACAAAATAGCCGATTGGATTCAACCTGCTCAATAACCATCCCAGTCGCCCGTCCCGCCTGACCCTGGATGGGCCTGGCCGGTTATCGTCCGATTCGCGCAGCGAACGCCTGCTGAAGGCGACGCGTTACCGGCCCTGGAGTCCCGCCGGCAATCGGAGTCCGGTCCACCATCACCACCGGCGTGACCTCCGTTGTGGTTCCGGTGATGAATACCTCTTCGGCCTCCAGCAGGTCATGGAGCGTATAAGCCTCCTCCGCCAGCGGCAGGCCGTTCTCTTCCGCCAACTGCAGCACCACGGCACGGGTGATTCCATGCAGAATCAGGTTGTTGGCCGGGTGGGTCCGGATGATTCCGTCCTTGACGATCATAATGTTGGAAGAGCTGCACTCGGTCACGATACCGTCCCGGTGCAGCACGGCTTCGTCCGCTCCCTTGTCGGACGCTTCCTGCTTGGCCAGTACGTTCGCCAGCAGATTCAAAGTCTTGATATCGCAGCGCAGCCAGCGGATATCCGGTACGGCCGCCAGCCGAATTCCGCGCTCCATCTTCTCCTGAGGACGTTCCATGGCGTTCGTATAGCCGGTCATGACGGACGGGGTGCCCTCGGGTGGAAAAGCATGGGCCCGCGCAGCGGCTCCGCGCGTGATCTGCAGATACAAGGTGCCGTCGCCGACGGGCTCCGCCGCCAGCAGCTCCTCCAATAGACCGGCGATCCGTTCCGGCTCGAAGGGGAGCGGGATCCGCAGCTCCCGGGCGCTCCGCACCAGCCGGGCCATATGGGCTTCCCCCTCGAAGATGCGGCCCCCGTATAGGCGGAATACCTCGTAGATGCCGTCTCCGAAATAATAGCCCCGATCCTGGGGATCGACCGTGGCTTCCCCGAAGGGAATGATGCGGTCCTGCTTCAGATACATGCGCATGGTTTCGTACCTCCTGGTGTTCGTCTCTCTATAACCCTCAATTCTAGACGATTTCATAGGGATAAGATTGCATCTTGAGCGCCATTTGTCAATGGTCGGAATTGTTGTAATTTGTCGAATAATTGCATGATTTCATCCGCTGAAAAAGAGAGCTAGAGCGAGAAAAAATGAGAGAATCCCGGCATGTTCCGGGGTATTCGCCGAATTTCGTCCGCATATCATTAGATACACAATATCTAGTGTTGTATAATGAACTTCGCACACAACATCTAGTTAATTCCATCTAAAATAGAGGTGCCTTGAGAACAAGATTTTTGTCGTTGTCAAGTCGAAGTGACAGGTAATTTTTGAATATGCCGGGAGGGTGTTGATTTGGAAACAATGCAGCTGAAAACAACCAAACTCGAGGGCTTAAGCGAGAAAATCTTTCTGGACCGTTATGCGATGAAAGATCCGGATACCAATAATACCAAGGTGGGCGACCTTGCACTGGTTCTGACGAAGGACGACCCCAAATTCCCTGCCAAGGAAGTCGGCGAGATCATCGCACGGAACGGTCGGAATGTAACGGTGAAGCTGCGCAGCGGCGAAACGGTGGAATCTTCCATCGAGAAGCTTACGCTGACCAAAGAGAAGACACCCGAAGAGCTGTGGGACCGTTTGGCCAAAGCGATGGCCTCCGTCGAAGCCACCCCGGAGAAGAAGAAAGAATGGACCGAGAAATTCCGCTACATATTGGACGACTGGAAGCTGGTTCCAGGCGGCCGGATCGCTGCGGGAGCAGACGCCAGCGACGAGCTGACGCTGTTTAACTGCTATGTCATTCCCTCTCCTCATGATAGCCGGGGCGGCATCATGTCCACCCTGTCCGAGATGACCGAGATCATGTCCCGCGGCGGCGGTGTAGGCATCAACCTGTCTTCGCTGCGTCCCCGCCGGTCCCTGGTCCGCGGTGTCAGCGGCTCCTCCTCCGGTGCCGTATCCTGGGGCGGACTGTTCAGCTACACCACCGGCTTGATCGAGCAGGGCGGCAGCCGCCGCGGCGCGCTGATGCTCATGATCAACGACTGGCATCCGGACCTTCTGGACTTCATCACCGTCAAGCAGACCATGGGCCAGATCACCAACGCCAACCTGTCCGTCTGCGTCAGCAACGGCTTCATGAAGGCCGTGAAGGAAGACCTGGACTGGGAGCTCATCTTCCCCGACACCTCCGATCCCGAGTACGATGCCGTATGGAACGGCAGCCTGGACGAGTGGAAGGCGAAGGGCAAGGCCGTGAAGTTGTACAAAACCGTCCGCGCCCGCGACGTATGGCACACCATCATCGAGTCGGCTTGGAAATCCGCCGAGCCGGGCGTCGTGTTCATGGAGTATTATAACCAGATGTCCAACAGCTGGTACTTCAACCCGATTATCTGCACCAACCCGTGCGGCGAGCAGGGTCTGCCGGCTTGGGGCGTATGCAACCTGTCCGCCGTCAACCTGTCCAAGTTCTACGATGCGGAGAAGCATGATGTGGCTTGGGAAGAGCTGGGCCGTGTCGTCCGCTATTCCACCCGGTTCCTGGACAACGTCATCGACAAGACGCCGTATCATTTTGAAGAGAATCAAGAGAACCAGCAGAACGAGCGCCGCGTCGGCTTAGGCTCCATGGGTCTGGCCGAGCTGATGATCAAGCTGGAGATCCGGTACGGCAGCCCGGAATCCTTGGTGTTCCTGGACAAGCTGTACGGATTTATGGCCAAGGAAGCCTATCTGGCCTCTGCAGAGGTCGCCGGTGAGAAGGGCTCCTTCAAGAAGTTCGACAAGGAGAAGTTCCTGCAGAGCGGCTTTATGAAAAATATGGTCGCCGAATTCCCGGAAGTCGGCGCAGCCATTCAGAAGAAGGGTATGCGCAACGTCACCGTCATCACCCAGGCTCCGACCGGAAGCACCGGTACGATGGTCGGCACATCGACGGGGATCGAGCCGTACTTCGCCTTCGAATACTACCGTCAGAGCCGTCTCGGCTTCGACAAGCAGCTGGTTCCGATCGCGCAGGAGTGGAAGGATAAGCACCCGGGCGAGGAGCTGCCTGCTCACTTCGTAACCGCCATGGATCTGTCTGCAACGGATCATGTCCGGGCGCAGGCGGCCATCCAGCGTTGGGTGGACAGCTCCATCTCGAAGACGGCCAACTGTCCGTCCGACTTCACCATTGAAGAGACCAAGGATCTGTATGAGCTGGCCTTCGATCTGGGCTGCAAGGGCGTTACCATCTACCGCGACGGCAGCCGCGACGTTCAGGTGCTCTCCACCGAGAAGAAGGAGGAGCCGAAGGAAGCTCCGGCGGCAGCAGCGGAAGAGAAGGCCACCGCCGACGAGAGCCAGGCGCTGAACGCCATCAGCTCCTCTCTGTCCGTGAATGCCGAGAAGAAGGCCGAGCCGGTCTTCGACAAAGAGTACAAGCGCCGTCCACAGGTTCTCCGCGGCGCTACCTACAAAGTCAACACCCCGTTCGGCATGGCGTACATCACCATCAATGACCTGGACGGCATTCCGAGCGAGATCTTCCTGAACGTAGGCAAGGCGGGCTCCGACGTATTCGCCATGTCCGAGGCGCTGGGACGCGTCTGCTCCTTGTTCCTCCGCTACGGCGACCACGGCAACAAGGTCTCGCTCCTGATCAAGCACCTGAAGGGCATCGGCGGCTCCGGCGCCATCGGCTTCGGCGCCAACCGCGTCGAATCCATCGCGGATGCCGTGGCCAAGTCGCTGGAGATGCACCAGCAGGCCAACGCCCACGCGGCTGACCCCTATGTCACCGCCGCTGCAGTACCAGCCGCCGCTCCCGCGGCGCACGACCACAGCCACCATGATGGCCACGACCACAGCCATCACGAGCTGAACGAACTGACCCAGACCAAGGACATCTGTCCGGGCTGCGGCAGTGCCAGCCTCGTCCACTCGGACGGCTGCAAGAACTGCACCAACTGCGGCTATAGCCGCTGCAGCTAAAAGAAGAGAGCCAGGGCGGATGCCCTGGCTCTTTTGAGTGTTGTCATAATTCTAGTTGCAAAATTTTTGAGCATAGAATTTCAGTATTTATGAGAAATGCATAAATATACAAAAAAGAATTGCATATGTATTAAAAACAGGAGCGAAGGTTGATTATCAATAACTTTTGCTCTTTTTCTATTTGCCAATAATGTTGAAATAAGTCGGAGTCCTAAAGAGGAAGCAGTGACCACAATGGAGAATATTTACTGTATTGTTAGCTGAAATGGTTGTGTCGAAAGCCGAAGTTATTGTTATGAAAAGGTGGATCTTACTATGGAAACAGAAAAAATCAAATTCCAAAAGCTTACTCCAATACGAAATGCCGACTTGAAAATATATGAGGAGGCGATAAATTTTGTATTTGATGAAAGTGATCTTAAGAATATTGCTATAACTGGTCCCTACAGCGCAGGAAAAAGTAGTGTTATTGAATCTTATAAAGAAAAGTATCCCAAGAAGAAATTTCTTAATATATCACTAGCTCATTTTGATTCAACTGAAAAAAAGGACGAATCTGATACTTCAAAAGAGAAACAGATACAAGATTCAACATTGGAGGGGAAAATATTAAATCAACTTATACACCAAATAGATCCGGAAAGAATCCCGAATACTAATTTTAAAGTAAAAAGAACAATCTCAAAATCCAATATTATCTTCACAGCATGTTTACTTGTGATTTCTCTTATATTGTTTTTATTTATTTTAAACTTTAACGCATGGAAAAAATTCGTTCAGGGCTCCTCAGACTCTTTCTTTAGACAAACGTTAGCTTTTTCTACAAATGAAGTTGTTGTTTTCGTAAGTGGAATAATTTGTACTATTACTTTAATTTATCTTACGGTAAAAGTCATTAAGATGATAAGATACAACAAATTGATATTTAAGAAATTAAAGGTTCAAGGAAGTGAGATTGAATTATTTGAGGAAGTGAAAGAATCATACTTTGATAAATATCTCAATGAGGTGCTATATCTTTTTATTAATGCAGAAGCAGACGCGATTATTTTTGAAGACATGGATAGATTTAATAATAATCAGATATTTGAAAAGCTTCGTGAGATCAATTGTCTAATTAATAAGAAATCCAAAAGAATTATCCGGTTCTTTTATTTACTTCGTGACGATACTTTCGTATCTAAAGATAGAACTAAATTTTTTGAATTTATAATACCGATAGTTCCAGTTGTAGATGGATCTAATTCGTATGATCAATTTTTAAGTCATTTTAAGTCAGCTGAATTACTGAAAAAATTCGACCAACATTTTTTACAAGGACTTTCGTTATACATAGACGATATGCGAATATTAAAAAATATATATAATGAATTCGTTATCTATCACGAACGCATACAGTCCACCGAGTTAAGCAACGATAAACTCTTAGCGATTATAACTTATAAAAATATTTTTCCTCGTGATTTTAGTGAATTACAATTAGGTAGAGGCTATGTCTTTAGTTTGTTTCAGAATAAAGATTATATTATCAATTTAAGATTAAGTAAGATGGAAGATAACGTTCTTGAAATGGAAAAAGAAATTGAAACAATTAACAATGAATTATGCAACGACTTGGATGAATTGGACGCAATCTACTTAATCACTGGACCATATGGTATTTCTGTAAACGGCAGGAGAGAAAATAGTTTTTCCACAAGATCAGCGTTAATAAAAGCTATGAAAGAAAACCCAGATAATATATTCCAACAAAGTCCGCATGGACAACAACAATTTGCTTTTCAACAAACGTACGATAATTTAACCACTATTCCTGAATATCTTGAACGGAAAAGTGTAATTGAAAAAAAAACAACCATTTCAGTTGAAACAATAAAAAATGAGATTATTAAAGTTAGGATTGAGATGTCTCTACTCAAAAATAGGAAATTGAGTGAATTAATTACCAAAGACAACATTAATGAGATATTCGGAGTTAGTCATATTAATGAAGTAGGGGAAGTCACTTCATACAATGACGTTAAAGCAAGCCCCTATTTACTATTAATAAAATATTTACTGCGTTATGGTTACATTGATGAATCCTATCCTGATTACATGACATATTTTTATGAAAATAGTATTAGTAGAGTGGATAAGATATTCTTACGAAGCGTTACGGATGAAGCAGCAAAAGAATTTACGTATGAATTGAAGGATCCAGCACATGTGCTTCAACGATTAGTAGAAACAGATTTTGATAAAGAAGAGATACTAAATTTTAATCTATTAAGACATTTATTAAAAACAAGAAATCCCTTCTTAAATAGAATAATACTTCAACTCACGACCAAGAGTAGATTTGACTTTATTGCGCAGTTCTATTGTAGAGGGGAAGAAATACCTGAATTTATCGAGACAGTTAATCATGCATGGCCCAATATCATTAAAGGTATACTTGATGGAACAGATTTTTCTGACACTCTGAAACATCAATATATCGTTGATTCCTTCTATTATTCATCTGATGCTATTATTCTTTCAAATAATAATGAACACTTATTGAATAAATATATTTCTTCGAAGAAAGATTTTTTAAACATTGGAAACCCAGATATACTCAAAATTATAGGGAAGTTAAAAATTTTAAGTGTAAAGTTTGAGCAAATTGATTTTGAAAGATCAAACAGATTGTTGTTTGAAGAGATGTATAAGGCTGAACTATATTCATTAAATTATTTTATGATCTCACTTATTTTAGAACAAATATACGGACTTCCGTATAATGAAGATTTTAAACATAAAAACTATACTCTTGTGTTAACTAAACCGCATGAGCATCTTACTACATACGTTAGAAAAAGCATAAATAAATATATGGATATTATCCTTGAGATATGTGACTCAAAAATAGAAGATACTGAAGAAGCTGCATTAGAATTAATAAATAATCCCGAGATTGATAACGGAAAAATTATAGCATATATTAAAAATCTGGTTGTCCAATTAGAGTGTCTTCATTGTGTTGATAGTAAGGAGTTATGGCCAATCATCATAGAACAACAAAAAGTTAAATATTCAGTCTATAATATACTTCAATATTATTCGCATTCTAAAAATCTAGATGAGGTATTAATTAATTTCATCAACAGTAGTGAAGGCTTCTTAGATCTTGACTATGAAAAATTATGTGTGAAATATGGTACTGACGAATGTGATTCTTTCTTTGAGGAAATCTTGAAATGTAACGATGTATGTGACGAGAGATATAATAATTTCATTCGATGCTTAGATTGGACTTATACAGAATTTGATTTTGTAGGATTATCGGAGTCGAAGATTAGAGATTTGATTTCAGAGGGTATAATTGAAATGAATGCTCAAAATTTGGAATTTGTAAGAGAGCATTATCCAACGAATATTATTTTGTTTATTTTAAAGAACATGAGTACATATGCAACCGAAGTGATAAATGAATCAAACTTTGAGAGAAGAGAACTTATTGTGATTTTAGAACAGAATGATGTATCAGAAGAACATAAAATAAAACTGCTTAGTTTCACATCTGACCCCATCACGTTAAAAGATAAACAATACTCAGAAAATGTCGTTTTGAACATTCTTGAGAGGAATCTTGAAATCCATGAATTTCCTTATTTATACAACAATTATGGACGATTCAGTAATAATATTAAAACAATGATAAGTCATATTTCTTTAGAAAATGTTGAATGGATTATCGATCAAAAATACGAAGTAGCCTATAATCTTTTGTGTAACTTACTAAAATCAGATCAAATATCAATGAATCTAAAGGATGAATTGCTGTTAAATCATTTACTCGCTTTAGATCTAGATCAAACGATCACATGTCTAAAAATGATGGAAAAAATCGAAATATTAAGTCTTTTTGTTGGAAAACGACCTAAAGTCGAGAAGAACCGTATTAATGAAGAAATGCTGAACGTTTTTAAAATGAAAGGATGGATATATGGTTTCGACATCGAAAAAAGTGAACCAGATTTTTATAGAGCAAGAGGACGAAAAATATCTTAAATAGAAAGAAAAGTGAGGTGCTCAACTTAATGTTGGTCATCTCATTTTCACATTAATGGAATAGTAATCGTATAAAGGTATTTATTATTTCATAATTGGTGATACTAGTCTCTATTATACCTTGAAGGAGATTAGTTTATGCAAGAACTGTCGCACGTATAATTGGGCCCAAGTATAAGGGGGGTCTGTCAAGAATTTTGTGTAAACTCATTTATAGGGAACTCCCCCGGGGAGGGGGAGTTGGCCTGTCTAGCGTAAATGTTGACCGACCCGATCCGGGAAAAAGACCGGAAGCTGCAGAAGCATTTGTTCCCAGTTTTGAACGGGTCTGTCAATAATTTTGTGTAAACTCATTTATAGGGAACTCCCCCGGGAGGGGGAGTTTGGCCTGCTTACCGTAAATGTTGACCGACCCGATCCGGGAAAAAGACGGACAACTGTAGTAGCATTTGTCCCCAGTTC
>NZ_JBPPGJ010000022.1:0-91033 GCF_051594765.1 Oryzibacillus soli
TCTTCAGATTATTCTCCTTGACGAATGCCTTCACCTGTTCTTTACTAAACCGTGCCACCTGTGTCATCCTCTCAAACCGACCTTTCCTTCTAGTTTACTAGATTTGGTTTTGAGAGTTTACACAAAATATTTTACAGACTCTTTTCGCGCGGCGGACCTGAAGGCCCTTGGACTGCAAGAGGCTTTTTGGAGAAGTGGAATCAGCAGACAACCTGCACTGGCCAAGTGGCGGAGCCATCCGGTCCAAGCGGCCTTAAACTAGTGAGAGTTCGTGAATACCAGAACGTTAGGTGAATTTGCCTGAAAGATTATGAGGGAGAGGACGATGAAAATGAACTACTCCTATTGTCCTGAATGTGGTGCCAAAACGATACAAAAAGAAATAGGAGAAGAAGGTTTGCTACCTTACTGTGTAGAGTGTAAGAAACCTTTTTTTGATCTGTTTCACCAGTGTGTAATTGTCGTTGTTATTAATGAGTTTAATGAGGTCGCTTTGTTAAAACAAAAAAAGATATCTGAAGAAAATTTAGTGTTAGTTGCAGGTTATGTAAAGAAAGGTGAAACTGCTGAAGAGGCAGCCATTCGCGAAGTTAAGGAAGAAACAGGCCAGGATGCAGAAAAAATTACATATGTTAGAAGCTACTATCATGAGAGAAAAGGGCTTTTGATGCTTGGGTTTATTGTAAGAGTAAGAAAACAAGATTTCGTAAGGTCTAAAGAAGTAGATAATGTCGATTGGTACAAAGCAGAGGAAAGTAAGAGTCTATTAAGACATGAAAGTATAGGAAAAACACACCTACTTAAGTCATTAGAAGAAATAAAGAAACAGAATAACACAGTTGCTAATTGGGAAGTCGGAGACATCAACTAACACCCGTATTCACGCGGTGGCCCTGTCTGGGCCCAGGTTAGAGGATATTCTGCCAAGCGGAATCAGCAGACAATCCTGCACTATCCGTCGGACCCGGGCGCAAGCGCCCTTAAGCCAGTGAGGGTTCGTGAATACAAGAACGTTAGACGAAATATTAAGCAGAATAATAAAAAGAAGGAAATCAAATGATTAAATTCAAAGAAAGACAGATAGAATTCACAGAATATCCCTTCACGGCGGCATCCGTTTATCCTGATGGAATTTTACATGCAAATGATATAAAGGAAGTGCTATTAAAGCAAATGCCACCTGAAGTAAGAACAATAGGTGGAGAAATTATTTTTGTTAACGCAACCTATAAAGAGCAATTAGAAGCATTCGCAGATTATAATGTGATACCTAAGGTTAGTCGAATTGATACCTGGGGGCTCATATTGGATGGATTTTTAGACACAGAATTTAGTGAAGAGATAAAGGAAAAAGCACTGAAATCACTAGAATCATGTGGAATTACTAGAGAAGAATGTATAGCAATTAGAAACTCTTTGAAAGATTTGATGATTGCTTATAATTTTATGTCTATGTTATGGGACTGGGTTCATATAGGTCATTTTGACTTACTTCATGCATACAACGGAGAATTAACAGGACATAAATTCAAATTAGGCCAAGAAGAGTTTAAAGAAGTGTATTGGGAGACCATGAAAATAGGGAATAAAGGAATGTTGAGGGTCTGATCACGCGGCGGGCCTGGCGGCCCTTGGCAATCAGTATAAACGCGAAATTAGATATTATTGCCGCTCGTGTGACAAAAGTATTGGTTTAAAGGATCTGATTAGATAAAGCCCGTTCAGATTGCCACTGAACGGGCTGAAACTGCTGCCGGCGATTATTGGAGGCTTCCGGCCGGTCCGAAAAATTCATAATGGATGCTGCCGGAAGGGACACCCCATTCCTGCAGGGCGTTGTTAACCGCCTTCATGAAGGGAACGGGGCCGCAAAAATAGAAGTCGGCGTCGGGTTCGCCGATCCATTCCTGAAGCACGTGCAGGTCGAGATACCCTTCCTTATGGAAGGCGCCCTCGGCCCGATCGGCTGCCGTCGGCTTTTCATAGCAGAAGCGGACGGACAGCGCGGGATGCTCTCGCTCCAGGCGCAGCAGCTCTGCCTTCATGGCGTGAACGTCACCGCTCACCGCGCTGTGGATGAAGGTCACCGTCCGTTCCAGCTGGGCCTCCAGAGCTGCACCCAGCATGCTGACCATGGGTGTCAGCCCGACGCCGCCGCTGATCAGGACGAGGGGGCGCGAATCCTCCAGATTGACCGTAAAGTCTCCGGCCGGCGCCGAGATCCATAGGCGGTCTCCTTCTTGGATATGGTCGTGAAGGTAGACGGAAACCTTGCCGTCCGGTTTACCCTCCGTGCCGGCCTCCCGCTTAACGGAGATCCGGTAATAAGGCTGGCCCGGACGGTCAGACAGGCTGTATTGGCGGATCAGGGTGTGCTCCTCTCCGGGTATCCGGACTTTTAGGCTGATATATTGGCCGGCCTCGAAGGGGGCCAGGGGGCCGCCATCCAGAGGTGCCATATAGAACGAGGTAATGGAGTCGCTCTCCTGTTCCTTACGGATAACGCGGAATTCTCGGAAGTCCTTCCAGCCCCCGGGCTGGGTTTCCGCTTGGCGGTACATCTCAGCCTCCACGCCGATAAAGGCATCGGCGATGACGCCATACGCCTGGGCCCAGGCGTCCAGAATCTCCTCCGACGCAGCGTCCTGGAGCACGTCCCGGATGGCGGCCAGCAGACACTGGCCGACGATGGGGTAGTGCTCCGGCTTGACACCCAGGCTGCGGTGCTTGTGGGCGATCTGTCTGACAGCCGGCAGGATGGCCTCCAGCCGTTCGATGTGGACGGCAGCCGCGTAGACGGCATTGGCCAATGCTGTTTGCTGGCGCCCCTGCTTTTGGTTGGCATGGTTGAACACATGCAAGAGCTCCGGATGCCGGGAGAACAGCAGCTGATAGAACCGGGTGGTAATGGCGGTTCCATGGACCTCTAGGATAGGTACGGTCGATTTGATGATCTCAATGGTATCTTTTTGTAGCGGCATGACAGCAGTTCCTCCTCACGGTATTTTCTTCCGTCTACTCTAGAGCATGTAAAAGGGCTCAGGTGTGATATTCGTCACATTTATGGCACTAAAGTGACAAAAATCACACAACACCAACTCGCCTAAGGACAGAACTCCAGCGGATGGAGGGAACCGAAGCACGTGTTGAATGGTCTTGATGTAGGATAAGCTCGGGAAGGCGCGTAGATGCCGGATCCCAACAAGATAGAAGAAGCCTCATCTGTGGCCCATATGCCATAGAAGAGGCTTCTTCCATTCCTTTCCTCGAAATCACGTCTACCGGGACTGCAGAGTCCGCCGCTCCACCAGCCATGCTGCTCCGCAGATGGCGGCGGAGAGCAGGGCACTCAGTATCACAGAACCTCCGGCATGTATCAGGAGGAATGGGATCCAGGCGATGCTTAAGGTGCGGTGGATCGTCCGCATATGCACATTGCGGATCCGCTTCATCAGCATCCCGTAGCCTGCCAGGGCGGCGAGTACAGTGAAGGCTGCCAGACCGGATAAGGTGCCGGGCTGCAAGCTGGTATAGAACAGGAAGTACACGCCATGGGCCAGAATGAGGGCCAAAGCGGCATAGCCCGAGGCTTGATGGACGGATCGGAGGAGCTTGCTGAGCTTCTTAAGAAGGATCGATTCGGACCTTCGCAGACTTTTGAACCGGATCCAGAGGAAGGATAAGGCCCCGAGAAAGACGGCGGCGGTTCCGAGGGTGGTCATGGCCTCCTTCAGGGAGCTGTGCACATGCCGGGCTTCCGGCAGGAGGAAGGAATAGGAGCATAAGCCCGCCGCGGCCAGAAGAAGAAGAAGGGAGGGGATCCAAACGCGTTTGCTCGAGGACATGGAACATGGCGCCTTCTTTCCGAATAATTGGGGAATGCTTGCTTCTTATTATACCGCACGATGTTACCGCAGCGTTAAGCCAGCCTGAATGTTGGCTGAAAAATCGGCCTCTTCTCCTAAAGGCACAGAGCGGGAAGAGGTGTTTTTGTTAACAGATATAATGTGGTATCCGTTACAGAATGTATCTGGAAATTATTATAAGATGATAATCGTTGTAACAAATCAATCCGAACGATTAAAGGAGTGTCCATCCATGAGAAAATCCGTAATCCGCCTTGTGACCATCACCGCCCTGGCCGCCTTCCTGAGCCTGCCTGCCGCCGCGTTCGCAGCCGAAGCCGAAAAGGGAGCGGGTGCACCTCCCGAGGCTCCCCCGGTGAAGCCCAGCCATGTGAAGCTGGAGACGGAAGGGGAATTCACCTCGCTGCAAATCGGCAAGACCGTCTACGTCTACAATGCGGACGGCCAGCTGTTCCAGACCTCGGGCAAGGGGCAGAAGGGCTCCTTCCAGGATCTGTTCGTCCTCCCGTATGGGCCGGCGCAGGTGCCCTTCGTGCTGGTGAAGAACGACGAAGGCCTGAAGGTGTTCAGCGACCTATGGCCGGAGTTCACGAAGGACGACAAGGCGAAGGCCGAGGACACCGTGGAGGCGTATGACAGCGGCCGCGTATTCTATACCGCCCAAGCCAAGATCGTCAGCAAGACCGGGCACCATTACGCCGAGCAGGACGGGGACGAGGTGGTGGCTTACACCGCCAACGATTTCTCCGATCTGGACAAAGGCTTCCATGAATCCATCCGGGTTCAAGGCAAGCTGAGAGGCCTGATCCTGTACGATTGCTGCCCATACGCCGTTGTGGAGGACAAAGAAGGCAACGTGCTGGTCTACCACGCCGGAGAAAACGGCCCCATCGTGGCCGGCTCCATCGATCTGTAAAAACGCAAAAACGCTCCGGAAGCCTTCCTCTAAGGGAAGGAGCCGGAGCGTTCTTTCGTTATACGGGTTAGGCCGAGGTGCCGGTGTGGCCGGCCAGCTGGTTTTTGTCCTCGGGGGTAAGCAGCTTCTCAGCCATCGGGAAGAGAATGTTCTCCTCCTTCATGAAGTGGTCCGTCAAGATGGTTTGGGCGGCGATGGCGTAGCCGGCCAGCTCTGCGGCGCGTGCGGCGGGAACGGGGGCCGTCTCCGCCTTAGTGCCCTCCAGAAACCGGCCCAGATTGGCCTTGGCCTGATCGTGCTCGTACTCCATGACGGCGATCGGGCCTGTCTCCCGGCCGATGTACTTCGCCATTAGCGGGAAGAGGACGCCTTCCTCGATTCCCGAGTGCGGGTCCAGCTGCTCCGCGAAGGCTTGGACCTTGGTCCGCAGCTCCGCCAAGGGCTCGCTCCAATCCGTGGTGCTATCGTCTTGACCGATCGGAGCCGCCATCCGTGCGAATTCGTTCATTTGCTCCCGAAGGGGGCCGTGCTCGCGCTTGAGCTGGGCGAGGGGGGCGCAGAGCTCGACGCTGTCCGCTCCCATCATGGCACTGGCGCAGGTATGACCGTGTGCATCCATCGTGATTCCTCCCATTATTCTACTGTTCTTTCCAGTGTAGCTTATATCGGAATCCAGGTTGTGATTCGGCGCACATTTTATGCATGCATGGAAGTGTGAATCGTTGGAAACGTTACCTATAGAACCCTAACAGGAGGTGTGATCTGCATTGAATGCCAAAAAACTATGGATCAGCTTGGCGATCGTGATTGTCGCTTCATTTGCCGTACTGGGCTATTACGGCGGTGAGATTTACCACACCATGCCGCCGATCCCGAAGCAGGTCGTCACAAGTGACGGCAAGGTCATCGTGACCGAACAGGATATCCTCGACGGTCAGAATGTATGGCAATCCATCGGGGGACAGGAGGTGGGAAGCATCTGGGGGCACGGTGCCTATGTGGCTCCCGACTGGTCGGCGGATTGGCTGCACCGGGAATCCGAGCTGATCTTGGGCCGTTGGGCCAAGGTGACGCCGCCCAAAACCTACGAGAGCCTGGACGACGAGACCCAGGCGGTGCTTTTGACCCGACTGAAGAAGGAAATGCGCACCAACACTTACCAGCCGGATACCGGCAAGCTGGTGATCTCCACGGACCGGGCCTACGCCTATGACGAGCTGAGCCGCTACTATGCTTCTCTGTTCGGGAACGATCCGGCCTTCGATTCCTTAAGGGACGGCTATGCGATTCCCAAGAACGCCATCTCCGATCCCGCCAGGCAAAAAGCGCTCAGCGCCTTCTTCTTCTGGGCCGCCTGGTCCTGCTCCACGGAACGGCCGGGCAGCTCCATCACCTATACCAACAACTGGCCCCACGAGTCCCTGGTGGGCAATACGATGACCGGGTCCATGGTGATCTGGTCCGTCGTCAGCTTCGTGCTCCTCTTGGCCGGGGTCGGTGCCTTGGCTTGGTACTACGCCGCCCAGAAGCATCATGAGGGAGAGGAACAGTTCCCGGACAAGGACCCGCTTCTTGGGCTGTCTCCCACTCCTTCGATGAAGGCGACGCTTAAATTTTTCTGGGTCGTCACGGCGCTGGTCGTCGTACAGGCGGCGCTGGGCGCCATCACCGCCCACTACCAGGTGGAGGGGAGCAGCTTCTACGGCATCCCCATCTCGGAATGGATCCCTTACTCGGTGACGCGGACCTGGCATACCCAGCTGGGCATCTTCTGGATTGCCACGGCTTGGTTGGCCACGGGTCTGTTCGTCGCTCCGGCGGTTTCCGGGCATGAGCCTAAGTTCCAGAGAGCGGGAATCAACTTCCTCTTCGTCTGCCTCCTGATCATCGTGGTGGGCTCCATGGCGGGGCAGTGGTTCGCCATCCAGCAGAAGCTGGGCTTCCGGACCAACTTCTGGTTCGGCCACCAAGGCTACGAATACGTGGACCTGGGACGGTTCTGGCAGATCTTCCTGACCGTCGGGCTGTTCCTCTGGCTGTTCCTGATGACGCGCGCCATCTGGCCGGCCCTGAAGCGCAAGCAGGAGGGCAAGCACCTTCTGGCCTTGTTCCTATTGGCCTCCACCGCCATCCCCGTCTTCTACATACCGGGGCTGATGTGGGGGCAGCACACGCACCTGGCGCTGGCGGAGTATTGGCGCTGGTGGGTGGTGCATCTGTGGGTGGAGGGCTTCTTCGAGGTGTTCGCTACCGTGGTCATCGCGTTCCTGTTCACCCGGATGGGCCTCCTGCGGGTCGCCACGGCCAACAGCTCGGTGCTGTTCTCCACGGTGATCTTCCTGTTCGGCGGCATCATCGGAACCTTCCACCATCTGTACTTCAGCGGGACGCCCATCGGCGTACTGGCCTTCGGAGCCGCCTTCAGCGCGCTGGAGGTGGTGCCTCTGTGCCTGATCGGCTTCGAGGCTTACGAGAACCTGACGCTGACGAGGGCAAGGCCTTGGGTGACGGCTTATAAGTGGCCGATTTACTTTTTCGTGGCGGTGGCGTTCTGGAATCTGGTGGGGGCCGGCTTGTTCGGATTCTTCATCAACCCGCCGGTGGCGCTCTACTATATGCAGGGCTTGAACACGACGCCGGTCCACGGACATACGGCCTTGTTCGGCGTGTACGGCACGCTGGGGATCGGGCTGATGCTGTTCTGCCTCCGCGGCCTGACCACCAACCGGGAGTGGAAAACGGGGGTGCTCCGCTTCTCCTTCTGGAGCATCAATATCGGGCTGGCGCTTATGGTCCTGGTCAGCCTGCTGCCCATCGGGCTTATGCAGACGTGGGCCAGCGTGGAGCATGGCATGTGGTACGCAAGATCCGCCGAATTTATGGGCAAGGGGATTATCCACAACTTCGTATGGATGCGGGTGATCGGGGATACGATCTTCACGGCGGGGCTCCTGGCGCTGGGGTGGTTCGTCCTGGGACTGAAGACCGGCTGGTCGCTGAAGGACGAGCGGGTGCCCTACGTGGGCGATAACGGCGCTTCGGCCCGGAAGTAAGAAACTCTGGATCCTGTGACGCCCGTCACGCCGGCAGCATCTCCTTGTGATAAGCTGAAGCCAGCGTTTCCGGTAACCGGAATACGCCGCATCTACGAGAGCAGGGAGGAGCTTACGATGGGAAGAGGCTGGAGGGAAATCCGGACCAGGGACTGGTCCTTGAACCTGGAGGATGAAGCTTACGCGGACAATCAAGAGGAGCTGCTTGCGGCTTCCGTCGAAGGAATTCGCGGGACAGACGCCGGCTGCTATGTCAACCTCGTCACCCCGGGCGGAGCGGGACATCCGGAGGAGGGATTCATCCCGGCCTTGGAGCGCCGTCTTCGGGAGGACGGGATCGATGTGGCGGAGATTCGCTATATCGGCGAGTGCGGCTGCGGGGGCTTCGTCACCCGGGTGTTCCGATAATCTGGCCGGATTTCATAAAAAATGGGTTGACGGCGAGAGGTCCCCTTCTGTAAAATTGGTTAATCCAAGCATAATACTTGGAATTCCAGAAGTGGGGGATTCGATCCGTGTTTTTGCGTAACGTGTTCATCTGCGTTTATCTGGTGGCCGTGTATTGGCTCTCCCATCATTTTGCTCCGGCCAAGATGGCCTTCTATCCGACGCTGGGAGCCTTCTGCTTCCTGTTCATGAAGAAGGGAGGACCGCTTCCGCACATGGCGCGGATTATCCTCGGGGCGTGCGCTTCGGCCGTCATCGGCAGCCTGCTTCACTACGTGGATGCCGGAGCCGTCTCGTTCCTGATCACGACGGCCTTGACTCTGACCCTGATCCAGGTCAGCCGGCTGGATGCGGCGCCGATCATGGCTGTTTCGATCATCCCGTATTTCGTCCATCCCACAGCCGTCTGGATACTGCCGGCGGCGGTTCTCGTGTCGCTCAGCGGCCTGCTGGTGCCCATATGGCTCTTGGACCGACTGGAGAAATCCGGCTGGGCGGCTTCCCTCGAAGCAGCCGTCCTGCGCACGCTGAAGGCGAAGGCCGGGTTGAAGGGGTAAAAGATAAAGAGGCTGTCTCTACAGCAGCCTCGTGCTTACAAAAACAAAAAAACTGCTCGGCGTATGACCGCCGGAGCAGTTTTTTTGTTTGCCGTCCGGATCCCCATTAACGGCGGCCCTGCTCCTCAAGCTCCAGCCGGGCCTGCTCCGCCTCATGGGGCATCCGGAGCTGCTCCGCCAGCTCCCGGCTCTGCCGCAGGAAGCGGGCGGCCTTCCGCAGCGCGCCCTCCAGCCGGGCCAAGGCCCCCCGGCAGCGGAGATACCTCGGCTTCGCGATGGGGAAGACGCCCGCGAAGGTCTTCAGTGCGCGCAGAGCCGTATGCAGATCCCGCCGGAGCGCCGTGCTCTCCCCGGTCTTGCTGCCGGCCCACAGCTCCAGATAAGCTTCGGCCAGTGCCGCATACGCATCATAGGCGTAATACGCCGTCGGAGAGGACTGCCGGATGGAAGCCAACGCCCGGGCGGCGTAGGACTTGGCCTGATCCCTCTGTCCCAGGCGCAGGTGGGTGCAGGCCAATTGGCTGTATACCCGGATTTCCTCCGTCAGCCCGATATTGGCCGGAATCAGACCTTCGGCCTCCAGCAAGAGAGGCAGAGCCTCGCCGGGACGGCCCTGATAGAGGCGATTCTCCGCCTGGGCCATGAGCCCCCAGGATTTGGCCTGGACGTTGCCGCTGCGGCTGCCGGAGTCGTAAATCTCAGCCGCCAGCCTGCTGCTGGCTTCAAAATCCGCATCCCGGTAGCAAAGAACCTTCACATAGAGGTAGGAGCAGGCCTCCCAGTATCGGCGGTCTCCGAGGCGCTCGTAGATGGCCATGCCCACTTGGGCGTATTCGCTGGAGGATTCCCATTCGCCGATACCGATATGGTACAGGGAGCAGTCCATGTTCACCCAGGCCGTCGCGACGGGGTCCCCCAACATCTCCGCCACCTGGAAGGCCTGCCGCTTATAGGCCCGGGCCAGCCGGTGCAGGGAGACGATGCCGGCGGTGACGCACATGTTGCCGGTGATCTGGGCCAGCTCTACGGAGGCTCCTGTCTCCTCGCCCAGGTTCAGGCCATGAAGGGAGTGGTAGATGTTGTCCTTCGGCTTGTTCGTGAAGAAGGCGATCTCCGACAGCCGGAAGTAGCACCGGGCCAGTTCCGGAGCATCCCCGCTCCGGCCCTCCAGCCGGCCGAAGTACCGGGCGGGACGGAGCCGATGAAGGAGCTGCAGCAGCAGCTGCTTGCCCGTATGCTGCACGAATTGCACAGCGGTCGAAGCCGGCTCCTTCCCGAAGAGAGCCAGCGCCTTCTTCAGCTGGACGTAGGCCTCCGCCATATCGCCCACTCCCATGCAGGCTTCGCCGAGAAGCCGGTGCCAGCGGGCGGTGTGGGGTATGGGGGCGTTGTCCGGCACTAGGGCCAGCAGTTCTCTGAAGGCATGGACCGCCTCGGGGTAGGCACCGGTCTTCATAGCTTGCAGGCCGACCTGCTCCAGATAACCGACCGCCTTGTCCGTATTCTCGGCCTTGGACCAATGGTGCGCCAACAGCGAATAATAGGGTGACAGATCTGTGCCCCGGCTCTCCAGCCATTCGGCGGCGGCCTGGTGGAGTTGCTTCCGCTGGGAGCGGAGCAGCATGTTATAGGTGACCTCCTGCGTCAGGATGTGCCGGAACAGGTAGCTGAGATCGGGCTCCAGACTTTCGAGGACGGTCAGATTTACCTCTTCGAGGGTGGTGAGCTGCGTCTTGATCTCTTGCTCGGCCGTCCGGTAGGGCAGGATGCCCAGCAGGAAGGAGCAGGTGAAGAGCCGTCCGATGACGCTGGCCACCTTCAGGACCAGCTGATCCTTGGCGGGCAGCCGGTCGATCCTGCTCATGATGATTCCTTGGATGCTCGGATTGAACAGCACGTCCTGCAAGCTGCCGGAGCCGTTCCGCATCCTGCATGTACCGTCATCGATCTCCAGAAAGCCCCGGTCACGGAGTGAATAAGCCAGCTCCTCGCTGAAGAGGGGGTGACCCTCCGTCTTGCTCCAGATGAGTTTCACCGCTTCCTCCGGAAGCGACGCAACGCCGAGCCGCTCACAGATCAGGCGGACCGTGTCGGACTCCGAGAGTCCCTCCAGGAGGATGGGCTCCGGACGGCAGGCTTCGAGGTACATCCGGTATTCCGCCGGCAGCAGGCTCTGGTCCGGCGGCTCCGGCCGCATAGCCAGAATGAACAGCACTGTCGGCAGATGCCTGGAGGCGGTAAGCAGCATGGACCAGGAGGCAGAGTCCATCCAGTGCACGTCGTCGAGAATCACGACCGCAGGCTCTGTTCCCAGGGCCGCATGCAGCAGTTCCGCGAGGAGCGACTGGGTGTTGTCCGCCCGGATCCGTCCCGCCATGTGGACGGTTCGGTCGTTGTCCTTCAGTCCCAATGGCAGGACGGCGTTCAACAGGGGCAGAAGTGGCTCGCGTCCGGCCGGAAGCAGACTCCGGACCTTCTCCAGAAGCTCCTTGGCCGCCTGCTCAGGCCTCCTATCCAAGACCGTTCCTAGGGCTTGGTGGAACAGCTGCCGCCAAGGATAGTAGGGAGTCAGACGGTCGATGGAATCTGCGGCGCCGGACAGCACCCGCAGGCGAAGCTCCTCAGCCATCGCACGGGCGGCATGGAGCAGGCGGGATTTGCCCATCCCGGCCTCACCCGTAATGAGCACGGCTCCGCCTGCTCCCTGCGGCAAGATCTGCATCCGGCTCCAGAGCTCGCCGGTTTCACCCAGCCGTCCGATCAAGGCGTCCGGCATCGGCTCCATTGCAGTGCGCCGGACCGCTTCGACGGGTTGATAGACCCGGACCGGCTCGGGGAAGCCCTTCAGGCTCAAGGTGCCCCGAGCCTCGCATCGGAAGCCCGAGGCCGGCCGGCGGGTAGCCTCATCGCACAGGATGGCTCCGTCTGCGGCTTGCATCAGCCGGGCGGCCAGGTTCATGGTATCGCCGATCATGGTGTACTCGCGGCGGATCTCGCTGCCGATGGAGCCGCAGAAGACGGGGCCGGTGGCGATGCCTACAGAGGCCCGGACGCCGAGCTTCGCGAGATGGGCATGCAGGGCTAGCCCTGCGGCCAAGGCGCGTGAGGTGTCATCCTCGTGAGTCATGGAGGGCAGTCCTAGGGCCGCGATGACGGCGATCCCCTTGTCGTCCAGACTGATCTTGTTCATGGCGGCATCCTGCTGCAGGAGAACGTTCTGGATGACCTCGATTGCTTGGTGAAGCCGTTCGGTGCCGGTACGGATATGGAATTCAGGCAGATGGATGAACAGCACCGTGACATGACGCAGCTCCGCGGCCCATTCGCCCTGACCGGAGGTGACGGCGGCCCATACCGCCGGTGGCAGGTACGGGCTCAAGAGTCCCGGCTCCGGCTCCCGGACGGCTGCGGCGGCCGCAAGCGGTGCAGGCTCGGGCAAGGGCATCTCCGCCCGGATGACCACTCCTGCGGTTGCGCCCGGAACAGGCTCTACCTTATAGGCGGACCCATCCAGAAGAGTGTACGCCTCGGGTGAGAGCAGCACCTTGCCCGGCTCGGCCGAGCCCCCGCAAGCCGACATCTGACGGATGGCATCCCCGGACAGAACCAGATCCCAGCGGCCCCGTACACCGCCTGCGTAATGATAGGTGAGGGAGCCGGCGCTTACCGTGATCCGCAGCGATAGCTGCAGATCGGGGAACAGCTCCTGATGGTGGAGGAGCTGCTGCAGACGGAGTCCGCACAGGGCGGCCTGCTCCAAGGCTGACCGCAGCGGGGCTTCCGGGCCAGGCGCCGGCCAGACGGCCAGCAGGGCATCGCCGGCGAACTGGACCGTCTGGCCCCCGGCATCCCGGATCCGCGCTGTCATCGCACCGAAATAAGTATTCAAGATTACTGTCAGCTGCTCCAGACCTGATGCTCCGTTCTGGATGAGCCGGCGGGTTAACGGGGTGAAGCCGGAGATATCGATGAGCATTACGGCGCCTTCTTCCTGCACCGCAACCGGGTGGAGCCGGCTCCAGCTTTTATCGCACAGGCGGGCCAGCATGCAGTCCGGCAGATATTGTGTCCACTGCTCCGCAAGACGGTTCATGGGGGTGTGGTCTCCTTCCTCGCCAATCGTACTTCCCTTGTCAACACCCATTCATTATAGGCGATAGTCAAAATCTGGCACTATAGAACGGAGGTCTCACCCGTCATGACCGCAAGTCGGGACTTTGGAACTTGCAGGAGGGAGCTGAGTGACGAAAGTTGTCGTTGAAAGGTTCGATAGCTTCTATCGTAGAGAGTAATGTATACTAAATAGTAACAATTTTTCAAAATCCAGATGTAAAAACCGGCAAAGAGAGAGAGGCCGATTCTATCGGAGAGAGAGTGAATCATGCTGTTGAAGGAATATTTTGTTCAGCTGGGGATCATCATGTTCCCCATCACCGTCTATCAGATCTGGATGTTCGGGAAGTCCTACAACCAGCTTCCCCAGAGAACCTGGATGCTGGGCTTGTATGGGGGACTCTCCGCCATTCTGTGCCAGACCATGCCCGTCCACATTCTCGGCAAGCCTGAAAACTTCCAATGCGTGCCGATTATCTTGTCCATCCTGTACGGCAAACGCCGGGCGGGACTTCTGTCCATCACCATTCTGATCGTGTATAAGGCGGCGGTGGACCCGTTCAACGCCGTCATGGCGTGGGATATCTCCGCCGTGCTGATCTACTCTGCCATCCCTCTGGCTTACTGCTTGCGCTTCGACAAACTTGCTCAGCGCAAACGGCTCCTCGTCTCTCAACTGCTATCCGTGGTGACCTTGCTGGTCCAGCTGATGCTCCTGCTCGCCTATTTTACAGCCCGCTTCGGCGGATCGGGACTCCAGCGGCTTTCCGAATATATCCCCTTCCTGGCCATTGCCTGCGTGATCCAGCTCGTGATCATGGGGCTTCTGTTCTTCCTGTTGGAGAATATCATTGAGCATGGGCGGATGATGGAGCGCCAGAGCTCGATCATCGATTACAATCCCTTGGGGATCGTGTTATTCGATGAGCATAAGCGCTTCGTCTCCGTCAATCCGGCTTATGAGCGGATCATCGGCTACAAGAAGGAGGAGCTTGTGGGGAGGTCTCGTCTGGAGCTGTGGTTTGAGCCGGATCATGAGTTGGCGGAAGCCATTCTCCATGAGGCGGCGCCGGGTGGCATCATGCAGAACATCGAGGTGTCCCTCCGCCACAAGAACGGCCACCGGGTGCCGGTCCGTTTCACGATGCTTCCGATCATGGCGGGCGAGGCCCTTGCAGGCTATTTTGCCATGGTGATGGATATGACGGAGATGAAAGAGGCGGAGGAGATGGTGCGCAACTCCGAGAAGCTGACGATGATCGGACAGCTGGCTGCAGGGATCGCCCACGAAATCCGGAACCCGCTGACGGCCGTCAAGGGCTTCCTTCAGCTGCTGTCCCAACCCGGCGGTCCTTCCCACTCCCGGTATTACGGCATCATTCAGGAGGAGATATCGCGGATCGAAGGCATCATAAGCGAGATGCTGATTCTGGCCAAGCCCCACGTTGTCTCCTACAGGCCGGTGGATGTGAAGGAGAAGCTGGAGGAGGTGGCCTCCCTCCTGGAGGGAGAAGGCAACATGCAGAATGTGGAGATCCGCAAGGACTTTACGGACCGGAGACCCTTGGTGCTGGCGGATGGGAACCAGTTGAAGCAGGTGTTCGTGAATCTGGGCAAAAACGCGATAGAGGCCATGCCGGAGGGAGGCCTGCTCACGATCCGGATGAGCCAGGAGGGAGCGATGCTCCTGATCCGGTTCGAGGACAATGGCGGCGGGATCCCGGCCGAGATCCTGAGCAGGATCGGCGAGCCCTTCTTCACCACCAAGGAAAAGGGGACCGGTCTTGGCTTATTGACCAGCAGGCGCATTCTGGCCGATCACAAAGGGAGCTTGGACATCGCAAGCAGCCCTGGGGAAGGGACAAGCGTCGGGCTGGTGCTTCCTGTCCTGGAGGAAGCAGGCTCTGCCTGTCTGGAGGCGGCTTCAGCCTCGGAATGACATGACAAAGTTGGATAAAACAGGGGGCTCCTGTTCAAGCTAAGGTCAGATCAGCTTGAAGGAGGAGCATGGGGAATGGGGATCTCCCGAACGATCCGCAAAGTGATGGGCCCGCATCGGAGCACTTCTTCAGACGGGAAGGATAATCCTCCCTCTTCCGTTCCGTTGACGGGCCGCTTGGAACAGGATCTGGAGGAGGTCCGTCACGCCTTCCGCTTAAGTACGGATATCATGATCCGGGAGATCGAGTTGGGCAGCCAGGAGGTCTGCCGGGCCGCCATCGTCTATGCGGACGGCTTGGTGGATGGGGCTGCCGTTCAGCATTCCATCCTGGCCGCCCTGATGTGGACCCCCGAAAAGAGGGAGGCATCAGGACAAGCTTCCCGGACCTCTGAGCCTCCCTCCCCTTCGGATTGGATTAAGAACCGGATCATTACCATCGGCAACCTGAAGGAAGTCCGGGACCTGGAGACGCTAGCCACCTTGGTGATGTCAGGCTTCACGGTCGTTATGGCCGATGGGATGCAGGCCGCAATCGGCGCAGATACCTGTGGCTGGGAGGACCGCGAGGTGTCCGAGCCCATGTCCCAAACCGTCGTGCGGGGGCCGAGGGAAGGCTTCACCGAAACACTGCGGACCAATATCGCCCTGGTCCGGCGGAAGATCAAGGACAGCAGACTGGCATGTCAGCGCATGCAGATCGGGAGGGTCACCAAAACCTCCGTTGCCATCATGTTTATCGAGGGCATCGCCAATACGAAGGTGGTGGAGGAGGTCCGGAAGCGGCTGGACCGGATCGACGTGGACGGCATTCTGGAGAGCGGCAATGTGGAGGAATGGATCCAGGACGAGAACGTTACGCCTTTCCCGACTGTGTACAATACGGAACGGCCCGACTCCGTCGCGGCCTGTCTTTTGGAAGGACGGGTCGCTATTCTTGTGGACGGCACCCCTTTCGTTCTTGTGGTGCCCTTTCTGTTTATCCAGAGCCTGCAGTCTTCAGAGGACTATTATCAGCGCGCCGACATCAGCACCTTTCTGCGCCTTCTGCGGTTGGTCTGCTTCTTCATTGCGCTTCTGCTGCCGTCTCTGTACATCGCGGTGACCACCTTCCATCAGGAAATGCTGCCGACCCCGCTGCTCATCAGCCTGGCGGCCCAGCGGGAGGGCATTCCTTTTCCGGCTTTCATCGAGGCCTTCATTATGGAGGTCACCTTTGAGATTCTCCGGGAAGCCGGGGTCAGGATGCCCCGCGCCATCGGCCAAGCCGTATCCATCGTAGGGGCGCTGGTCATCGGCCAAGCGGCGGTGGAGGCGGGAATCATCTCGGCCTCGATGGTCATCGTCGTTTCGCTGACAGCCATCTCCAACTTTGTCTTTCCTTCCGTCAACCTGGCCATCTCCGTCCGGCTGCTCCGGTTCGTCATGATGGGGCTGGCCGGTTCCTTCGGCCTCTACGGCATCACGCTGGGCCTCCTGGCACTGCTGCTGCACTTGACCTCTCTGCGGTCCTTCGGCGTCCCCTATATGGCTCCGTTCGGCCCCTACGTCGCGGAGGACCAGAAGGATGCAATCCTCCGGGTTCCCTTCTGGGGGCTGATCTCCCGTCCCCGCTTGATCAGCCAGAAGAATGTGATCCGGACGGGGGCAGGGCCCAAGCACAAGAAATCATGAGAGGCCGGAGGGTGGTTCATGTGAAGAGGTGCTGCGGCCTTGCCGCGCTTCTGATCGGTCTCCTCTTCCTGTCCGGCTGCTGGAACCGCAGGGAGCTGAACGATCTGGCGCTGGTGGTGGCCATGTCGATCGACAAAGCAGAACAGGGGTACCAGGTAAGCGTACAGGTCGTGGAGCCTGCCGAGATCGCATCCAGGCAATCCAGCACTTGGCGCACTCCCGTCGCCGTCTATTCGGAGACCGGCGAGCAGATCTTCGAGACGGTCCGGAAGATGACGAAGGTGACCCCGCGCCGTCTTTATTTTCCCCATCTCCAGATGCTGGTGCTGAGTGAGGCGGTGGCCAAGGAAGGGATCTCCAAGACGCTGGATTTCATCAACCGGGACAATGAGTTCCGCAAGGACTTCTACGTGGTAATCAGCCGCAACCGGCCCGCGCGGGAGATGCTGGAGAATGTCACCGCGCTGGAGAAGATTCCGGCCAACAAGATGAATTCCTCGCTGCAGACTTCGCAGAAGTCATGGGCGCCTACCTTGGCCGTCCAGCTGGACGATCTGATCGAAGGCTTGTCCAGTGACGGGGGGAGGCAGCCTGTGCTGACCGGGCTTGTCTTGTTCGGAGATGAGTCCAAGAGCGGCACCCGGGAGAATGTGGACCGGACTCGTGCGTATGCCCAATTGGAATACCAGGACATCGCTGTCTTCCGGAAGGACAAGCTGGTGGGCTGGCTCAACGAGAGCGAGAGCAAGGGATACAACTACATTACGAATCATGTGAAAAGTACCGTAGGCCCGATTAATTGTCCCGACGGCGGCAGGTTCGGGGTGGAGATTCTCCACTCCAAGTCTCACGTGAAGGGCAAGGTGGTGCAAGGGAAACCATCCGTGGAGGTACGGTTGGAGATTGAGGTGAACATCGGGGAAGTTGCCTGTCAGGTCGATATTACCGATCCCGGAACGATCCGGCGGATGGAGGAGGAGGTCGAGAAGAGGAATCTAGAGATATTGGAAGCCTCTGTCGCGAAGGCCAAGAAGCTGAAATCGGATATCTTCGGATTCGGCGATGCGATCCATCACTCCGATCCCCAAGCCTGGAAGACCCTGAAGAAGGATTGGGACGAGCAATTCACCAATCTGGAGGTGAAGCTGATGTCGGATGTGAAGATCCGGCGGACAGGCACCGTCAACCGGTCCTTCACTCACAAGGAGGAGGGGAAGTAGGATGCTAAGCGGATTAATGATTGTCTTGGCGTGCGTCATCATCGTGCTGCTGGAGGTGCCGGGGATACTCCGGGAAAAACGGCGAAGAGAGCTGGCCGTCTTCTCCGTGCTGCTGGCCATGGCGGCCGGACTGACGATCGCACAAGCCTTACGGGTACCGCTGCCGAATCCGGTGGACGGTCTTATCGCTCTCTTCAGCCCGGTATACCGGTGGGTGCATGCCCTCTAGGATAAGGAGGATTCCGGATGGAAAAAGGAGTCATCACCAACAGCCAGTTTACGATTCTGGTGATCATGTTTCTAATCGGCAGCTCCACGCTGATCGCGCCCCCCCTCTTGGTCATGGAAGCCAAGCGGGATGCCTGGATTTCCGGGCTTTTGGCCATCAGCATCGGGCTGTTTTTCGCTTGGCTGTGCGGCGTGCTGGCTCATCGGGATCCGGAGCTGAGTCTGGCGCAGAAGTGTGAGCGGATCCTGGGCAAGTGGCCCGGGAAGCTGGTTGCGCTCCTGTTCGTCCTGTTCTTCCTTCTCTTGACGTCTGCGCTGGTTCGGATCATCGGGGATTTCCTCACCACCCTGATCATTACGGAAACGCCGATCCAAGCCGCAGAGCTGGCCATGCTGCTGGTGGTGGTCATGGGGGCTCGCCTGGGACTGGAGGTTTTCGCACGGACGGCAGAAATTCTAATCCCCTGGATCATGATGTTCTTCATCATCCTGACCGCTTTTCTGCTGCCGGAGATCCATCTGTCCCGTCTGACACCTGTGCTTGAGGAAGGGATGCGGCCGGTACTGTTCGGCTTGTATCCCTTGTTCGGCATCCCCTATATGGATCTGATCGTCTTCCTGACGATCACTCCCTATGTGGCCAAGACGCAGTACGTCGGCCAAAATCTCCGAACGGGAGTATGGATCGGAGGAGGGATTCTGGCCATGAACGCCTTCCTTGCCATTGCGGTTCTAGGGGCGGACTTCACCAGCCAGTTGAATTATCCGATCTACGGGCTGGCGGAGAAGATTCAGATCGGCAAGTTCATCCAGCGGGTGGAGGTTCTGTCGGGCGGCCTTATGTTCATCACCCTCTTCATGAAGATCATCATCTGCTTCTATGCCACGGCAACCAGTGCCGCCGAGATGCTCGGCTTGAAGACATACCGATCCTTGACTTACCCGCTGGGTCTGCTGGTACTGGGGCTGTCTGTCCTGATCGCCCCCAATATTATCTACTTCCAGAGATTCGCCCTGGAAAGCTGGAGTCCCCTATGCTCCGTGTTCGGCTTCCTGCTGCCGCTCCTTCTTCTCATCGTCCGGGGAATTCGCAGGAGCGGGGCTTAACCGCCTTCCCCCGGATCGGAGGGGAAGATTCTCCGTTAGGGGGATTGTCCTTCCAGGGGAATCGGGCGTATGATCGAATGGAAGGATTAGGGCGAAGCCCATACAGTCGGAGGTGCAGGATAGATGTCATTAGCCAAAGGACACCGCAGCTGGTACATTCCGGACAGCTACATTCCAACCGTAAGCTCCGGACAGCTGATCAGCCACGAGGCGATCTGCGTCTTGAATACGGGCATGGAGGATGCCAGACTTCGGGTGAACGTCTTTTTCGAGGACCGGGATCCGATCGAAGGGATCGAGATCCTGCTGCCGGCCCGCCGAACCGGCCATTTCCGGACGGACCGTCTGGAGAAGGATGGACACAAGATACCGAAGGGCGTTCCCTATGCCCTGGAGGTGGAAAGCAATGTGCCGGTCATCGTCCAATACAGCCGATTGGATGCGACCCAGGCGGAGAACAGTCTGATGACCACCATGGCGTTTCCCGTATGAGCGACGAGTGGAACGAAGGGGCGGAGCGGGTCCAGGAGGCGCTTAGGGCAGCCGGGCATGAGGGGCAGGTCCGCTTCCTGCCTGACAGCGCCCGGACCGCGCAGGCGGCGGCCGACGCCTTGGGCTGCTCCGTGGCCCAGATCGCCAAGTCCATCGTCTTCCGTCTGGCCGGCAGCGGAGAGCCGCTCCTGGTCGTGGCCAGCGGCACCAACCGGGTCAACGAGGAACGGGTGGGACGCCTGCTGGAGGAGACTCTCTCGAAGGCAGACGCCGTCTTTGTCCGCGAGAGCACGGGCTTCGCCATCGGCGGCGTATCGCCGGTGGGGCATGTCAGGCCCATCCGCATCATCATCGACGAGGACCTGTTCCTCCACCGGGAATTATGGGCCGCAGCAGGGCACCCCAAGTCGGTGTTCCCGCTTGGCCCCGATGACCTGGTCCGGCTGACCGGGGGAAGCGTCATGGCCGTGAAGTAGACTCTTGACGCCATGCCATACGAAGCAGCAAGAGGGCGGGAAGCCCTTCCGTATCCTGAAGAGGAGACGGAAGGGCTTTTTCCTGTTCGGGCTCGTGGCGTGAGTGGGTGGTGATCGAACGTGACTGAATTACAGAATAAAAGCGCTTTACAAATCACAAATGGTCATATAAAATCATAATCAAGCAGTAAATGGTCACAAACGATTACATTCACTCTCGCATACCCGCGTATATACATGGAAACAGCCTAATTCGAGCATGAATAAGCATAAGAGAGGGGGAGGGTTATGTTGTTCGAGGAAGAACGGAAGCTGAAGATCCGGGATTATGTGCAGACCCACGAGCGGGCATCGGTTCAGGAGCTGGCCGCGGCGTTCCAGGTCTCCGAATCCACAGTCCGCCGGGACCTGAAGGATCTGGAGGATTCCAAGCAGCTGAAGCGCACCCACGGCGGGGCCGTTGCGGTGCTGAGCGACAATACCGAGCCGCCCTTCAATGAGAAGGAGGACCGGCTCCGCAAGCAGAAGGAAGCCATCGCCCGAGCAGCGGCGGCTATGGTCCGGGAGGGGGACAGCATCCTGCTGGATGCGGGCTCCACCACGTATTATCTGGCCAAGGAGCTGAAGGCCTTCAAGAAGCTGACGGTGGTCACGAATTCCATCGTGGCGGCCCAGGAGCTCAGCAGCCAGCCCCATATCGATCTGCTGCTTACGGGGGGGACGCTCAGGCACGAGACCTTGGCGATGGTCGGCCCCGTTGCGGAGAAGACGCTGGGAATGGTTCGGGTCGACAAGGTGTTCCTGGCCATTAACGGTCTGGATTCCGATGCCGGATTGACGACTCCGTCCATGTCCGAGGCGGAGATGAAGCGGCTCATGATCCGGGCCGGCAAGCAGGTGATCCTGCTGGCTGACCACAGCAAGTACGGCAAGGTTTCTTTTGCCCGGGTGGCCGGCTTGGAGGAGATTCACCAGATCATTACCGATTCCGGTATCCCGGCACTGGCCGCAGGCGAGCTGGAGGCGGCGGGCATTCAATTGAGCATCGCAGAACTGCAAGGAGATGAAGCATGAAACCGAACGTCATTACCGTCACTATGAATCCTTCCCTCGATAAGACCGTTACCGTACCCCATGCCGCATTGGGCCGGCTGAACCGGATTCAGGATGTCCGTACCGATGCCGGAGGCAAGGGAATCAATGTGGCCAAGGTATTGAAGAGCTTCGGCGTGCCGGTAGCCGCCTGGGCCATAGCCGGAGGGTACCAGGGCCGCGTGATCGAAGAGAAGCTCCGCGCGGCGGACATTCCGACCGAATTCATGGAAGCGCCGGGAGAATCCCGGACCAACCTGAAGGTGGTGGATGCGGAGACTCTGGTCACCACCGAATTCAATGAGCCGGGCATCCGGGTTGATGCAGACCTGCTGCAGCGGTTCACCGCCCGATTCGTGGAGGGCTTGGATGGAGTCTCCTACGCTGTTCTGGGAGGAAGCCTTCCACCTGGGGCTCCTCCGGACTATTACCGCATCCTGATTGAAGCGGCCCGTACCCGGGGCGTGCAGGTCCTGCTGGATGCGGACGGTGAAGCGTTCCAGCGTGGAATCGCGGCAGCCCCGTATGCGGTGAAGCCTAACCTGCACGAGCTGGAGTCGTACCTGGGCGAGAAGCTGGAGTCGGAGGAAGAGGTGGCGGCCGCCGCCAAGCTGCTGATAGCCAAGGGCGTGAAGCTGGTGCAGATCAGCATGGGGGCCGAAGGCTCGATCCTCGCAGATGAAAGCGCCGCCTATCGGGCCAGGCCGTTCCCCATCACTCCAGGCAGCACGGTAGGGGCAGGGGATTCCATGGTAGCCGCCATGGTGCACGGGCTTCTCCAGCGGCTGCCGCTGGACGGTATAGCCCGGCTGTGCTCCGCCGCCGGAACCGTAACGGCCTCCAAGCCGGGAACCGAGGTGTGCACACTGGAGGAGGTCGCCGGCAAGCTGGAGCTGGTCGGATTGTCCCGGTTGTAATCCAGACCGGTTTGAATATACTGCACCACACTATAGACGATAAAGGGGATATCCTTCATGAAGAAGCTGCTTGCCGTAACCGCATGTCCCACCGGAGTCGCCCATACGTATATGGCTGCCGAATCATTGATCAAAGCAGCCAAAGAGAAGCAAATCCCGCTCAAAGTCGAAACCCGCGGCGCCGTCGGCGTGGAGAATGAGTTCTCCGCCGAGGAAATCGCCGAAGCGCACGCCATCATCGTAGCGGCCGATACCGATGTATTGGAGGGCCGCTTCGCGGGCAAGCCCGTCGTCAAGGTGCCCGTGGCCCAAGCCATCAAGAATCCGGCCGGCCTCCTGGATGAGGCGCTGGCGAAGACCGCCTCCGCCTCTGCCGCATCCGATCTTGCCGCACAGGTGGAAGCGAGCAAGGCCGAACGCAGCGCCAAGCGTACCGGACCCTACAAGCATCTGATGACCGGCGTATCCGCCATGCTTCCGCTGACGGTAGCGGGCGGTCTCCTGATTGCCCTGTCCTTCATCTTCGGCATCGAGGCCTTCAAGGAGCAGGGCACCTTGGCCGCTGCTCTCATGGATATCGGCGGCGGAGCCGCATTCGCCCTGATGGTTCCCATCCTGGCCGGCTTCATCGCCTTCTCCATCGCCGAGAAGCCGGGTATGGCGCCCGGTCTGGTCGGCGGCATGCTGGCCTCCAAGATCGGCGCCGGCTTCCTGGGCGGCATCATCGCCGGCTTCCTGGCGGGCTATGTAGCCAAGTGGCTGAAGGATACCATCAAGCTTCCCCGCAACCTGGAAGGCTTGAAGCCGATTCTCTTGATTCCTCTCTTAGCTACCGGCATCACCGGTCTTCTTATGGTCTATGTCATCGGCGAGCCGGTCAAGGCCGTGATGGACGGATTAACCCACTGGCTGCAGTCCATCGGCTCCGCCAATGCCGTTCTGCTCGGTCTGCTTCTCGGCGCCATGATGGCCTTCGACATGGGAGGTCCCGTGAACAAAGCGGCGTATACCTTCGCCGTTGGTCTTTTGGCCAGCCAAGTGTACGGCCCGATGGCAGCGGTTATGGCTGCCGGCATGACTCCTCCCCTGGGACTGTGGCTCGCCACGCTGCTGGCTCCCGGCAAGTTCACCAAGGATGAGCGGGATGCAGGCAAAGCCGCCTCCGTACTGGGTATCTCCTTCATTACCGAAGGCGCGATTCCCTTCGCGGCCAGCGATCCGTTCCGCGTCATTCCTTCCATCATGGCCGGCTCTGCCGTTACCGGCGCCCTGTCCATGATGTTCAGCGCCACGCTGCGCGCTCCCCACGGCGGAGTCTTCGTTCTGGCCATTCCGAACGCGGTCGGCCATCTGGCCCTGTATGCCTTGTCCATCGCCATCGGCACCGTTGTCACCGCGCTCCTCTTGACCGTAATCAAGAAGCCGGTTGAAGCGGCCAAAGCAGCTGCCTAACAGAGAATACCAGACAATAGGGAATACTATATCCCGTCCGATATCGACCATTACCGAGAAGGAGGCTCCTATGAACATCACTGAATTGCTCCATGAACAATCCGTCCTTATTCCGCTCAAGGCCGAATCGAAGCTGGAGGTTATCGAGCAGATGGCCGGACGCTTGGCCGAGAACGGCGTCCTGTCCGATAAATCCGCATTTGTGGAGGCCGTACTGAGCCGGGAACAGACCGGCTCTACCGGAATCGGCTTCGGCGTGGCCATTCCCCATGGCAAGTCCAAGGGAGCGGCCAAAGCGGGCATCGCCTTCGCCAAGCTGGAGGAGCCGGTGAACTGGGCCTCTCTGGACGGCAACCCGGTCACGGCCGTCTTCATGATCGCCGTGCCGGAGGAAGCGGCGGGCAATGATCATCTGAAGATTCTGATCGCCATCTCCCGCAAGCTCATCGATGAAGAGTTCCGCAGCCAGCTCATGCAGGTGGAGAAGCCTCAGGACCTGATGAAGCTGCTAAGCACGATCTAAGGAAGGAGAATCCCCATGCATACCAGACAAGTCACCATCCGGAACGAATCCGGCTTCCATATCCGACCGGCCCAGCTGTTCACCGAAAAAGCGGGTGCCTACCAGTCCTCCGTCACCATCCAGCCCGAGGGCACCGATACAGCCGTCGACGGCAAGAGCATTCTCGGCCTCATGACCCTGGGCCTGTCCAAGGATGCGGTCATCTCCATCTCCGCGGAAGGCCCCGATGAGGCGGAAGCCGTTGCCGCACTGGCCGAGCTGGTGGAAAGCGGGTTCGGCGAATGACGGAGATCCGGTATCAAGGCATCGGCGTATCCGCAGGGGTGCGCATCGGCACCGCCTTCGTCTACAACCCGGTGAAGCCGGGCGAGCTTCAAGAGCGGAAGGCGGACAATGCGGAAGAGGAACTTACCCGCCTCCGCCATGCCAAGGCCCGCTGTCTGTCGGAGCTGGAGGAGCTGGTGGAACGGACCCGCAGCACGCTGGGAGAGGAGAAGGCCGCCATCCTGAAGGGACAGATCAGCTTCCTGAACGATCCGACCTTTTACCCTCCGATGGAGCAGTTGATCTCGAAGGACGCTTGGTCCGCCGAGACCGCGGTGGGCAAGATCGTGGCCCGCATCGCGGCCATCTTCGAGAACATGCCCAATGACTATATGAAGGAGCGCGCAGCGGACATCCGGGACGTTGGCGGCCGGCTGACGGCGAAGCTAGTGGGCAATGGGGGCAACCGGTTAACCGATATCAAGGAGCCGTCCATTCTAATCGCCGAGGATCTGACACCGTCCGATACGGTACAGCTGGATCCGGCTCTAGTACTTGGCTTCATGACGAGAATCGGCGGGAAAACCTCCCATACGGCCATTCTGGCCAACTCTCTGGGGATTCCGGCCGTGCTCGGACTGGGGAACGCGCTGGACGGAGTGCCGGACGGGGCGACCGTCATTCTGGACGGCTCCACGGGAGAATGTTTGCTGCACCCCGAGGCGGCAACCGTGGAGCGGTACCGCAGCCTAATGTTAGCCGAGCGGGAGGAGCTGGAGCGGCTGAAGCGGTTCTCCGAGCAGCCGGCCGTCACCTCCGACGGCTTCCGCGTGGAGATCGCCGCCAACATCGGCACCCCGGCGGAGGCGGAGAGCCTGCTCCAGAAGGGGGCCGAGGCCGTCGGGCTGTACCGGACGGAATTCCTCTTCATGAGCAGAACCGTCATGCCTGACGAGAACACCCAGTTCCAAGCCTACAAGGCAGCGGCCCAAGCCATGCAGGGCAAGCCGGTGGTCATCCGCACGCTGGACATCGGCGGAGACAAGGAGCTGCCTTATCTGGAGCTGCCCCATGAGCTGAACCCGTTCCTCGGGTACCGGGCTGTCCGTCTGACCCTGGATCGTCCGGACCTGTTCCGTACCCAGCTCCGGGCCATCTATCGGGCCAGCGCCTTCGGCACCGTCAAGATCATGTTCCCCATGATCTCGGGTCTGGGCGAATGGCGCCGGGCGAAGGCTCTGGCCGAGGAGGTCCGGCAGGAGCTGGCTGCCGAAGGCCAGCCGATGGGCGAGAAGGTGGAGCTGGGCATTATGGTGGAGATTCCCTCCGCTGCCCTGCTGGCTCCCCAGTTCGCCAAGGAGGTGGACTTCTTCAGCATCGGCACCAACGATCTGGTGCAGTACACGGTGGCGGTGGACCGGATGAATGAGAAGGTCGCGAACTTATACGATTATTTCCATCCCGCCGTCATCCGGCTCATCAAGACCGTCATCGACGCCTCGAACCGGGCCGGGATCTGGACCGGCATGTGCGGCAGCATGGCCGGCGACCCTCTGGCGGCACCGCTCTTGGTCGGTCTGGGCCTGCACGAATGGAGCATGTCGCCGTCCGCCCTTCACAGGGTGAAGGAAACGGTGACCCGGCTGAACCGGCAGGACTGCATCCGGCTGGCGGAGCGGATTCTGGAGCTGGAGACACCGGAGGAGGTCCGGCAAGCCCTGCAGGAGTTCCTAGGGGAGTACAGCCGTTAATCCAACGGTTGCCGCATTTCCTTGGCAAAGCACCGCCTGACAGGCGAATGCCTCAAGAAAATAGCTCCCCAAAGTGCTATTTTGCGCCGCTCCACGCATCCACTTACAGAAATAGCCCCTTTCGGGGCTATTTCTTGTTTAGATCGACTTGAACAGACAACGCATCATGATAATAGCTCCTTTCGGAGCTATATTGTAGCGCACGAGGTCCGCGCTCGCAGAGAATAGCCCCTTTCGGGGCTATTTCTGTTAACGCTTAGGAGCTGGCTGCGTCTCCGGTAGCGGCCGGAGTTTTGGCCGGGGTCTTGGCGGCGGGAGCTTGGCCCTTCTTGCCAACGTATTCCTTGATGCGCTCCTTGGCCTTCTCCAGCAGAGAGTTGACCAGCTGGTCCTCGGAGATGCCCTTATTCTGGGCGATCTCGCTCAAGGACTTGCCCGACTGCAGCTCGGTCTTCAGCTCCTGCTCCGTCAGGCCCAGGATACCGGCAGCCTCAGTCAGATTGCCGAAGCCCATGCCGCCGCGGCCCTTACCCATATGACCGGCCATGCCCTTGCCCATGTCCGTACCGGCGCCCATCTTGCCGTGCCTGCCGTATCCGGGATTCTCCACCATGGCGGTAATGCGGTCCTTCAGGGCGGCCTTCTGCTGGTCGACGAAGGTCTGGGTCACCTTGCCGTCCTTCACCAGCTGGTCCAGACGGGCGGCTTCCTGGTTGTACAGGAGCTCGACCACCTTATCCTTGGCAATACCCTTGGCCTCTGCAATGGCGGCCAGCGACTTGCCCGCCGCCAGCTCCTGGGACAAGCTCGCCTGGTCCAGACCCAAGAGGGCCAGCAGCTCGGTATTGTTCCCGGCCACGGCGCCTTTGCTTGCGCCCATGTTCATCATTCCCTTGCCCATGCCTTTGCCCATGTCCTTGCCGAAGGGCTTGGCGGCTGCGGCCGGCGGAGCCGCCGAATCGGTGGAGCCGGTGCCGGTGCCGTCGGTGGTGGCGGCATATGCGGTGCCTGCTGCGGCGAGCAAGGCGATTCCTAACGTGACGGACAACATTTTTCTCATGATCTCATCTCTCCTTATGTAAAGGGATGGTAGCGGTGAACCGCATGATCCCACTTTATCGGAGATTGGTGAAATTACGGTGAAAGAAACCGGTTCGGCGGCGTTTTTTTCATCTTAAATTCATCTCCGGGTGTTATCCTGTGTGGAGATAGGCGAAGGAAGGAGGGTGAGAGCGGATGAACATTCTGTTGGCGGAAGACGACGAGCGCTTGGGGGAGCTGGTGTCCCACATGCTGAACCGCAAAGCGGGCTACCGGGTGGAGTGGGTAATGTCGGGCCGAGATGCCTACGATTACGCCACGGCCTCCCATTACGATATCCTGCTCCTGGATTGGATGATGCCGGACGGGGACGGGATCCATACCTGCCGCAAGCTGCGAAAAACCGGCTATCAGGGCGCCATCCTGATGCTGACGGCCAAGGACTCCCTGAAGGACCGGGTGGACGGTCTGGATGCGGGGGCGGACGACTATCTGGTGAAGCCCTTCGAGCTGGAGGAGCTGCTGGCCCGGATCCGGGCACTCACACGCCGGAATTACGCGCCTCTTATCCAGGAGGTGATGCCGATCGGCAGTCTGACGCTGGACCGCAACAGCTTCACCGTGCAGCGGGAGGGGGAGAGCATCCAGCTGACCCCGAGGGAATTCCAACTCCTGGATCTGTTGGCGGCGAATCAAGGACAGGTGCTGACCCGGGAACTGATGCTGGACCGGATCTGGGGATACGATGCCGACGTATCGGCCAAAATCGTGGATGCGACCGTCAAGCTCCTCCGCAAGAAGCTGGAAACCTTCGGCTTGGAGGAGATGATCCAAAGTGTCCGTGGGGTGGGATACAAGCTTGAGAACTAAATGGATGCGTTGGTGGCGGGGCTTATGGGGAGATGAGCTGTTCCGGAAAACCGAACGGCGGCTGACGCTCTTATACAGCGGGGTGTTGATCTCCTTCCTCGCCTTGTTCGTCGGAATCGTCTATATGCTGCTCCGGTATATGATCATCAGCGACCAGAATCAGGAGCTCCGCGCCTTGGCCGACCGGCAGCAGCGCATGGTGCAGAACCATGTGCGGATGGTCCGTACTCTGGACGGGCAGCTGAAGAACAATCCGGACATTATGGCAGGGTCGGAGAACCAGTTGTTCACCTACATCTTGGGCAGTAAGGGGCAGCTGATCCAATCGATGGAAGCCGGCCGGTGGGATAAGGCGCCGCTCATGGCCGCCATCCAGAGCTGGACGGGGAGCGAGAGCAAGATCCGGGAGACCACCATCAGCTACACCCCGGGCTCCCCCGACGAGCGGAGAGGGCCGAGAGCGTACCGGCAGATTCTTCAGAAGGGGCAGTCGGGTCAGATTCGGCTGTTGGTGACGGGACGTCCCATTATGCTGGGGGAAACTCAGGTGGGCTCCGTATATATCGGCCTGAACGTATCCTACAGCTATGAGCTCCTGAATTGGATGCTGCTCGTGCTGTGCGGAATCGCGCTGATGTTCTTCGCAGGGGCCTTGTGGATCAGCTATGCGTTGTCCCGCCGGGCGATGATCCCGGTTCGCCGGTCCTATCGGCTCCAGCGGGAATTCGTAGCGGATGCCTCCCATGAGCTGCGCACGCCCTTGTCTGTCATCCAATCCTCGGTGGAGGCCTTGGAGCTGGAGCAGTCGGAGGAGACGGACCCCTTCGTCCGCAGGCTGACGGCAACGATGAAGGACGAGGTGAAGCGTATGGCGAAGCTGACCGGCGACCTGCTGACGCTAGCCCGCTCCGATTCGACGGAGCATCAGATCATGAGGGAGAGCTTCGACTTCGGTCCACCGGCCCGAAGCGTGACGGAAGCGATGCAGGCGGTTTCGGAATCGAAGGGGGTGCGCCTGGAGGCGCTAATTCCGGAGAGCCTGCCGGCCGTCGGGGATTTGGAGCGGCTGAAGCAGCTCATGTACATTCTCTTGGACAATGCGGTTAAATATACGCCGGAGGGGGGAGCGGTCCGCGTCGAGCTCCGGGATGAGGGCAAGGATCCGGGGCGGTCCCTGGTCCTGATCGTCAGCGATACCGGAGCAGGGATCTCCCAGGAGGATCTGCCCCGGATCTTCGACCGGTTCTACCGGGCGGACAAATCCCGGACCCGGCAGTCGGGCGGCCATGGTCTCGGGCTGTCCATCGCCCAATGGATCGTGCAGAGCCACAACGGAACGATCCGAGCCGCCAGCATCCCGGGGCAGGGCAGCACGTTCACGGTCCAGATACCGGTCTAGTACAACAAAACAGCGGTTGGCGCAGGAGATTTCCTGTCCGACCGCTGTTTGTTTTTAGCCTTCTTGGTTCAGCCGGCGGACGAACCGGATGCTGTCGTTGATCTCCGGCTCCTTCAGTGCCTCCAGGGAGATATCCACGTATGGCTTGTACTCCCGCAGACGGGTAAGGAAGGCTTCCGTGTGGAACAAGCCGTGTCCCGCCTTGACATAGTCCCAGCCCGGAGCCGCTTCCGTCCGGATCACGTCCTTCAGGTGGACAAGGACGATCCGGTCGCCGAACAGCCGGAAGGAGCGATCCATCATGTCGTCCTGGGAGTCCAGATCGTTCTTGTCGATCAGATTGCACGGATCGTATACGACGCCGAGGGTGGGGGAAGGCACCTCATCCAAGATGCGGCGCATCTTCTCGGGCGTGCTCAGCGTGTGGGTGCTGACGGGCTCCAGCCCGACGGTAACGCCCCATACCTCGGCCTCCCGGGCCAACTCCTTGACCGTCTCCCGCAGAATCTCCCAGCCGGCATCCTCCTCGTGAAGCGACAGATCGCCCGTTTCAGTGGCGACGATGGGGCAGCCCAGCCAGCGGGCAAAGCGGATGTGCTCCTTGAACCGCTCGATCTCCTTGCGGCGGGCCTCCGGATCCGGATGAACCGGGTTGATATAGCAGCCGAGCACGCCGATGCGGATGCCCGCCTCGCGGAAGTGGGTGGCGATACGGTTCGCCAACCCCGGGTTTAATTTGCCCAGTCCGGTGTCGATGTCCGCCACCGCTTTGGATAAGGCAAGCTGGACGAAATCCAGCTCCTCGTGCTGCTTCAAGCTGCCGACGAGCTCCGCCAGCGGTTTTTTGCCGGGGACGTGAGCCAGTGTGCCGTAAGCCATGGATTGCTCCTCCTTCGTAAACATGTTGTCCGTCGTCACTATACCACAGGTCGTGCGTGGCTGGGAATAATCACTGGTCATTACCGGGGTAATCATCAGCTTGGAAGTTGACGGAACCGCCTTTCGCCTGTGGCGATGTGGTTACAAGGGTGCCGATCGATGGAAAAAAAGTTCGTCAAAGCATTTACGAATCGAATGTGGAGAAGTATAATCGTAACGATATAACTGGAATATGAATAAAACCTTGTTATTTTCTGATGAAATTATACTTTCTTGTTATTCGGTTTAAGAATAACAGATTGGAGGATGGTTCTATGACAGTCAATAACCACACTATCATTCCAATCATTCCGGGGAATTATGCTGACCCGTCGGTGATCCGTGTCGGCGGCGATTACTACATGACGCACACTTCTTATAAGTCCTTGCCCGGACTGATCATCTGGCATTCCAAGGATCTGGTGTCCTGGAAGCCGGTTTCGGCGGCTCTGACGGAGTATATCGGAGACGTATGGGCTCCGGATTTCGTTCACCACAACGGCATGTTCTATATCTACTTCCCGGCCAACCGGACCAATTGGGTGGTGTCCGCTCCTTCCCCATTGGGCCCGTGGAGCGCTCCAGTGGACCTGAAGATCAAGGGCATCGACCCGGGTCATGTGGTCGGACCGGACGGAAGACGGTATCTGCACATCTCCGACGGCTATATTATCGGGCTGGCGGATGACGGCTTGTCCGTAACCGGCGAGCCGCAGAAGGTGTACGAGGGCTGGCGCTACCCCGACGATTGGGTGGTGGAGGCCTATAGCATGGAAGGGCCGAAGCTGATGCACAAGGACGGCTGGTATTATCTGACCATCGCCATCGGCGGCACCGCCGGACCGCCCACCAGCCATATGGCGGCCGTATCCCGCTCACGGACTCCTTGGGGGCCGTGGGAGCATTCCCCGTACAATCCGGTGGTCCATACGGAATCGGCGGCGGAGCGCTGGTGGTCGAGGGGCCATGCCTCGCTGATCGATACGCCGGAGGGCGACTGGTACGTCGTCTATCATGCCTACGAGAACGGCTTTGCCACCGTGGGCCGGCAGACGCTGCTCCAAGCCGTGGAATGGACGGAGGACGGCTGGTTCAAGCTCCGTTCGCAGGAGCCCGTTCTGAACGGGACGGGATTGGACTTCGTGACTTCTTCGGATCCGTATGAGGACCGCTTCGACAAGGGCCGCCTGGACCTGGCGTGGCAGAGCCCCGAGGCACTGCCCGAAGCAAGGTTCCGGGTGCTTCCGTCCGGTGGCTTGACGGCTGCAGGGTCCGGCTCCGAAGCCGGCCGGAGCCCGCTGCTCTATATGACGGCCCACAAGAGCTACGAGGTGACGCTGGAGGTCAGCGTGACCGGCGACGCCGAAGGGCGGCTCCTGCTGTACTACAGCCCGGAGCATTATCTGGGCATCGCCCTATCTGCCAAGGGGGTCCGGCATCTGCGCTCCTTCAAGACTTACTCCTATGCGGGGCTCGGGACCGATCGCGGCTGGCTTCGGATCCGCAACGACCGGCATATCGTGAGCTTCTACTACAGCGCAGACGGCGCTCATTGGAGCAAGTACGACAAGGTAGTGGACGCCTCCGGCTTCCATCACAACACCTTGGGGCTCTTCCTGAGCCTCCGGATCGGCCTGGACATTACGGGGGACGGAACCGCTGTCTTCCACCGCTTCCAGTATCAGCCCTTACCGTAACCGGACATCGAGATATCCCTGCTTTCATCAACGGATGGCGCCGCAAGCGGCACGAATGTCATATTCCCGTGAAGGAGATGGATGTAATGAACCGGCAACACGAATGCGACACCCGCAAAAACCAGGCTCTGGCCGCCATGGATCAGCTGTTCGAGGGCTTCTTCGAATGGCTGGAGGGCCAGTATGATCCGAAGAGCGGCGGCTTCTTCTACGCCCGCAGCTCCAAGGAGTCCGGCGCCTTCATCCCGGACATCGAATCCACCGCCCAGGCGGTCAACATCATGGAGCGAGCCGGCATTCTGGAGCGCCTCCCCGAGGAGATCAAGAACGGCCTGATCCGTTTCTTCCAAGGGAAGCAGGATCCGTCGGGTTACTTCTACGATGAAGATCCGAACATGCGTCTGGATGAGGTGATGGTGGGCCGGGCCATCGGCTACAGCTCCCACTCCCTGCACAAATTGGGCGCCGCCCCCTTGTACCCGCTGCCTTCCGTGCAGAATGCCCCGGCTTATATGGAGTCGCCGGAGACGTACCTGCAATGGCTGGAGAACGTGGAGCTGTGCAACAGCTGGAGAGGCTGTGACCGCCTCTGCAATTCCGCCCCTTATATCCGTGCCCTGCCGGAGGAGGATCGGAAGCCTTATCTGGCCACTGCCTTCGCCTTCCTGGACCGGATCCAGGACAAGGAGACCGGCCTGTGGGGACAAGGTGCCCCCTACGTCCGCATCTCGGGAACCTTCAAGCTGCTGACCTTCTACCGGACCTTCGCTATGCCTGTGCCGCGCCAGGAGCTGATCTACCAGAGCATCCTGCACTGCCTGCGGACCGAGTTCGCCAAGGATATGTGCTACATCCGCAATCCGATTGACCTGCTCTCGGAGATGGAGAACTTCCATATCCTCGAGGAGGATTTTGCCGAGATTCTGGAGATTACGCTTGCGAACATCAAGAAGCTGAAGCGGCCCGACGGCGGCTTCTCCCGGGAGCACCACCGCTCCCCGCCAGCTCCTAATGTGGCCCAGGTAAAAGAGGACGAATGGTATCCGGACATGCCGAAGGCCGTGCCGATCGGTCTCGGCAAGGTAGAGGGAGATATGAACGCAGGAACCCAGGCGCTTCTGATCCGCACCCTGCTGCGGCGTCTGGCCGATTCTCCCGTGCCGCTCCATGCACCTGCACACGTGTTCTCCGGAAAGTAGAGATTGATCCGAACCGCCAATAGAAAGGATGGAATCCCAATGACAACCACGCTTCAAGCCGTAACGAACCGCACGGACATCAAGCCGGTGGAGTGGGCCAAGGCCTCCTGTGACGCCTTGATGGCCAAATTTCCGAAGCCGGCGGACCTTCCGCCCGCTAACCGGTGGCATTACCACCAGGGGATCTTTTTGTATGGAATGCTGAAAGTCTGGGAGAAGCTAGGAACGGAGGCTTATCTGACCTATCCGAAGGGCTATGCCGACGCGCTGATCGACCCTTACGGCGGTCTCCTGTTCGAGCGCGACCAGCTGGACTCCATCATGCCGGGTCTCCTGCTGCTGGCCTTGGATGAGCAGTTCGGCCAAGAGGACGCCCGCTACCGCAAGGCCTCCTTCAAGCTCCGCTCGCTGTTCGACACCATCAACCGCACCTCCGAGGACGGGTTCTGGCACAAGGACAAATATCCGTACCAGATGTGGCTGGACGGCTTGTATATGGGCGGCGTGTTCGCGGTGCAGTACGCCAACCGGTTCGGCGACAGCTCCCTGTTCGACATGGTGGCCTACCAAGAGCAGCTCATGCGCAAAAACATGTATGACCCGAACACCGGTCTTCTCTTCCACGCTTGGGACGAAACCCGCCGTGCGCCTTGGGCCAACGCGGAAACCGGCTGTTCCCCGGAATTCTGGGGCCGCTCCTTGGGGTGGTACGGCATCGCCGTCGCTGACTTCCTGGACGAGCTGCCGAAGGACCACGCCGCTCGTGCGGACCTGACCCGGGTGCTTGGTGATTTCTCCCGTGCGCTGATCCGGTTCCAGGATCAGGCCTCCGGCCTGTGGTATCAGGTGGTGGACAAGGGCGACCGTCCGGACAACTGGCTCGAGACTTCCTGCACCAGCCTCTTCGTCTATACCATCGCCAAGGCTTACAAGCATGGCGCCGTAGGCGAGGAAGCGCTGGAAGCCGCACGTGCCGGCTACAAGGGACTCCTCAGCCGCTTGAAGTTTGACGAAGCCGGACACCTGGTTGTGCCGGAGATCTGCATCGGCACCTCCGCAGGCGACTATCAGAATTACGTGACGCGGCCGGTCAGCGAGAACGATCTGCATGGCGTAGGCGCCTTTATCCTGGCCTGCGTCGAGATGGATGGACTTATCTAACGTTTCGGAAGGGGATTAATATCGAATGGCGATTTATCATATTACCGAATTCGGCGCCCGGGGCGACGGTCAGACGAACTGCTCGGAAGCGATCCGTGCCGCAGTAGCAGCCTGTAAGGCAAAAGGAGGCGGCACCGTCTACGTTCCTGCCGGCACGTATCTGACGGGCCCCATCGCGATGGAGAGCCACATGACGCTCTATCTGGAAGCCGGCGCGGTCCTGAAGTTCTCCGACCGGTTCGACGATTACCCGGCGGTCTTCACGCGCTGGTCCGGCTATGAGGGCTACGGCTATCATCCGCTGGTTTACGGACATGGGTTGGAGCAGGTCGCCATCAAGGGCGAGGGCATTCTGGACGGCCAGGGCCAAGCCTGGTGGGAAGCCTACAGGGAGCTGCGCTACAAGGGCGTGGTGCCAGAGTCCAAAGTCCGCGACGAGCTGGTGGAGAAGAATGCGGGTCTGGTCGGCAGCGTGAAGAGCAACATTGTGGAATGGGGCACCGTCTTCTTCCGCCCGCCGCTGATCCAGCTCCTGGATTGCAAGGACGTGGTGCTGGAGGGTGTAACCTTCCGCAACTCTCCGTTCTGGAACACGCATCTGGTCTATTGCGAGCACGTGAGCATCCGCGGCGTGACCTTCCGCAACCCGTATGACGCGCCTAACAGCGACGGCCTGGATGTGGACTCCTGCGTGGACGTGCGCATCTCCGACTCCCACTTCGACGTAGGGGACGACTGCCTGTGTCTGAAGGCCGGCATCGACGAGGACGGACGCCGGGTCGGCAAGGCGACGGAGAACGTGACCGTTACCAACTGCACCATGCTGCACGGCCACGGCGGCGTCGTGTTCGGCAGCGAGACGGCAGGCGGCATCCGCCACGTGACCATCTCCAACTGCATCTTCCTGGGCACGGACCGGGGCATCCGCTTCAAGACCAACCGGGCCCGCGGCGGCGGCGCCGAGGACATTCTGCTGCAGAACATCTTCATGCGCGACGTGCTCTGCCCGATTGCCATCAACGGCTTCTACAAGCACGGAGTCGATGAGACCAATCCGCTCATGACGAGCCCAGACGCCGTTCCGATCACCGAGGCGACTCCGGTCATCAAGAACATCAGCATCAGCAACATTACGGCGCTGAACTGCAAGGCGGCAGCAGGCTTCATCTACGGGCTTCCGGAGAGACCCATCGAGAACCTGTCCCTGCAGCACATCCGCATCGAGATGACGGATGATCCCAACGAGCAGGGGGGCGAACCGGACATGGTCCGCGAGAACCTGGTAATGGCGGGCGAAGGCATCCTCTGCAAGCATGTGCGCGGTCTGGAGCTGCACAGCGTAGCCGTCGCCACCCGCCAAGGCCCGGCGCTGATCCTGGACCAGGTGAAGGACGCCGTCGTGGACGGCCTCCGCATGCTGCGCCGCCATGCCGGCACCCCGGCCATGCGCGTGAAGAGCAGCGAGGAGATTCAGTCGAACGCGGAGTTTAACGTCCAGTAAGCACAAAGCCCAAGCGGGTTAGACTTGTAGTCTAGCCTGCTTGGGCTTTTTTTGCATGGGGAGTAGAGGCAATCGCCGGTGGCATGGCAGATGCAGCGTGCCTCAGCCGGGTCGGCCGGGCATGGCTTCTTGCCGTAGAGGTGAGATGAAGATGGCGGGGGACTTTGTGAAAAAAGTGACAATCTTCATTTCCTGATGGAACGGATTGCCTTATCGTGGAGAAAACGAGCGGAAAGGGCGATCAATCGATGAAGATGGACCACGATCTTGTAGTTACTTGCTTCTCCAGCGCACATGCCGAGGCGGTCTCCCGTCTCATCCGGGAGAGTCTGCCGGAAGCTCTGGCTGCGGCCACTCCGGCCGAGTTAGAAGAAGGGGCCGATGCTTACTCCAAGGAGAGAATCATCCGCCGGATGAACGAGCGTCTTGCCTATGTGGCCGTATACCGTTCCCAGATCGTAGGAGCCATCCTGTTGGACCAGTCGGAGGAAGGTCGCCGGGTGGAGGCGCTATGCGTCGCACCGGAGCACCGGGATTCGGGCATCGGCGCCATGCTGGTGGAGACGGCGGAGAAGCGTGCCGGAGAGTTGGGCGTGAAGCGCATCAGCGTCTCTCCGAAGCTGAAGGACAACGGCTTCTTCCGGAAGTTGGGATACGGTGCCGCGGCGGAGCAGGGCGTATTGGCGAAAGCCTTGGTGTAATTGAAGGACGAGGACATAACTCAACCTGCCTCAGGCCGGGATGCTGCTTGCATCCGGATGCCGGGGCAGGTTTTTTGTGTCGCTGCAGCCTGGTGCCCATAATTTATTATTGCTGTATAATAAATTCATCGGCGTCTGAAGAACAGGTTCCCGAATAAACATATGACCCGCCTCCCCGGCGGGTCATTGAATTATTATTCCTACTGGAAAAAGTCAGGAGATGGTATTCATGTCGGAAAGGTTACTTTCCTTATACAAAGATGAGTCTATATTTCAAGGATATATTGGGACAAAAACAGGACACTTCACTGAAGGATCACTTCCAGAAGAAATTTGCGTGGGAGATAGTATTTGCTTTTATCCTAAAGGGGATAGGCACGATATTATGGGAGGTATTGTGACGGAAGTGAACGGAAATTTTCATGTACAAATCTCCTACCCAGTTAGTCTGACTGGTATAGATATCGTAAGAATCACCAAATCGCACAAAGAACTGTATTCAGGTCAATATTGGAGTAATTATAACGGAAACTTCAAAGTCATATGATAGTAGAGGTGAATAGAAATGGAATTAGATTGGCCTGAAATTAACCGTATTATTGAAGAAAATTCAAATGGTTTAACAATACGTCTAGGGACTACAAGTATGTTGGGTATTGAAAAGATTAAATTTTTGTTAGATGAAGTTGATCGCTTTCCTGACAACCAAAAAACAGTTGTAGATTCAGCAAAATTGCTACAAAATCATCTTTCGGATAAATACAGTCTAATGTCCGCAAAAAGTATACATATATTGATGCAGAGGTTTTGCTTTTCAAACAAATAAGGGCACTTCAATTCATTTCTCTTCGCAGGGTTATGGTACAAAGATGTATTCATGTAGTTATTCATTCGCAAAATGAAGATGATCAGATCATAAATTCGTACACAAAAGGGGATAAAACTATGGCAAAAAACAATTTACTACGAATGGACAATGTTGGCATTGTTGTTGAATCCCTTGATGAAACAATCCCTTTCTTCGAGGAAATTGGCTTGAAGCTCGAAGGGCGAGCTACTATCGAAGGTGAATGGGCTGGTCGCGTAACCGGGCTGGGTTCACAATGTGTAGAGATTGCAATGATGGTTACTCCGGATGGCCATAGCCGAATTGAGCTTTCGCGATTTCTTACCCCACCTGCCATATCCGATCACCGAACCGCTCCGGTGAATGCCCTCGGTTATCTGCGGGTTATGTTCGCCGTTGAAGACATTGACGACATGGTATCCAGACTCACAAAGCGCGGTGCTCAGCTCGTTGGCGAAGTGGTTCAGTACAAGGACTCGTATCGGCTCTGCTACATTCGCGGAGTTGAAGGAATACTAATCGGTTTGGCGGAACAACTCCGCAATAAATAAGAGACGGTTACTCTAGCCCCCAGAAATATAGCGTCTTTATATCACCCATGTTAAAATATAGCAAACATGTTTAACGAAGGTGGACTAACCACTATGGAGAAATACGCCAAGGTGATGGGAGTTAAATTCCCTAAATTGACGTTAGACCGTACAATAGAGGTTCTTTCGGATGTTATTGAAGAGAATAGAGCAGAACTTTTCCATGTCATAACGGTTAACCCTGAGATCACCATCGCCTGTCAGAAGGATAATTCATTACGATCCATCATTGATGAAGCAGGGCTCATTACAGCTGATGGTATTGGTATTGTAATGGTCTCCCGTGTAAGAGGCGGCAATCTTCCCGAAAGGGTTACGGGGTACGACACGTTGTTAGGGTTACTTGATTCCGGGAACAAGAGAAAATGGTCCTTTTATTTTCTGGGTGCAGATCCTCTCACTAATGAAAAGGTGTGCGAGGTTATCGAAGGAAAGTATCCTGATCTGACAATATTGGGCAGACACCATGGTTACTTCAAGGAAAATGAAGAAGACAAGATTGTCGAGGAAATTAGCAAGTTAAAGCCTGATATATTAGTGGTTGCCCTTGGAGCCCCATATGCAGAGAGATGGATTCACAATCATAAATCAAAGTTAAATGCGAAGATTGCAATAGGTGTTGGAGGAAGTCTTGATGTAATCGCAGGAAAAGTAAAAGAGACCCCAGAAGTTTGGAAACGGTTAAACTTGGAATGGCTTTTCAGGTTAATCCAACAACCTTCAAGATGGAGGCGGCAGTTAATCTTGCCTCAATTCGCCATTCGTGCGCTGATGTTTAGAGAAAAGTAAATCTTTATTTCTACTATCCTAAATACGTCACGAGGCTGCCACGTAATTCGCAGGCGGCCTCTTTTCACCTAACGGGCATGAGTGTTCTTGTAATTGAATGACCGTGACCATTTCATAACAAAAGTACAGTGATTTCATTTCGAAGCCTTGATGAAAGGGCGATGGAACGGACAATGATCGACTCCCATTCAGAACACTATAAATTCGGCCCGTGGATTTATGAAATATCCAGCAAAAATCCTATGCCACCTTTATTCGAACCCTACTACAAGGCAGACAACGATTATCTGCTATTAGTCAAAGTACCAAGAAACGTAGATAGGAAAGACGTCAAGCCGGGAATGGATTTATATGACTACATCATTGGGTTATGTGAGAATGTCATCTATATCCTGAAACGTGTGGGAACAAAAGTGGAAGAAACCAAGTTCACCTATCTGGAGATAGAAGCCATCGAAGACCAAAGAGACTTGCTGAAGGGGAAGTTAACGATTTACTTGAAACGGGGGAAGCTTATCATTCCTTACAATACATCTTCTGCTGAAATGGTGAATAAGATTACCACTATTATTCGAAACCGTTACACAAATAAGGTGCATGATATTTTGAATGCTGCCTATCCCTCAGATGGCGTGTTATTCGATGGCTTGTACAATAACCTGTTTAAAGACATGAAATCTTGTGATCATGATCTCAAGGTTTATGCGTACCAACCTCCCGTATTTGTAACATTAAGAAACGGCAATCCTGTAAAGAAGATGGTTCATCGCTTAATTAGAACTCAATTATTGGACACCCTTCATCTGATCAATCAAAAGGAACTGATTATCATCAGTAGGGGGGAGAGTTTCCGAACACGCAGTGACAGCGTCTACAGCTATGCTTTTACCTATGTTCCATTGGATCGATTACTTCGTGTCGAATTCCATGAACACAATTTTTATGATCGTTTGATGGAGCTGAAACTTGATTTAACAGGGAGTGGTCTTTGTTTCTGTATAGATCAAGGGAATCAAATGCTGATGGATCGATATCATAAATTATCGCGTGATATAAAATATAAGAGATTTGAATGAGGATTGTATTGTAGGGTTTTGAGAGAAGGGACTCTTCAGTTGCCGCGCAAAACCAAGGTTGGATGATGGAACTAGGGTGGTAACAAGGGTAATGCACTCTTCCCTTCAAGGGCGAGTGTTTTTTATTCTCCATCTCGAGAGGGAGGATGCAGTGATGAATTATTTCATTGAACGGAGCGATCCAAATGAGGAAAGTAGAGGTTCTTCCTTACGATCCGCTGTGGGTTTCCAAATTTGAAGAAGAGGTGGAAAATCTTCGGTCGATTCTGGGTTCGGAGATGATCGACATCCATCATATCGGGAGTACATCTGTTCCAGGGCTGAGTGCGAAGCCAATCATTGACGTGATGCCTGTAGTTAAAGATATCGGTAGGGTAGACTCATATAACGAACAGCTGCGAAACCGAGGTTATGAACCAAAAGGTGAAAACGGAATAACCGGAAGGCGTTATTATACAAAAGGCGGCGACGAACGGACCCATCACATACACATTTATGCGGTTGGAAATCCTCAAATTCTGCGGCATCTTGCTTTTAGAGATTATCTGAAGGCACATCCGAATGTCGCCAAAAGCTACGGAGACCTTAAAGCAGAACTGGCCGCCCAATTCCCTTATGATATAGCATCGTATATCAAGGGGAAGGAAACAATGGGGCTTGAAATTGATCGGCAAGCAGCTGCATGGGCTATGAGAAGTTAGTCTCACAACGCGCGAAGAAGGCGAGCTTTACGGGCTCGCCATTTCTTCGTGATTAGTGCCATACGCTTTGATCCGGGTCAAAAGAGGCATTTCCTCTCAAATGGTTCTCAAACATATCGATAATCGTCAAGAAATGCTCTGCCTCTCTATAGACATGGTCCGCTAACAAAGGATGTATGATGCTCTTAATACGACAAGCATCTATAAGGTCTCGAGCTGTCTTCTTAAAATCGCGGAGGCTCACGACGGATACACGATTTTGATCGAGAAATTGACTCAGTAAAGGCTGTGTTTGGGATTGTGGGCGCATGGAGCTCAAGTCCTTGGCTTGCCAGAGCAGCGTATCGAAATCATGGCTAAACTCTCTAGCCTGCTCGACTAATTTCCGTTCGGAAGGATCAAGCAGATGCCCGATGAATTTGGCATGGTCAGCCATAATTCTCAAGAAGAATACATTCTCGTCAATAATGGCGTCAGCCAATGGCTCCAGTCGTCCGCTATTCAACTCGGCCAGCCGGTTTCTGAAATAATTGGCCTCTCGACTTACGTGGTCCACTAGAAGAGGATAGTTATTCGCTCCAGGAAGCTTACAAGTAAGAATGAGCCCAAGTACCTTACGCTTGAAGACCCATATGTGCGATACAGCATTGTGGACCTCTGTATTAAACGCCCGGATTTGCTGGGGATCCGTATTGGCAGGGAAAGCATGAGATTGAGCCTCGATATGTTCGAAGATGGAATAAAAGGCATTTGCTTCCTGAATAAGCTGAGTGTCTTCGGCGCGGAATCCAAGCTTCAAGAATAGGGAATGCTCTTTCATGATTCTGGACCAGAACCTAATCTCCTCAAGTGATCGCGTTACAAAAGCATCCAACGAAATCCCCCCTTATCACGATATTACCATTCTATGTTGGGGGTTAAATGTCCAATGACACAAGGTTATTAATAAACGGAGCTGTAGAAAAACCTCACTTCAAAAAGGATGGTTGGACAGTGGATGGCTTGCTAAGCAGATTGAAAACGATGGCAAAGAAACTTAAATCTAACTTGATGGTCATGTATTTGGCTTATCGGGATCCGCGGGTACCGCTGTTTACGAAAATATTCGCCATTTGCGTTGTTGCATATGCTTTTAGTCCAGTGGACTTAATCCCTGATTTTATACCGATTCTGGGGTACCTGGATGATTTGATCCTTGTTCCGCTAGGGGTATACATCGCCCTGAGGCTGTTTCCAAAAGAAGTGCTGGAAGACTATCGGGCAAGGGCAGAAGAACGTAGAAAGCTGGGAAAACCCAAGAACTGGATTACAGGCACACTCATCATTGCCCTTTGGTTCGCGTTGGCCCTATGGAGTGGATGGTACATGTATGGACGGTTGAAGTAACAAAAAAAGCCGATTATCGCTGGGATAATCGGCTCTTCTATTTACGGATGGATCACCTGCACCCGGCCCACTTGGCCGTCCGTGAGTCGAACCTTGATCCCGTGCGGGTGCCGGGGGGAATTCGTAAGAATGTCCTTCACGGTCCCACGGGTCAGCTTGCCGGTCCGCTGGTCCTGCTTCAGGACGATATCCACTTCCAAGCCGGGCTTAATGTCCGCCCGGTTCTGTCCGTTCATGCGCCTCTTCTCCTTTCCATAACGACTCTGCCGCCTCCCGGAGGCTGCCGAACGTCCAATCGGCCTTGGGATCACCCGGCTCGGGAATCCCGATCCGGACAGTTCGGACTCCGGCGCGCTGTCCGGCCCGGATATCCGTGCCCCGGTCTCCGACCATATAGCTCCTCTTGGGGTCAAGCCCGTACTGGAGAATCAGATCCTTAAGCAGTCCGGGCTTGGGCTTCCGGCAATAACAGCGGGCATGGGGCTTGTGGGTGCAGGCTCGGATCTCCGTAATGACGCCGCCGGCTTCGGTGATCGCACCGGTCAGCTTCAAGTGGATCCGGTCCAGATCCTGCCGGGACAGCTTGCCCAGGCCGACTCCGCCCTGATTCGTCACGACGAACACCTGGTAGCCGGCGTCATTCATGACCTTCACGGTTTCTGCACTGCCTGGAAGCAGCTTCAGTTCCTCCGGGGTGTTGACATTGCCGGCCTCGTTCAGCACACCGTCCCGGTCCAGAAATATCGCCTTCAGAACAGTCCCTCCACCTTCGCAAAAAAATCCTTCATAAACGCCTCCGCCTCCACCTGAAGGGCCACTTCCACGTTAGGCCGGGCCCCCTCGGGCGGGAACAGATTCTCAATGGTCCGTCCCCGGGAATCGTCATCCGTCTCCGCGTGAAGAAAGAAGGGGACGGTACGCACCCATTCCGGATGAAGCGCAGCCCCCACAGCCAGAGGATCATGCAGGGCACAGCCCTTCAGATAAGGATAATGGCGCTTGTACGCATCCAGGTAAAAGGCCGTAAAATCCGCGAAAAACCGTCCCAGACCGGAGCCCGAATCCCTCCAGCGGCGCGTGTCGGCCTCCGTGAGCAGGGTTTTGCGGGTCACATCCAGACCGATCAGCATGACGGGAAGACCGGAGGTGAACACGGTGTTGGCCGCCTCCGGGTCCATAAAGACGTTGGCCTCCGCGAACTTGGTTACGTTGCCCGGTGCCGCAACCGCCCCTCCCATACAAACTGCTCCTCCCAGTTTGTCTGCGAGGGACGGATCTGTCAAGAGAGCCTCCGCCAAATTCGTCATCGGTCCTGTGGTAACCACGGTCAAGTCCTTGCCGTGCCGATGCGCCTGCTCCACAATAAAGTCGGAGGCACGGATCGGCGTATGGGGAGGCGCTTCGCCAACCCCCAAGGATTCGCCAAGACCGTCCTCTCCATGGAAGGCTCCGCTATACCGCTTGGTCCGGACCATCGGGGCCTCAGCTCCGGAATAGACCGGAACCGTGAGCTGCAGCCGCTTCATTAGCTCTATGGTGTTCCGAAGTGCGTTGGACAGCGGAGTGTTACCGTAGGTGACCGTCACCGCCAGCAGCTCGGCCTCCGGAGATGCCGCCAGGTAAGCGAGGGCCAGAGCATCGTCGATTCCCGTATCCGCATCCAGAATGATTTTTCGCGTCATGGGCGGACCTCCTCCACATCATGATGATTCCATGTAACCACAGCGGCAGAGGAGATGCAACCGAACGGTCCTTTTGTGCAAAAGAAAGACCGGCGGGGACCCCGCCGGCCGAGAGTACGGATTACTTCGTGTTCTTGGTGCCGCTCAACGCGGAACGGTCGGATGCCAATTGATCCTGCAGCTGCTCCGCGGAGCCGGACTCGTCTTGGGCCTGGTGCACGGCTGCTTGGGCGTGAAGCAAGGACATCTCGGCTTGCTGGACCATCTTGTCGGACGGATGATCCTCCGCCTGCCCGACCGCGTTGTTGGCGGTCTCGACGGCGTTTTGGGCCTGGCTCAGCTTATTGCGGTCTTGTGCCATCTGATTTTCCTCCTTTCTTGCAGAATACCTCCATCAATATGGGCATATGCAGGGGATTTTATGTAGCCGTGACAGGGATTAGTCTGTATAATATAGGAAATAGCAGCGCTAGGAACGTGTGTTCCGCATGCGTTCGGAACGAAAGAATCCGTCAATCCGTCCTATCGCCGAATCTACCGTAAGGGAGCCTGTCGAATGAATACCCCAACCGCCTTGTTAATCATTGATGTGCAGAATGCGCTGTTCCTGCCCGAGTATGGGCTATATCAGGGGGAGACCCTGCTGTCCCGTCTCCAGACGCTGATCCGCCAAGCACGGGAGACGGATACTCCCGTCATCTACGTGCAGCATACCGAGCCGGAGGGGGAATTTGCCCCGGAAGCTCCGACCTGGGAGATCCATGAGGCCATCCGGCCGCTTCCTTCCGACCCGATCGTCCGTAAGACAAGCTGGGACTCCTTCCACCAGACGGAGCTCCAGCAGGTTCTGGAGGAACGAGGCATCCGGAAGCTGGTCATCGCAGGCATGCAGACGGAATTCTGCTTGGACACGACGGTGCGGAGGGCTTACAGCCTGGGTTATACCCAGAACGTGCTGGTGCAGGATGCTCATTCTACCTTCGATACCGAAGCGCTGCCCGCCGAGCGGATCATCGGGCATCATAACCGTACGCTAGGCGGCAGGTTCGCCCGGCTGGAGACGACGGACCGCGTCGTTTTCTAAGAACCGGGGGAGGGAGCTCTATATGCAGCAGCATCGATTAACGGCCTATTGCTTGACCAAGAGAGGGGCGGCGGACGATTACCCGTTCGGCCCCCATCCGTTGGTGATGAAGGTGGGAGGGAAAATGTTCGCCCTGATCGCAGGCAGCGGGGAGGATCTTCAGATATCCTTGAAGTGCGACCCGTTTATTGCGGAGAACCTGCGGGAGCAGCACGATTGCGTCCGTCCCGGGTATCACCTGAATAAGAAGCATTGGAACACGGTGACCGTGGACGGCTCCATGCCCGAAGAGGAGCTGCAGGCCATGATCGACCATTCCTATGACTTGGTGGTCCGGAGTTTGCCGAAGGCCAAGCGCCTGGAGCTGAAGTGAAGGGCGTCTTGAACCAGGACAGCATTCAGGAGCTGGTGTCTCGAATCCGGAACGGAGCTGAGCTGCTAAGCTATGAGGAATGGCTCCACGCGTTGGAGGAGTACGGATTGCATCAGACGGAAGAGGCGGCGTTGGCGGCGGCGGAGGGATAAGCGAACGTACCGGTTACAGTGTCGTGAGAAACGGCCCAATAGAAGAGGCAGCCCCTTCCGGTTGACGGATGGGGCTGCCTCTTTTATTGGGCATACGCTCAAGCCGATGAGCGCATGCGGGATCCTTCAAGCGGCTTCTCCGCCTGGGCGCCGTCCGGCAACCGGTCCGGCAGAACGATGCCGGCGTTGCAAGGAACAACCATACGGACCGGGTGGGCCGACGCGAACAGGGTGAAGCCGGGACTGCAGCATCTGGATACGGGTTCGTCTCGAACGTTGGATTGTTTCATGAAGCGTTCGGCTTCATGCACCTTTTTGTCTCCTCATCGTGAAGCTCTCTGTATAAGCCCATTATGAGGGAGAAAGCTGAATTCCGCATGAGTTCAAGCTGAACGTTTCCTTAATGCTCCGGAAGTCCCATCACGACCGTCACTTGGTGCACCCCGCCGTCGGTCTTCACCGGAATCAGGCTGCCTTGCACCAGGACGCCGTCTACGGTTAGGGATGCCACGCCATGGCTGACATGGTCCGGGTTGCGGATCTCGATCTCATAGGTGGCGCCGCGGAACTCGCGGGTGACCTTATAGCCGTCCCACTCCTTCGGAATGCAGGGGTCCACCCGTAGGCCGTACAAGTCCGGCTTAATGCCCAGGATGGCCTGGGTAATGGCCACATAATTCCAGGCCGCGGTGCCGGTGAGCCAGGAGTTCTTGGCTTCGCCGTGCCGCACGGCATCCTTGCCCGCGATCATCTGGGAGTACACATACGGCTCCATCCGGTGGATCTCGCTGATGTCCTCCAGATAGGCCGGAGCGATCTTGGCATACAGCTCGAAGGCCCGGTCCCCGCGTCCCAGCTCGGTCTCGGCGATCATGATCCAGGGGTTGTTGTGGCAGAAGATGCCCGCATTCTCCTTATATCCCGGAGGATAGGAGGAGATCTCGCCCAGGTTCAGGTAGTACTCGGAGTAGGGCGGGTTCTGCAGAACGATGCCGTAAGGCGTCTCGAGGCGCTCCTGCACGGCGTCCAGCGCCTTCTGTGCCGCACCATCCTCCACACCGATCCCCGCCATGACGCATATGCCCTGGGGCTCGATGAAGATCTGGCCTTCGGCGTTCTCCTTGCTGCCGACCTTCTGGCCGTAGTGATCGTAGGCCCGGAGGAACCAGTCGCCGTCGAAGCCGTGTTCCATGGTGGTCCGGCGCATCTTCTCGATGTGGGATTCGGCGCGGCTGGCTTCCTCCTCCATTCCCAGGTGGCGGCAGATCGCGGCAAAATCCGGACCGGTGAATACGAATAACCCTGCGATGAACACGGATTCCGCCACGCGTCCCTCAATGTTGGCCGTGGTCTGGAAGGACTCTCCCGGCTCCTTGGAGAAGCAGTTCAGGTTCAGGCAGTCGTTCCAGTCGGCCCGGCCGATCAGCGGCAGGCCATGGGGACCCAGGTTGTGGATCACATGGTAGAAGGAGCGCTTCAGATGCTCGAACAGCGTCGCCGTATTGTCCGGGTTGCAGTCGAAGGGCACCTGTTCGTCCAGAATGCTGAAGTCGCCCGTTTCCTTAATGTACGCCGCCGTGCCCACGATCAGCCACAGCGGGTCGTCGTTGAAGCCGCCGCCGACTTCGTGGTTGCCTTTTTTGGTGAGCGGCTGGTACTGATGATACGCGCTGCCGTCCTCGAATTGAGTGGATGCGATGTCGATGATCCGCTCCCGGGCCCGCTCGGGAATCTGATGGACGAAGCCCAGCAGGTCCTGGTTGGAATCCCGGAAGCCCATGCCGCGTCCGATGCCCGACTCGAAGTAGGAGGCCGAGCGGGACATGTTGAAGGTCACCATACACTGGTACGGATTCCAGATGTTCACCATCCGGTCCAGCTTCTCATCTCCGGCGGACAGCGTGTACTTGCCCAGCAGCACCTCCCAGTAAGCGGACAGTTCGGCTAAGGCCTGCTCCACGGCCTCATCGGTGGAGAACCGGGCGATCATGTCGTGAGCGCGGGTCTTGTTGATGACGCCGGGCTTCTCCCACTTCTCCTCCTCCGGGTTCTCCACATAGCCCAGCACGAAGACCATCGTCTGTTCTTCCCCCGGCTGCAGGGTCAGCTGGATGGAGTGGGAGCCGATAGGGGACCAGCCGCTGGCGACGGAATTATTCGAGCGGCCCGCCTCCACGGCCTGGGGACGATCGAAGCCGTTGTAAGCGCCGAGGAACGAATCCCGGTCCGTATCGAAGCCGTCGATGGGCCGGTTGACGGAGTAGAAGGAATAGTGGTTGCGGCGCTCCCGGTATTCGGTCTTGTGGTAGATGATGGAGCCCTCCAGCTCCATCTCGCCCAAGCTCAGGTTCCGCTGGAAGTTGGTCATATCGTCGTAGGCATTCCATAGGCAGAATTCAATGAAGGAGAATAAGGTCACGGTCTTGGCGGCAGGTCCGGTATTCTTGACGCTGACTTGATAGACCTCGCCGTTGAAATGCAGAGGGACGAAGGCCAACTGCTTTACTTCGATCCCGTTGCGCTCGCCGGTAATCGCCGTATAACCCAGCCCGTGCCGGCACTCATAGCGGTCCAGATCCCGCTTGACCGGCATCCAGCCGGGAGTCCAATAATCGCCGTTGTCATGCAGGTAAAAATACCGTCCGCCGTTGTCGAGCGGCACGTTATTGTACCGGTACCGGGTCAGGCGGCGTAAACGCGCGTCCCGGTAGAAGCAGTAACCTCCGGCAGTGTTGGAGATCAAGCCGAAGAACTGCTCGTTGCCCAAGTAATTGATCCAGGGATAAGGGGTTTTGGGGGTAGTGATGACGTATTCCTTGCGCTTGTCGTCGAAATAACCGAATTTCAAGATGTATCGTCTCCTCTCTTGATTCAAGCTTGAAAGCCTTATATAAACACGCGTTCGTAAACGCGCGTTCATACCGCGGGTAAAGGATCCCCTGCCTCAGAAACAGGGGAAAGGGGGCGGGCAAAGCTTGGGGGGCTCTCACGAATGGTGTGTCCGGAGATGGCCCTCGTTCAGCCCGGCGCCCGGGTGGACTCCCGTATGATGAGCTCCGACGGGAAGCTTATGGTGCCGAAGGAGGCGGAGCCCGCCTGGCGCAAACGTTCGATGGCCTCCACCGCTGCGCGGGAGATGTCGTAGATGGGCAGCCGCACGGTGGTCAGCTTCGGCGTCAGAAGTGAAGCGGCTGGCACATCGTCATAGCCGGCGATGGAGAGGTCCTCGGGCACCCGGACGCCGTGCTCGGACAGGGCCTGCATGGCGGCTATGGCCATGTCGTCGTTGGCCGAGAACAGCGCGGTGGGCAGCTGTCCCGAGCGGAGAAGCCGTCCGGCCTCCTCGTAGGCCGTCTGCTTCAGGAAATCGCCGCGGATCATATGCTCCGCGTTCATCCGCAGACCGTGCTCCAGCATGGCGGCTTCGTACGCCTTGTACCGCTCCCGGCCGGAGAAGGTGTCCATCCGGCCGGCCAGGAAGCCGATCTCCCGGTGGCCCAGGGAGATCAGATGGTTCATGACCGCAAGGGCGCCGTCGTAGTCCTTGGAATTGATGACGGACAGATGGTTGCGGTCCAGGCGGTTGGCGATGATGTCGGAGATGTCGTAGTCGATCAGGACCATGGGGGAACCCAGGTCCGCCAGCTCCCGGATCATCTCCGGGTCGTTGCCGGTGCCGACGATAATGCCGCCGTCGATCCTTTTTTGGAGGAAGGCTTGCTTGACCTTCAGAAAGTCCGTTCGGGAATATACGGTATGAATCAGGACGTAGCTGCCGCTGACGTTGGCGTTCTCGACGACGGCGTCCACGAACCGGGCGAAATAGCTGTTGTCGTAGATCCGGGTTACATCCGGCCGCTCGGCGGTGCTGACGATGAAGAGCCCGATGGTGTCGGTGCCCTTGCCGGCTAGAACCCGCGCCGAGGTGTTGGGCTCGTACTGGTGCTCCTCGATGATCTTCATGACCTTGCGCCGCGTCTCATCGGGCACGTTCGGATAGTTGTTGATGACGCGGGAGACGGTGCTTCTTGATACGCCCGCCAGCCGCGCGATGTCTTCGCTGCGCATAGTCCCTCCACTGGTGTTTGTGAACACGCGTTTATGCCTTCATTGTACCTTCATCCCCGTCCGTCTGGCAATAGCTTGGCGAAGAAATCACCATAGTGCTCAACAAGTGCCCGGATTAGCTAGATTGGGGGAGAGCCGGTGAATTATGCTGAAGGGATAGCGGAACAGGAAGGAATTGGGGATCCCGCTCCAGAATCTATACGCATCAGGAAGCGCTTGCGGGCTGACGGCAGGCTCATGGAGCCTTACGGGCTGGAGGCCGGAGCGGAATGGGGGACGTCATCACATGGAATGGATTCATTCGGTGCGGCTTAGGATCATCCTGGGCTTCGCCTTCGTGATAGCGCCGATCGTGGCGTTTCTATTCTTCAACAATGCCTATTCGATCCGGCTGGTAAGGGAGCAGCTGTCCAGCAACTATGACAATCTGCTGCAGCAGTACGTACAGAATACGGACAAAATGCTGGACGAGACCAGCCTTTATCTCTACCGGTTCGTGAATGATCCGGACTTTTCGACGCTGTACGCATCCGGTCCGGATTCCAATGAATATTATTTAACGAAGATCCGGATCTTCAACAAGCTGAACTCGGGGATCGGGTATTACAATGTGATCAGCTCGCTCTTTATGTACTCGCCGGCCTATAAGGAGCTGCTGCTGGCCAGCGGCGAGGACCACAACGCCCAACTGCTGGAGATCGGTCGACACATCGATGGACTGACCCGCTCGGGCGACGGCAAGTGGCAGCTGATTCAGACTTCTGACGGGTACGCCATCGCCAAGATTGCCGTCGTCTCCTCGGAGGTGGTGGCTGGCGTCTGGATCAAGCTGGATAATCTCATCGAACCGCTGCGGACCTGGAATCTGGGGCCGGAGGGGGAAGCGGCGGCCTTGGATTTGACGGGCGGGCGTTCCCTTCTGACTCCTTCCCGGATGAAGGGGGAGCTGTGGGAGATCTTCTCGGAGAAGGGGCCGGGCCACGCCGGGAATTACCTCCTGATCGACGACCCGTCTCTAACAGTCAAGAGGCTGCTCGTCAAGGCCGACTCCCCCTCCACCGGGGTCCGCTATATGCTGGCGGTTCCGGAGACGACGATCCTGAAGAGTCTCCCCTATTTCCAGAAGGTGGTCTACATCATTCCGTTCGGTGTGCTTCTGGTCTTGGGGCTGTACCTGTCCATTCTGCAGCGGGTGCTGATCGGCCCCTTCTCCGCGCTGATCCGCGGGATGCGCCGCATCGGCCAAGGCAAGCTGGACACCCGGCTCCACATGCCGAAGCGGGGGGAGTTCGCCTTTCTCATCAAGGTGTTCAACGATATGGCGGAGCAGATCCGTGCGCTGAAGATCAACGTCTACGAGGAGAAGCTCCGGGTGCAGCAGGCGGAATACAAGCATCTGCAGGTACAGATCAATCCTCACTTCTATATGAACAGTCTGAATATCATCTACAACCTGGCGGTGCTTAGGGACTTCACGACGCTGAAGAAGATGGCGCTCCATCTGGCGGACTACTTCCGCTTTACGATCCACAGCAACCGCAGTCTCATCACGCTGGCGGAGGAGCTGAAGCACATCGGCAACTACATGGAGATTCAGCGCCTCCGGTACCCGGACAATCTGACGTACGTCATCGATCTGCCGCCGGAGTTCCGGGAGCTGGAGCTCCCGCCGCTGACCGTGCAGCCTTTTGTGGAGAATGCGATTCTCCACGGCTTCAAGAACCGGAACCTTCCCTTTGAGATCCGGATTGAGGCGATAAGTGAGACCGGGTCAGACGGGATGGAACGGGTTCAAGTGTCGGTTCGGGATACGGGGGTCGGCTTCTCGGAGGAGTGGCTGCGGGAGTTCGCCGCCACGGACTGGCGGTCCATGCAGGGAGAGCATGTGGGAATCTGGAATGTGATGCGGCGCTTGGACATCCATTACGGAGAGGCGGCGACGGTCACGCTGGGGAATACGGAGGAGGGGGCGGAGGTGCTGCTCCGGCTGCCCCTCCATTACACGCCGATGGGGGAGGAACCGCAGGATGTATAGCGTGCTCTTGGTAGACGATGAAAAATATGCCGTCCGGGGCTTGGCGGCCGGAGTGGAATGGAGCTCGTACGGCTTCGAGACGGTGTACGAGGCATTCGATGTGGCCCAGGCTCAAGAGGTGGTCCAGCGGCATGCTGTAGATGTGGCGGTGCTGGACATCGAGATGCCGGGCCAATCGGGGCTGGACTTGGCGGAATGGCTGGCGGAGACGAGCCCCCAGACGGAGCTCCTCTTCCTGACGGGCCACGCCAATTTTGCTTACGCCCAGCATGCGATGGAGGTCGGCGCCTTCCGTTATCTGCTGAAGCCGGTGGATTACGACGAGCTGGGCGGTATCATCCGCCAACTGGCGGAGAAGATCCGGGCGGACCGGGAGCGGCTGGACTACCAGAGCACCTACCGCAAATATTATGCCCTGTGGGAAAACCAGAAGCCGATCCTGGTGGACCGGTTCTGGCAGGATGCAGCGGCTGGGCGGATTCCCGCCCGGACGGAGCGCCTGGAGCCGATGCTGCGCCAATACGACATTCCTCTGGCGGCGGACGGCCGGGTTCGGCCGGTCCTGATCAGCATCGAGAAGTGGGAGATGGAGTTCGGCGCGCGGGACGAGGAGATCATGGAGTACGCCGTCCGCAAGGCGGCGGAGGAGCTGGTGCTGAACGGCGACCCAGGTGTGGTGGTGGGAGAGCGGAGCGGCAGCGGCCTGATCTTGTTCTACTTGCCGGGAGAGGGAGAAACGGCAGCGGAAATCCCTCCGGAGGAGGCGGAAGGGGAACTGACGGAGCGATGCAGTTCCTTCATCGCCTCGTGCAACGAGTATTTCCACTGCCGGCTGTCCTGCTACGTGGGCCAGCCAGTGGAGGTGGTGGCGCTGGCGGGTGCCTACCAGACGCTGCTTGCAGCGGAGCGGGACAACGTTACCGCGACGAACAGCGTCATGAACGCCGCCGAGGCGGAGGGCTGCCCCGACGGTGCCGTGCCCCCTCCGCCCTTCCAGGAGTGGGCTCCTCTCCTGGAGACGGAGGACAAGGAGGCGCTGGCGGAGCGGGTGGAGCGGTACTTCCGGCGGCTGGATCAAGGCCGGCCTACGTCGGAGGCGCTGCAGGCCTACTACTTCGGCTTCGCGCACCTGATGCTGGAGGGCTCCCGAAGGAAGGGGCTGCCGGCGCCGGAGGTGCTGTCCGTCTGGGAGGCTGTGGCAGGTGCGCCACCCGTCAAGTCCCTGCCCGCTCTCCGCAATTGGTCGGCGCAGCTGGTGGAGCGGCATTGGGCGGCATCGCCGTCGGGGAACGGGGGGCACTCGCCCGTTATCGCCAAGGTGATCGACTACGTCAAGGCCCACCCGGAGGGGGAGCTGGGCCGAGAGCAGCTGGCCGCCACGGTTTTTCTGAACCCGGCCTACCTGTCCCGGCTGTTCCGCAAGGAAACCGGCGTATCCCTGACGGAGTTCATCCAGGAGGTGAAGCTGGAGCATGCCATGAAGCTCTTGGCCCACTCGAACCTGAAGGTGGGCAGCGTGGCGGAGGCCATCGGCTACACCCATTTCTCCTACTTCGCCAAGATCTTCAAGAAAGCGTCGGGTCTCTCGCCCCACGAATACCGCAAGCGCCACCGGAAGCTGCCGTAGGAGCAGGTGGATGTGGGAAGTGACACCCGCAGGCACATACGCTGCAAAATAGCTCCGAAAGGAGCTATTTTGTGCAGCTCGAGGCTCCCGCTCGATACAATAGCCCCGATCGGGGCTATTTCTGTTCGGAGCGCCCCCAGCAGGCGCATGCGTGACAAAAATAGCTCCGAAAGGAGTTATTTTGCAGTGTTCGAGGCATCCGCTCGTAGAAATAGCCCCAAACGGGGCTATTTCTGTTCAGAGCGCCTCCAGCAGGCGCATGGTCACGGGTTCAAGAATTTTGCACCCGCGGTTTTCCTTGTTCGTTCGGGTTGCTGGGCCTGGTTGGGCTGTTCTGGGGATTGTTTTTATCGGGCTTGGCTTTCGTGCTCATGGTCGTCTTCACCTCCTGTTCGGTCCGTTAGAAAGTATGTCACCAAACCGGGTTCCTTATGAGAGGACCAATCTGCAAGATTTGTTCACAATTCTCTTACACGGGCCGGAGGGGTCGGACATATGCTATAATAGGATTAAGAAAGCGCATACAATCCAAAGGGGGCTGGTTCTCATGTTCGGGATGAAGAAGAAGCCTAAGGTGGTCTTAGGGCCGCCGACCGTTGCTGTCACGCTGGCTGAGGTGAAGTCGTTGGTGCGCGAATTCGAACAGCATTTGCCCAAAGGAATGAACCGGACCGTGCTCATCGGTCCGGACAACGAGATCAACTTTCACTTGCTGATCCCCTATCTGCACGGCTTGCCCAGCCGGAAATTCTACATGTCCCGGGAAACCTTCGAGATCTTCCCGGAGGAAGAGCGGCACATTCCGTATTGGCTGGATATCGTACAGCGGGCGGTGGACGCCTATATCGTCGAAGAGGGGGCGGCTCCGGTCGTCTTCGGAGACGTGAAGCGAAGGATCAACTGCGCGCTGCTGCACCAATATTACCTGTTGAAGGAGCTGCCGCCCCTGGATTTCTACCTGAGCGATCAGGAGGATCTGATCACGCATATCCCGGCAGTGAAGTAATTGCTCCCCGGGTTTCTCAGACGCTCCACAAAGCCGTCTCCAGCCGGCCCCGCATGAAGGCGCCGATCCGGGAGACGGCTTCGCGCGCTTCGGGGAGCAGGTGGGCGAGAAGATGGAAGACGCACCACATGTCCTCCCAGATCTCCAGCGTAACCTCCGAGCCGTCCGCCTTCAGGCGGCCGGCCAGCCGTTCGGCGTCGCTCAGCAGCACCTCCTGGTCTCCCGCCTGGATGAGAAGAGGAGGCAGCCCGGCCAGGCTCATCCGAAGCGGCGAGAGAATCGCAGGCGGCTCCCCCGATTGGCCGCCCCAATACGCTTCGAAGAGCTGTCGGTTCCCTTCCAGGCTGCCGGTGGGATCGGCCTCCGCATTGCTCCGGTAGGATTCGCCATCCAAGTGCACCAGATCCGCATGGGGCGAGATCAGAAAGGCGCCTGCAGGCAGCTCCTCTCCCGAGTCCCGAAGCGCAAGCAGGGTCATGAGGGCGAGGCTGGCCCCTACGGAATCGCCTCCGAGGCCGATGTCACCCGGCGCGTATCCCTGCTTCAGCAGCCACCGGTAGGCCGACAGCGCATCTTCATTGGCCGCCGGGTACGGATGCTCCGGCGCCAGCCGGTAGTCCACCTGCAGCACCGGCGTCCCGCACGCGAGGGCGATGCGCGAAGCCAGCGGACGGTAGAAGGCGCAGGTTCCTGCCGTGAAGCCTCCCCCGTGCAGATAGAGTATGGCTTTCCTCCGATTATTCTCCCCCGGGCCGGCTCCAGGCCCCTCTTCCGGCTCCAGCCACTCCCCGTACAGAGGGCCGACCTGAACGGATGTGACCCGGACCCCCGGCACCTCCGGCCACCGGGCCGCTGCCGTCATCATCTCCTCGCGAATCTGCTCCACGCTCTTTCCTGTCGAGCCCGTCTGTCTCAGGAACGCCTTAATCCCTGTTAACTGCGCCGCATCCGTTCGTGGGGTGCTCTTCATGTACCATTCCTCCTGCCGTTTGATACGGCAAGCATAAAGCCTGTAGCCGGGTACAAGGTCAAGAGGCTTTTTTATTCCTCCATCTGCAGAATCCTCAGCGTGTCCCGAACTCCCGGGTGGCGTTCGGCAGCCAGCAGATTGCCCCGAAGTCCCGCCAGCGCTTCCTTCGTGCGTTCCAGCTCTGCGATCTCCCGGTCCAACTCCGCCAGCTTCCGGTCGATGACCCCGATGAAGTCCTCCACCCGGATGGCTCCAGGCCCCCCCTCTCCGGATTTGTCCAGCGCCTTGCGGATCTCCTTCAGGGTGAAGCCGCACGCTTTGGCATTCTTAATGAAGATCAGACGGCCCAGCACCTCCTTCGGATAGATCCGGTACCCGGCATCCGAACGGGAGGGGAGGGGGATCAGCCCGTTCTTCTCATAATAGCGCAGGGTCTCCATGTTGACGTCCGCCAGCTTGGCCAGCTGTCCGCGTAAATATCCGTTCATCCGACGCCCAACTCCTTCAATATTCCTGCCCTCATGGTACCATTCCGGACCAGTGCTTGAGAATACTGGAAGTCACAATAGTGACTGAAAGGTCATTCCGTTAGATAGTTGCGTGCGCTGCGGCGGGATACAATGACACTATCGGGAAACCAAACAACATACAGATAACCGAGGAGTGGTAGCCATGTCTTCCCCCATCCAAGCCGCAGCACCCGCAGGTCCCGTTCCCCGGACCGGGCGCGCAGCCGGATTCTTCAAGACCGTCCGCCGGTTCAAAGTGTTCTATGTGATGATGCTTCCGGCTATATTGATTCTGGTGTTCAACAATTACGTGCCGATGCTGGGCGTCTTGATCGCATTCAAGAACATCAACTATACGGACGGCTTCATTCACAGTCCCTGGAACGGCCTGAACAACTTCAAGTTCCTGTTCGATACGGCCGTCGCCTGGGAGATCACCCGCAACACACTGGCCTACAACGTTGTGTTCATCGCCATGAACCTGATCATGGGCGTCGCGCTGGCCATCATGTTCAGCGAGATGCGCAGCAAGTGGGCGGCCAAGTTCCATCAGAGTACCATGTTCCTGCCGTATCTCCTGTCCTGGGTCGTCATCGGCTATCTGGTGTTCTCCTTCCTGGGAGCCGAGCACGGACTCCTGAACACCTGGCTGTTCCCCAAGCTGGGATGGGATCCGGTAGAGTGGTATACGGAATCCAAGTACTGGCCGTACATCCTGCCCATCGTCAACACCTGGCGCAACGTCGGTTACTTCGCCGTCATATACCTGGCGTCCATGCTGGGTGTAGACCCGGAGTATTATGAGGCGGCTCTTATCGACGGAGCGACCAAGCGCCAGCAGATCATGCAGATCACCATCCCGCTCATTCGCCCGGTCATCATCGTCATGACTCTGCTACAGATCGGAAGAATCTTCTATGCCGACTTCGGCCTCTTCTTCCAGGTTACGCAGAATGCGGGAGCGCTCTATCCGACCACACAGGTGATCGACACCTACGTCTATCAGACCTTCCTTGTCATGGGGGACATCGGGATGTCCTCCGCAGCCGGCTTATTCCAGGCCTTGGTCGGCTTCCTGCTGGTGCTGGGTACGAACCTGGTGATCCGGCGCATCAGCAAGGAAGACGCATTATTCTAACGAAGGAGGCCACCCCACATGGAGGCAAAAACCAATCTGACCCGCACCGCTCCGGCCGGCGGCGTCCGCAAGCCTAAATTCTACGGAGCCAACGCCATCTCAGCTAAGACCGATTTCGCCATCAACGTCTTCTTCACCATCTACACCGTGCTGTGCCTGCTGCCGATTCTTCTGGTCTTCATGGTCTCCATCTCGGACGAGAAGACCGTGCTGGTGAACGGCTACAGCTTCCTCCCTGAGAAGTTCAGCCTGTCCGCGTACCGGTTCCTGCTGGAGGATTGGCACCAGATTCTCCGCTCCTACGGCGTGTCGCTCTTCGTGACCATCGTTGGAACGGCGGCGAGCCTGCTCATCATGGCGCTGTATGCGTACCCGATCTCCAGGCGGGACTTCCCCCACCGGAACGGCTTCAGCTTCTTCATGTTCTTCACCATGCTGTTCAACGGCGGCCTGGTGCCTTGGTACCTGGTCTACACCCAGATGTTCAATCTCAAAAACACGATGGCGGCCCTGATTCTGCCGCTCTTGGTATCTGCCTTCTTCGTGCTGATGCTGCGCACCTTCTTCAGCACCACCATTCCGATGGAGCTGCTGGAGGCCGCCAAGATCGACGGGGCGGGAGAGTTCCGCATCTTCGCTCAGATGGTGCTTCCGCTGTCGCTGCCGGTCATGGCGACGGTGGCCCTGTTCCAGACGGTCAACTATTGGAACGACTGGTTCTTGAGCCTGGTCTTCATATCGGGAACCGAAAAGGTGAGCCTGCAGTTCTTAATGTACCGGACCATGCTCGATATCCAGTTCCTGTCCTCCAACGTGCAGGCAGCCCAAGGCTTGAGCCAGCAGGGCGGACTGGTGAACGTCCCGACGGAGACAGTCCGGATGTCCATGGCGGTGATGGGCATCGGCCCCATCGTGTTGGCGTATCCGTTCTTCCAGCGGTACTTCATCAAGGGCCTGACCATCGGTGCGGTCAAAGGATAAGACGTCAGGCGGCATGGACGCTGTGAATTTTCCTTGTAGCTATTGCCGGAATTTCCGGTTAGCATAGAAGATGGAGATCAAAGGGAGGAAAAGAAGAAAATGGGCAAAATGAAGAAAACAGGACTTGCGGTTCTGGGCTTGACGATGACCCTGTCCGCAGCTTTGACAGGCTGCGGGGACGACAAGGAAGCGTCGTCCTCTGTCGCCCCCAGCAAGGCAGCCACGGCATCTCCGGCCGCTGCCACCACGGTGGCTTCGGAGTCGCCGGCTGCGGCTCTGAAGCCTGCCAAGCTGCGCATGGTGTTCCCGGGTACAGCCCAGAAGGACCAGGCCGCCGTCACCCAAGAGATCAACAATTACTTGCAGAAGAAGATCAACGCTACCGTCACCATTGAGCCGATCCAGTGGGGCCAATGGGACAACAAGGTGAACCTGATGGTTGCCTCCCGCGAGGAAGTCGACGTGGTGTTCACGGCCCAATGGACCAACTATGCGGTCAATGCGGGCAAGGGCGCCTTCCTGGCCCTGAACGACGACAAGGGCAAATACGGCAACCTGCTGAAGAAACACGGACAGGATATTTTGAAAGCGTTTGACGCCAATATCATGAAGGGCTCCCAGATCGACGGCGTCAATTACGCCGTACCGACGCTGAAGGAGATGGCCTCCCAGGGCGGCATCGTGTACCGCTCCGACGTGGCACAGGAGCTCGGAATTGACGATAAGGTGCAGAAGGCCCAGACCATCGAGGAGCTGATTCCGCTCCTGGAGACGGTCAAGGAGAAGAAGCCGGACTTTACGCCCTTGTTCCTGCGGGATGGGGAGAACTTTAACAGCCACTATTTTGCCAACTGGGATTTTCTCGGGGACAGCAACGTGGAGGGCGTCATCCTGAAGGACGAGGATGCCGTGAAGATCAAGAACCGGATGGAGATCGACCGGTACAAGACGATTCTGAAGACCACCCGCGACATGTTCAACAAAGGGCTGATCAACAAGGACGCCGCCACTACCCAGCTGTCCACCAACGACGCCATGAAATCCGGCAAGGTGTTCATGGTCGTAGCCCCGCTTAAGCCGGGCAAGGACTCTGAGGTTGCCGCAGCCGTCGGCTTGGCCGGCAAGCTGAAGCAAGTGGCGCTGAACAAGAAAACCACCGCAACCAGTGAAACGGCAGGCTCCATGCTGGCCATCAGCAGCACCTCCAAGGAACCGGAGCGCGCCATGATGCTCATCAACCTGCTGCACACCGACAAGTACCTGAACAACCTGCTTAACTTCGGTATCGAGAACACCCACTTTAGGAAGACCGGCGACAACTACGTCGATCCGACGGATAAGACGGGCGACTACAGCCCGGGCGCATCGTGGATGTTCGGCAGCCAGTTCCTGAACTACATCTGGAAGGATGAGCCCCGCGACAAGTGGGACCAGTTCAAGAAGTTCAACGAAGGCACCCACTTCTCCAAGGCTCTGGGCTTCACCTTCGACGTGAACGAGGGTATCAAGAACAAGGTCGCCGCCACCATCACCATCCGGAAGCAGTACGACCCGGCTCTCGACACCGGCTCCGTGGATCCGGACAAAGTGCTGCCGGAGTACCAGCAGAAGATGAAAGCCTCCGGCGTAGACGATATCCTCGCCGAGAAGCAGAAGCAATTCGACGCCTTCCTGGCGAAGAAATAAAGGAAAGGGCGGCTGCGGCCGCCCTTTTTGTTTTTGCAGGTTGCCATTGCGATAGCAGCCGCTTGCTTAAGCCGGACTCCGGACATCCGAGTCCGGCTTCTTCATGCCAGAGCTTCCTGCCTAGATGCAGCCGGTCCGATTGGAGTATACTGGAAGCATCGCAAGTACGAACGAGGTACGACTAGGGAAGGGAGTCCGACTGCCATGTTTACCAAAGAATCCTTGAAAGATCAGCTTCGAGGCATGAATCTGCCTTCCGAGGGGACGCTGCTGGTCCACTCCTCCATGAAGAGCATGGGAGAGGTGGAGGGCGGGGCCGATACGGTGCTAGACGCATTGTCCGAGCATATGGCGCCGGGGCTTCTGGTGCTGCCTGCTCACACCTGGTCCTATATCAACGCGGAGAACCCACGCTTCGATGTGCGGGAGTCTCCGGTCTGCGTCGGCATCCTGCCGGAGCTGTTCCGCAAGCGGCCCGGCGTGGTCCGCTCCTGGCACCCGACCCATTCCGTAGCGGCTCTCGGCAAGGAGGCGGAAGCATTCACGCGAGGGGACGAGCACTGCGATACCCCCTGCGCCCGAGACTCCGCCTGGGGCAGGCTGCTGGACCGCCAAGCGGTCATCCTCCTCGTGGGCGTGGACTTAAGGCGCAACACCTTCATTCACGGCGTCGAGGAGTGGGTGGGTATCCCGGGCCGAATGACCGATGCCCATCAAGCGCTCCTTACCGTCACGCCGGATGGCCGGGAGATTCCGGTACCGTCCAGACGGCACTGCGGATTGTCGTGGTCGGCGCATTTTTGGAAGGTGGAGGAGGTGCTGGTCCGCCGCAGGGCCATGCGGTACGGCTTGCTGGGCAATGCTCAGGTCCGGATCTGCGACACCGTCAAGCTGACCGAGGTGCTCACGGAGATGCTGCGTGCGAATCCGGATCTGTTCTCTGACAACGAGCCCATGCCGCGGGAGGAGATCGAGAGATGGAGCCGTAGACCCGGTTGGGAATCATCCCCCCATATGCTAAGATAGAACTGGAAAAAGCTAGCACTCCATCCTGGCTGCCGGAGGGACAGACATGCCGTCCAATCGATACATCCGACGATACCTCGTCTTCTTCCTGCTCTATGCCGCCGCCATGGGCTTGTATCTATGGCTGACCCGGGCCAATACGGTTCCGGCTCCCTACAAGGGCGGGCCGGCCGACCCGGCCACCTTTATGAACGCCCGGGAGCTTCGGGTGAGCGAGGTGTATTCCGCCCAGCGAAACTGGCTCTTCTTTATCGCCTATCCTTGGGAATGGGGCATCTACATCCTTCTTCTGTTCAGCGGCTGGGCCAAGAGGCTGGAGGCGGCGATGGAGCGGAGGGGCCTGCCCGGGCTGCTCCGCTACCCTTTGTTCGCTGGGGCGGTGAACGCCATAGCCTTCTTCTCCTATCTGCCCGTCCGGTATATCGGCTACCGTCTGTCGCTGGCGAACGGCATCTCCACCCAGACGCTACCGGGTTGGCTCCGCGACAAGCTGGTGGGCTTCGGCACCGATACGGTGATCCTGGCCGTCGTCACCACGGTCGCTTTCTGGTTCATCCGCCGCGGCGGACGGTGGTGGCTGAAGCTCTGGCTGCTGTCCGTCCCGTTCACCCTCTTCATGATGTACATCCAGCCAGTGGTGCTGGACCCGCTCTACAACCAGTTTACCCGGCTGTCCGATCCGGTCCTGGAATCCAAGATCCTGACCCTGGCGGATCAGGCCGGGGTACCAGCAGACCGAGTCTACGAGGCCGATATGTCGCGCAAAACCAACGCGCTCAATGCCTACGTGAACGGGATCGGCTCCAGCCTGCGCATCGTGCTGTGGGATACGCTGTTCCGCCTGGAACAGCGCGAAATTCTCCTCATCGTGGCCCATGAGATCGGCCATTATACGATGCATCACCTGGAATGGAGCGCTTTCGGCGCCATTGTCTCCTCCTTCTTCCTGCTGCTCGTCGGGCAGGCGGCCCTCGTCTGGGTCATCAAGCGCTGGGGGAGACACTGGGGCATCGACCGGGTCAGCCGTGCAAGCGCGGTGCCGGTGGTGCTGCTTGTGCTCAGCCTCATCACCTTCATCACGCTGCCCGTCTCCAACGCAGTCTCCCGGCGGGCCGAAGCCGCGGCCGACGACTACGCCATGCGTCTGATCGGCAGTGCCGAGGGAGCGGTCAGCATGAATCAGAAGCTGGCGAAGACCACCTATGACGATGTGGATCCGCCGCTTTTGGTGCTGTGGTTCCGCTCCACCCATCCCTCCGCCATGGAAAGGATTCTGGCTGCCGATGCTTTCGATACCCGGGCCAAGCGCCCTTAAGCCGTTGCGCTTCTATCTCCTGGCCGGGGTAGGCACAGCGCCCAACTTCATGGGCGGTCTCCAGGAGGATCTCCGGCGCCGGTTCGCGGAGGCGGGCTTCCGGGCGGAGGGCAGCCTGCTCTTTCCCTACAGAGACTGGAGCCGCCGCATGCTTCCCCAGATCCGGGAGGTGTGGCATGACATCCGCCTGCCGCAGGACCGGCTGGACCGCTCCATAGGGGGACGGCAGGCGGCGGAGCGTATCCTCGCGGATATCGGGGAGGATGCCCCGTCCGTTCCCCTTGTTCTGCTGGGACACAGCGGCGGTGGAACGGCGGCTCTTCATGCGGCGTATCGGATGGAACGGACATCCGGAGGAATCGGCGGCCGCATCCGGGCCATCGTGCAGATCGGCTCCCCCCGCAGTCCGGTGCCTCCGGAGCTGCGGGGGCGGACGGCCTACTGCTACGCAGTCCGGGTCAACGGAAGGCGCAAGGATCCGGTGTGTCTGGCCGGTAGCTGGAGCACGCTTGATCGGCGGGATCGGCAGAGCGGCCTGGATGAGAGGGACGGCGGTCCCTTGATCCAGCCGCACCGGATCCGGCCAGGCAGGCGCTGGAGGAGGCAGACCATGCCGCCCGGCACCTTGTTTGCCCTTCCGCTCTTAGGCGGCCATCCGGATTACTTCCGCACCCACCTGGCGGACAGCAGGGGCCGCACGAACCTGGAGCTTACCCTGGAGGCCGCTTGGGGCTTTATCATGGACCGCCTTGGAGACCAGCTAAGCAATTAGAGGAGGGAATACCCTTGCTTATCGATTTGACCCATTCCATCCGGGACGGCATGCCCGTCTATCCCGGCGACACGGAAACACAATTGATCCAGACCGCTTATCTTACGGCGGATCACTATAACGGCTTCGAGCTGGGAACCGGCATGCATGCGGGGACTCACATCGACGGCCCCATGCACATGCTGGACACGGATCGCACCATCGGTGCCATTCCTTTGGACCTCTTCATCGGCCAAGGCTGTTTACTGAACGTGACCGGAGAAGAGGTCATCTCCTACCGGCCGGAATATGAGCAGCTGATCGCAGAAGGGAGCATCGTGCTGCTCCATACGGGGCATGACGCCTTCTACGGGCAAGAGGAATATTATACCCGGTATCCGGCTCTATCGGAGGAACTGGCGGAGCTCTTCGTCCGGAAGTCCGTGAAGATGGTGGGCACGGACACTCCCTCCCCCGACTACAATCCCTTTGCCATACACCGCCGCCTCTTGTCCCAGGGTATTCTGATCCTCGAGAATCTGACCAATCTGGGTGCACTGGTCGGCATCGGCTCGTTCGAGGTGATCGCGCTCCCTCTCAAGATCGAGGCGGACTCCTCCATTGCCCGGGTAATAGCGAGGACCGGACAAGGGCCGGCATGAAGAACCGGGCGGTCTCAGATCTGATCTTTTACCTCATTCTCCCTTATGGAATCTGGCATCTGGGGAAAGGCCGGGCGGATGACTATGTCCTTATTATTCTGACTACCGTACCCGGCATCCTCTACACGTTGTACACCTTGCTGCAGGCCCGCCGGTTCAACTTTACCGGGTTGTTCGTGCTCGGCACCCTGCTGGTATCATCCATCATCGATCTGGCGGCAGGCAGCCTGAGGAACCTGTTCTTCTATGGGGGGGCCTACTCCATGTTTATGGCCCTGCTCTTCCTGGGCTCCGCCCTGCTGCGCAGGCCCTTGACGCTATACTTCTTCCTGGATGTAGCGGAGCTTCAGGGCCACAGCCGGGAGGACAGCCGCAGACTGTTTGCCCACCCCCGTCTCATGCAAATCTTGTATGGGATTACGGGGCTGGAGGCGGCGCAGCGTCTCATTCTGTGTGCGGCGAAATTCTACGTGGCTCTTTATTGCTACAACCCGCAGGCCCGAGAGCTCACGATTGGGTATGACCATTTTTTGCTGTATCAGAGGTTGCTGGGATGGGGCTTCGGCGGTCTGCAGCTTCTGCTCGTTGCCGTATTCCTGAGAAGGATTCACGGGATTCTGAAGGGAATGGGGATCGAGCCGCCCGCGGTGTGACGCCTTGATCATGTAGAACCGGGAGATGTAAGGAGGAGAAACTCATGAATGAGGAGCAAGCGGAACGATTCCTGTGGACCCATGCCCGTTTGTTGGAGCGGGCCATGATGGAGTACCACTTCCTTGGGGGCTCAGGGCAGCAGGTGATCGATGCTCTGCGCTGTTATCAACGGGAGGACGGAGGCTTCGGGCATGCGCTTGAGCCGGATATAAGGGCACCCGAAAGCCAACCCGTATTCGTGGAGTTTGCGCTGCGGACCTTGTATGAATGCGGACTTCGAGACGAAGAGATGGCCACCCGGGCATGCCGGTATGTGGCGGAACGGGCCGATCTGAAGGCAGGGATTCCGAGCCTTTACCCCTCCGCTCGAGCCTATCCCCGGGCAGGACACTGGGAGAACCCATTCTCGGAACGGCCATCCCCGAGCCGCCTAACAGGACTGATCGGACTTCTGGCTTGGCAAAAGGTGGAGCATCCATGGCTGAAGGAAGCCGTCAAGTACGGTCTCGAGGACATAGCTTCATGCCGATACGAGGATGCACATACCATCCTGACGGCCTTCTGCCTGTTGGAGAGTGCGGCGGCGGAGTACGATGTAGAGCCGCTCCGCAGGAAGCTGGCCGGGGAGCTGGAGCAGGCCCGGTATTTCATTGCGGAAACGCCGGTGAGGGAGTATGGGCTGACGCCGTTGGATTTTGCCCCCCATCCGGATGCCTATTGCCGTTCGCTCTTTAGGGAGGAGCAGCTGGCGGCACATCTGCTGGAGATGGAAGCCACGCAGCAGGTGGACGGAGGATGGGCGATCGGGTGGGAGCCTCCCGGGGAGACGGCCCGGTGGGAGTGGCGGTCGATTAAGACGCTGAACTGCTTGCGAAGCCTTCGCGCCTACAGGCAGTGGAGCTCGGCAATGGGAACAGCTAGCCTATGGAGCTGATCAATACGGTTCTACTGTTGGCGATTCTGCTCGTGCTGCTGAGAATGAACAGCAAGCTGAGCAGACGAGACCCGCATAGAGAGGAATCGCTGCGCGACCGATTGAGGTCGGAGAACCGGCGTACGCTGGGGCTGGATCAACCGACGCAGCAAGAGAATGAAACCACGAACGAAGATTCAGGGGGAGGATTACGATGATATTAGAGGCCGTTATACTGAACATCAAACCGGGCATGAGGGAATCCTTCGAAGTCAGCTTCCGTGAAGCTTCTCCTCTGATTCGCTCGATGAAGGGCTACATCAGTCATGAGCTGCAGCTTTGTATGGAAGCGGAGGACCAGTATCTGCTGCTGGTCCGGTGGGAAACCTTGGAGGACCATACGGAGGGCTTCCGCGGCTCCCCGGAATACCAGCAGTGGAAGGCGCTGCTGCATCACTACTATGATCCGTTCCCAATCGTGTATCACTACAAGGATGTGGACTTGAGCGAAGCTTAGCCTGTGGTTGCGGGGGCATCCTAAATCGCGGGCACCTGCTGGGGCAACGTCGAATAGGATGAATGTATCGAAGGAAAAACCTGTTGACGGCATATTGCTTCGCGTGATAGGATAAAGCCATCCCGAGTATATCACACTAAACTAATCGGAATTATATAATATGTTGACCGGATAACCGGAAACACAGATCAGCTTAACCCGCTGACTCTGTGTTTTTCTTTTTTACTGGAAAGGTGGATTCCGAATGAACGGGCAAGAACAATGGAGCAAGACGTTTACCCGGTTGGTAGAGGTGGTGACGGCCATTGCCGGCTTGGCCTTGGGCTTCTGGCTGCTATGGCATTAAACCTGTGCCGGGCAGCTGTCTAAGTCCCCATTGTTTAACGTTCATTCTCTTAACGTTCATTTTATGAGTACGACCCCTATCATATCGCCGATTGGACAACCAAAGGCTCCGCTACCGCTCTTCCTTCGCCGGAATTGCGGACGGGGCCTTTGCCGTATCCGTATTCGGAGCAGGAGGGAAGGCAGCTGCATGATGGACGAGGAACAATGGATCCTGCTGGAGGAGGCGGATGAATTCTTCCGCAAGATGGTCCGCCGGTTCGTGAAGGAAAGAGACAAGGTCACCGTAGAGGGAGTCACGCTTCCCGGACTCCTCATTCTGCACAAGCTGCTCCGTGACGGTGAGCAGCGCCTGGGGGATCTGGCGGAGCAGCTGGATCTGACTTCCGGCGCGGTCACGGCCCTATGTGACAAGCTGGAGAATCTGGGCTGTGCCGTAAGGCGCAGGCTGCCCGAGGACCGGCGGACGGTGGTGCTCGGGATAACCGGGAAGGGCCGGGAGCTATGGCTTCGCAACCGCAACATCGGACAGCGATGTATGACGCTTCTGTTCGAGGGCTTCTCGAAGGAGGAGCTTTCCGGGCAGATCCGGGTCTACCGGCATGTAATCGACAATCTGGAGCGTTTCTCCTCGACCCTGCTGGAGCTGGCGAAGGAGAATGCGGAGCATACCGACGCCCGACCAGCCAACGGAGCGGGACAGCCGGAGAGCAAGCCGGACGATTACCAGGGAAGGCATTATTTATCTTATTAATCCACTTGAAGAGGGAGCGGTTGAAGCATGGGACATCCGACGATTTATCCGACAGGGGCAACAGTCTATAGGCCGGAGAAGGCCTGGAGCGGCTATACGATTTTTCAGGCGGCGGAGCTGGGGGCGCTCTTGATCGATATGAACGGAAGGGAGGTTCGTCTGTGGAAGGGGCTGCGGGGGTTTCCCAACAAGCTGCTGCCGGGCGGTTATGTGCTGGGCAGCACGGCGGAGCGGGATCCCCGATACGGGTTCCAGGATGAGGTGGACTTGGTCCAAGTGGATTGGGAGGGCAATATCGTCTGGAAATTCGACCGGTATGAGCGGATCGAGGATCCCGGCATCGAGCCCCGTTGGATGGCTCGTGCACACCACGATTACCAGCGCGAAGGCAACCCTGTCGGCTATTACGTGCCGGGGCAGGAACCGCAGGTCAACAGAGGCAGGACGCTCCTCCTGGTGCACAAGAATGTCCGCAACCCCGAGATCTCCGACAAGCTCCTGCTGGACGACGTCTTCATCGAGGTGGATTGGGAGGGCAACGTGGTGTGGGAGTGGGTTCTAAGCGACCATTTCCACGAGCTGGGCTTCGACGAGAGCGCCAAAAACGTGCTGTTCCGCGACCCGAACACCCGGTTCTTCGGCAACAAGGCCGGCGATTGGATGCACATCAACTCCGCTTCCTATGTAGGACCCAACAAGTTCTATGATCAGGGCGACGAGCGATTCCATCCGGACAACATCATCTGGGATGCCCGGGAGACCAACATCATCGCCATTACGGACCGACGCACCGGCGAGATCGTCTGGAGGCTGGGCCCGGACTATTCCGCTCCCGAAGTGAAGCATCTCGGCTGGATCATCGGCCAGCACCATGCCCACATCATTCCGAGGGGGCTGCCGGGCGAAGGCAACCTGCTGGTGTTCGACAACGGCGGCTGGGCCGGATACGGCCAGCCTAATCCCTCTTCTCCCATCGGGGTGAAGAACGCGCTCCGGGATCATTCGCGGATTCTCGAGATCAACCCGGTTACGCTGGAGATCGAATGGCAGTATACGCCGACGGAGGCCGGCTTCCTTGCTCCGCTGGACTCCTACCGGTTCTACAGCCCGTACATCAGCTCGGCCCAGCGGCTGCCGAACGGCAACACGCTGATTACGGAGGGGGCGGACGGCCGTATTTTCGAGGTGACGCGAGAGCATGAGCTGGTATGGGAGTACATCTCGCCTTACAAGAACAAGCGCAACACCAATATGGTGTACCGGTCCTACCGTGTTCCCTACGAATGGGTGCCCCAGCTGGAGAAGCCGGCGGAGGAAGCCATCCTGCCGCTGGAGGTTGCAGACTTCCGGGTGCCCGGTGCGGCGCCGAGGGGGGCTCTATCCGTAGTGGAGATCGACGGAACGGCAGCTTTGGGCGAAGGAGCCTTCTGCGTGGCGGATATCGGCGAGCGGAAGCCGGAGCAAGAGGAATCGAGCGGGTCCTAATAGTAGCGGGACAAGAAACGGAGGAATGAACGATGGGACAATCGATCATGCATAGGTCCATACGAGGGACGGCAAGTCTGCTGGCGGCGCTGCTCGCAGGCGCCGGGATTCTGGCGGGCTGCGGGGCCCAAACCGGCGCCACCACCGCCGCCCAAGCAGCGGCTGCCGCCGGGCCGACGACGGAAGCGAAGAAAGCCGCACCGCTGAAGCTCAAGATCGCGGATATCAACACGAACCCCAACTTCCGGGTGGCTGCAAGCCAAGGCTTCTTCGCGAAGCACGGCATCGACGCGGAGATCGTCACCTTCGCAACCCCGGCGGAAGGAATTAATTCGCTCTTCATCAAGCAGACCGACGTGGCGTTTGGGGCGGATTTTCCCATCTTGAATGCCGTGAGCAAGGGGGAGTACTCCATCATCGCCTCGACTGGCATCTACGATGATCAGAGCGCCGCCCAGTGGAGGCTCCTCGTCGGTCCCGGCGTCAAGAAGGCGGAGGATCTGAAGGGCAAGAAGCTGAGCAACTTCCGGGGCACCTTCGTCTCCTATCTGTGGGATAAGTATCTGGCAGAGCACAACGTCTCGTTGAAGGACGTGAACGTCATCGGGCAAGGCGGATTCGACGAAGCTTATGTGGCGCTCAAAAAAGGCGAGGTGGATGCGGTATGGCTGGCCGGGTCCACGCTGCTCGACAAGTTCCTGGCTATTGAAGGCGTACACCAATTGACGGATATGTCGCAGACCCGGGTGCGGGTGGGCAGCAGCATCATCGTGCCGAACACCCTCTTGAAGGAACACCCGGCGGAGGCCGCAGAGCTCCTGAAGGCGGTGGAGGAGGCAGCCCAATACATTAAGAGCCATCCGGACGAAACAGCGGAGCTGCTCTATAAGGAAGTGAAGCAGCCGAAGGACGCGGTGCTGAAGGACCTTCCCTATACGGTCTGGACGGTGGGCTTCGCCAAAGAGGCGATTGACAGCTTCAACAAGCAGAAGGCCTACATGGTGGAGAACGGAATCATCAAGGAGGACTTCGATCTGAAGACCAAGATCAGCCTGGATGCGGTGAAGAAGGCATTGCCGGACCGGGTCACTTACCAACCATAAGGAGGGAGCCGCCATGGCCATGACTGCACCGGCGAAGACCGCCGCTATCCATATCGAGCGATTGAAGAAGAGCTATGGAGATCCGGGAAGGGGAGAGGGGGGCGACCTTCGTTATATCATCAAGGACGTGGATCTGGTGGTGAAGGGGGGAGAGTTCTTCGTGCTCCTCGGCCCCAGCGGCTGCGGCAAATCCACGCTGCTCAACATCATCGCCGGCTTCGTCTCGAAATCGGGAGGTCAGCTTCGCGTCGGAGACTTGGAGGTGGAGCGGCCGGGGGCCGACCGGGCCGTCGTGTTCCAGCAGGCGGACTCATCGCTGTTCCCCTGGCTGACGGTACGCCAGAACGTGGAATTCGGGTTGAAGATGAAGAAGGTGCCGAAGCGGGAGCGTCAAGCGGTATCGGACCGGTTTATCAGGCTGGTCGGACTGTCGGGGCATGAGAACAAGCTCCCCAAGGAGCTGTCCGGCGGCATGAAGCAGCGGGTGCAGCTGGCTCGTGTGCTGGCCAACGATCCGGCCATTCTGCTGATGGATGAACCGTTCGGCGCTCTGGATGCCATGACGAGGCGGACCATGCAGAAGGAGCTGGTGAACATCTGGCGCACGACGGGGAAGACGGTCATCTTCGTGACTCATGACATCCAGGAGGCGATCCTGCTGGGACAGCGGGTAGGGATCATGGGCAAGGGACCCGATTCCCGGATCGAGCATATTTACGATATTTCCCTGCCCTATCCGAGGGACACGGGATCAGCGGTGTTCATCCGGCACGATCAGACGATTCAGGCGCATTTCGAAGAATAGCGGCGGGGGATGAGAAGATGAGATGGATTGAGCGAAAATGGGTCTCCATGCCCCTCCTATGGATCGCGGTGCTTGCCGTCTGGCAGGGGGCGGCCTGGGTCTACGGCCCGGACATCATACCCGGTCCCCGGGCTACGGCTGCGGGAGGCTGGGAGCTGCTGCAGGAGGGCTCCCTGCTCCGGTATATCGGAATCAGCTTCTACCGGGTGCTGAGCGGGTGGGTGCTGGGCAGCCTGCTGGCTATTCCCATCGGGCTGGTCATCGGGAAGGTGAGGGTGGTGCGGATATTTGCGGAGCCGTTCTTGAACTTCATCCGGTTCATTCCTCCGATCGCTTTCATTACCCTGTTCCTGGTCTGGTTCGGCATCGGAGAGGAGTCGAAGATCGCGCTGATCCTCTATGCCACCCTGTTCATCGTCGTGCTGAATACGCTGACGGGCGTCCTTGCTGTAGAGGAGGACAAAATCCGGGCCGCCCGCAGCATGGGCGCCTCGGAATGGCAGATTCTCGTCCATGTGGTCATTCCGGCGACGACGCCTTATATCTATACCGGCGTCCGCCTGGCCATGGGAACCTCTTATATGGCCATCATCGGCGCGGAGATGATCGCCTCCAACGAAGGCGTCGGCTACCTGATCTGGAATTCCCGGCTGTTCTTCCGGACGGATTGGATCTTCGTGGGTCTGGTCAGTCTGGGTCTGATGGGCTTCGTGACGGACCGTCTCCTGGGCGTGCTGGGCCGGAAGGCACTCTACCGGTACGGGGTGGTCAACAGCTCGGTGCCGGGAAGGAGATAAAGGGGTACCACCTGCCAAAAATTGGGTGTCACGATGGCCAAGCAGCGTCTCATACACTTTAGGGTAATCTCTAGACGAGGAGACGGTGCAAAATGGCGGTTTGCGGCACATGGAAATACCGGAACGTCACTCCGAACGTATTCAACGCGCTCCAGCAATTGGGCAGACAGCACGGCGCCTCGATTCCGAATGCTCCATCGGGCAGGTTCTCCATCAAGGCGGCGGGGTTGACGGTGGGCTTCTCCTACAGCTGGGACGTCCGGGCGGGTATTCTGGCTCTGAGCGTCGAGTCCAAGCCGGTGCTGGTCGGGTGTCAGATGATCAAGGGCGTGGCGGACAATATTATGAAAGACAGCGGGGCGAAGCCTTTTTAAGCGCAGCACGCTCCCCCAAAGACGGCCGGACGAAACGGGGCATCGCCATGCCCTGGCTTCGTCCGGCCGTATGTTTGGAGCAAGGAGAGAGTCCTCCCGATGGTCCGGAACCGCTAACCGTTCCTGCGCAGCTCCTCCAAGGAGTAGAAGGTGCCTCTCCAGTAGACGCCGCCGCGGAATCCCGCCAGGAGGGCGGACCGGAGGATCACGTAGACCAGGAGGGCGGCGGTCAGCGGATGGAGCAGCGCTTCCAGCAGCATGAGCCGCCGGTCCGTGCCGGACAAGCCTGCGCCGGAGATTAGATAGAGGGCGGCTTGCAGCCCATAGGCGGTGAGCAGGAGTCCGGCCGCGGCCGGGTGGGGAGCGGCCGTCGGGTGCAGGAGCAGCGCCGCTGCGACAGGCAGAGGCAGCACGAACACGGTAAGCTGCCCTGCTGCAGCGCCCAACGCCATGCTGTAGGAGTACCGGAAGCCGGAGAACAGGTTCTTCTCCAGCCCGCGGAAGGCTTGTCTCAGGTTGGGGTACCATTCCACCTCCAACAGATGGCCGCCGGATAGGAAGCGCTGCCTCCTGCCGGACGCCTTCACCAGGCGTCCGAGGCGCAGATCGTCATCGGGACGGTAGGCCAAGGCCAGGTGGGTGCCGATGGCTTCATAGGCGGCGCGGGTGATCAGGTTGAAGGCGCCGACTCCGATGCTCCGGTTCCGTCGCCGGTCGTCGTTGGCGAACCAGGGCTCGGTGAAGAGGCACAAGGAATAGAGGAAGAAGCGGACGAAGGCTCCCAGCAGGAAAGCGGGGGTCAGCATATGCGGCGAGGCGGTCACATGGTCGGCCTGGGCTTCCTGCATGGCGGTGACGGCGGAAGCCAGAGTCTCCGGCCGGAACCGGATGTCCGCATCGGTGAACAGCAGCACTTCACCCCGTGCCAGCTGGTACCCGCGGTATAGGGCATGATTCTTGCCGAGCCAGCCATCAGGCAGCTCCTTCAGGTGCAGGGGCCGGATGGGGACCCTCCGTACGGCGGCGGACTCCCGGATAAAGGCGTCGATGGCGTCCCCTGTACCGTCTGTAGAGCGGTCATTGACTGCGATGATCTCATACCGGGGGTAAGCTAGCGCGGAGACGGAACGAAGCGTACTGCCGATGGAGGCTTCCTCGTTCCGGGCCGCGATGATGACGGAGACCAACGGCACCTCCTCCGGGTCAGCCGGCAGTGACGGCGGGGGGAAGCTTGCGATATAGGGCTTCTGCAGCAGATGGCGCCACCAGACGAAGAGGGTATAGCCGGCCGCGGTTAGGGCGAGGAGGAACAGGGCGATGCTGGCCAAGATGATGGGCACCTCCGGTTGGACGGTTTTGTTAGAGCTTATTGTACCACAAGCCGGGAATGAGGCCGAAGGAGTGGGGAGGCCGCTTCCGGTGCCAGGCGGAGAGCCGACGAGTAAGCTTTCAGGAGGGCACAAAAAAATCGGGGGACGAATCCCCCGACCTGCCTTACCTGCCACGGTGCTTATCCTTGGCTTTGCGGACCTTCAGATCTCTCTTGCGGATTTCACCGGGTTCCGTTCCGGAGATCGCCCTCCAGGATCGAGTAGCGGATGCCCTCCCGCTCGAAGACTTCTCCGTTCTCGGACATGCCGAACCTCTGGTAGAAGCCGACCTTGCTGCTCCGGGCATTGCACTTGATGGTGCGGGCTCCCAGCCGGCGGGCTTCCTCCAGCGTGTGCTTCAGAAGCGCCGTGCCGTATCCGCGGCCCTGGAACTCAGGCAAGGTGGCGAACTTGCGGAATTGGGCTTGCTCTCCCTCCACGAACAAGGAGATGACCGTTACCAGCTCGCTGCCGATGTACCCGCCGTAATGAAGACCTGCCGTGTCGTCCGGCAGCTTCACGAACTCCAGCGGCTTGCCGGGCCACATGACCTCCAGTCGCAGCCTCCATACTTCCTCCAAGGGGACCTCCCGAATCTCCAGGGACATGTTCATCTCCATCCTTATCCATATGAAATAACGTAGCTCCATTATACAGCAAAAAAAGCCCGCCCGGCTCCGGAGGCTTCCGGTAAGGGCGGGCAGGCAACTCAGCTTCGTCCGGTCATAGGCCGGTCGTTCTTATACGGCGGCGTCGGCGCTTTCGGCCCCGTCAAACAGTCCCTCCAGCGTCTGCAGGAAGGGCTTGCCGGGCAGGTAGTGATTCGCCTGAACGATGCGGATGGTGCCGGTCTTGGCGCGCATGACGATGGAGGAGGTCTCGGCCCGGTTGCCCGGCAGGATGCGGACGCCCTTCATGAACTCGCCCGGCGTGATGCCGGTGGCGGCGAAGATGACGTCTCCGGTGCCCACCAGCTCCTCCATGGATAGCACCCGATGCGGATCCCGGATGCCCATGCGGACGCAGCGGTCATACTCCATCAGGTCCGCCGGCATGAGGCGGCCCTGGAAGTCGCCGCCGAGGCAGCGAAGGGCGGCGGCCGCCAGCACCCCTTCGGGAGCGCCGCCGGAGCCGACGTACAGGTCAATGCCCGATTCCAGGAAGGCGGGAGCCATAGCCCCTGCCACATCACCGCCGGGCAGGAGCTTGATACGGACGCCAAGGTCGCGCAGAATGCCGGTCTGGCGGGCATGGCGGTCGCGCTCCAGGATGGACACGGTCAGATCGGAGACGGGTCGGTTCAGGATCTGGGAAGCCTTGCGGATGGTGACATCCAGCGGGTCCTCCAGGGTCACCATCCCCTTCAGTGCTGGTCCCACGGCCAGCTTCTCCATATACATGTCCGGCGCGTGGAGGAAGTTCCCCTTGGGGGCAACGGCCATAACGGCGATGGCTCCGGACAGCCCTTTGGCCGCCAGCTCCGTGCCCTCCAAAGGATCCACGGCCACATCCACCTCGGGACCTTGGCCGTTGCCGACCTTCTCGCCGATGTAGAGCATGGGGGCTTCATCCATCTCACCCTCGCCGATCACGACCGTTCCTTGGATGGACACCGAGTTGAACATGTGCCTCATGGCGGCGGTGGCGGCTCCGTCCGCCTCCGTCTTGCTGCCCCGTCCCATCCATTTGGCGGAGGCCAATGCCGCCAGCTCCGTCACGCGAACCATTTCCAATGCCAATTCTCTCTCCATACCGTATGGCTCCTTTCCCATCTTTCCTCTATTTAGTATGTACTATATCTTAATTATGACATACTAAATAAATTTTGCAAGGGGTGTATTGCGTAAGAATTCGGGTTGTGTTATGACTAAATGGATCGAATCCTAGAGGGGTGATCCGAATCGAACTGACATCGAGACAGCAGGAGATTGTGGCGCTGGTGCGCAAGCTTGCCCCGATCACCGGGGAGCAGATCGCTGAGCAGCTGGGACTGTCCCGGCCTACCATCCGTTCGGACTTGTCCGTGCTGGTTATGCTGGGCAAGCTGGACGCGAAACCCAAGGTTGGCTATTTCCCCGGCAAGGATGAGGAACCCGAGGGAGAGCTCAGGCGGATGCTGGCGGCCTGGAAGGTCAGAGATATCCAGGAGAGGCCTGTTATCATAAGAGAAACGGCAACGGTACAGGATGCGGTCGTGACCATGTTCCTAGAGAATGTAGGGAGTCTCATCGTGACGGACTCCGACAGCATGCTTCTCGGGATGGTCTCCCGGAAGGATCTGCTAAAGGTGACGCTGGGCAATGCCAACGGAGGCTCCATGCCCATTAGCCTCGTCATGACCCGCAAGGCGAATCTGGTCATGGTGGGACCGGAGGATTCGGTGCTGGAGGCGGCCCGCAAGATGATCCGGCACGAGGTGGAGAGCCTGCCTGTAGTCCGGCCCGGAAGCAAGGGGGACGACCAAGAGGTCATCGGCCGGATCAGCAACACAAGCATGACCCGCGTTCTGGTGGAGTGGGCGGAACGGATTGGCAGAGGAGGATAAAGAGAATGGGGAACAAGCAGCAGTGGCTGTATATTTGCTCGGATTCAGTGGGAGAAACGGCGGAGGCGGTGGCCCAGGCCACCCTACGCCAGTTCCAGGTGGGCGAGACGAGGATCAAGCGGTGGAGCAACATCCGGCATGAGGACGAGATCCGGCGGTTAATGGAAGAAGCCGCCCGTGTGGGCGGCTTCGTGGCGTTTACCTTGGTTCAGCCGGAGCTCCGCGAAATGATCAAGGCTGAGTCCATCCGGTTGGAGGTCCGGGTGGTGGACATTCTCGGGCCAATGATGCAGGCCTTCGTCGAGACCTTCGGCGATGCGCCGAAGTGGAAGCCGGGGCTGCTTCACGAGCTGGACGAGGAGTACTTCCGCCGGGTGGACGCCATGGAATTCGCCGTGAAGTATGACGACGGCAAGGATGCCAAGGGCCTCTTGATGGCCGAGGTCATTCTGGTGGGCGTCTCCCGCACCTCCAAGACGCCGCTCAGCATCTATCTGGCCCATAAGGGCATCAAAGCCGCGAATCTTCCTATCATGCCGGAGGTCAAGCCCCCGGAGGAGCTGTTCAAGATCAATCCTTCCCGGATCTTCGGCTTGACCATGAATGCCGAGCACATTCTGAACATCCGGACGGAGCGGCTGAAGGCCGTGGGTCTACCGGGCGGATCCCGCTACGCCAGTCCGGAGCGGGTGCGCGAGGAGCTGGAATACGGCAGCCGTCTCATGGCCCGTCTGGGCTGTAGCGTCATTGACGTGACCAATAAGGCCATTGAAGAGACGGCGGGTGTCATCCTGGAGACGCTGGGGAAGCTGTCGTCCCATTAGTCATTTAGTCGGCGGCGGCCGGGGAGACGGCAGCGCGGACGCCTTGCTCGCCATCGCCGGATGCGTTGCGGGCTCGGCTGCGGACGACGGCGATGACGGTTAAGAGGCCCAGCGCCAGCATGCCGCTGCACACGTACAGCGCCGGCACCAGATGGTCGGCGAACTGCTCCGGCGTAGCGGGTGCCCCGCCATGCTGGAACACCAGGCCGCCGATGGCGATGCCGAACACCCCGCCCAGCTCCCGCAGCATGTTATGGATGCCGCTGGCTTCACCCGAGTCTTTCTCGGGAACGGAGGACAGGACGCCATGGGACAGCGGGGTGAAGCTTAGGCCCATGCCGGCCCCAGCCGCCAACATCGCCGGAAGCAGATACACGAAGGGGAAGACGGCACCGTTCCATTGGATCAGGATGGCGAAGGTACTGAGGGCGGCAGCCTGGAGGAACAGGCCGGTGACAAGAATGGGCCTCGTGCCTAGACGGCCAACGAGAAGCCCGGCCAGCGGCGCGCACAGCATGGTCATGCCGGTCCAGGTCATCTCGCGGAGTCCTGCACCCAGCGCAGAGTAGCCCTGGGCCTGCTGCAGGAAGAGGGTCAGGAGGAAGATGGCGCCGAAGATGCCGGCGTTCATCCAGAAGCCGGCCGCGTTCAGGGCCACGTAGCTCCGGCTCTTGAAGAACAGCTCGAACTGAATGACGGGCTGCCGGCGTCTTCTCTCCCAGAAGTAGAAGGCGGCGAGCAGCGCCAAACCGGCGGCGATGGGACCGGCTACGGTCGGGTCACCCCAGCCTTCCCGGTTGCCCCGTTCCAGACCGAATACGATGCCGAATAGTCCGGACGCCAGAAGCAGCACCCCGAACAGATCCAGGCGCTTGCTCTCCCCCTTGGATTCCGGCAGCCAGAGGAGACCGAACAGGATAGCGAGTATGCCCACCGGCACATTCACCCAGAAGATCATCTGCCAGGGAGCGCCCTTCACAATGGCTCCCCCGACCAACGGGCCTACGGACAGGCCCAGCCCGGAGATGCCGGACCACAGGCCGATGGCGGCCGCCCGCAGCTGGGCGGGAAAAGCGGCGTTGACCAAGGTCAGGCTCAACGGGATGATGGCGGCTCCGCCGATGCCTTGGAGCGCGCGGGACAGGATCAGCTCCATGGCCGTGCTGCTCATGGCGGAGAATAGGGAGCCGGCGGTGAAGATCGCGACGCCGGTCAGGAACATCCGCTTGCGCCCGAAGCGTTCACCCAGCATGCTGAAGGGGATCAACAGGACGGAGAAGGCCAGCGTATAAGCGTTCATGAACCATTCCAGATCCGATACGCCGGCGTGGAACGATTCCTGAATGGAGGGAAGAGCCACTCCCAGGACCAGGTTATCCAGCATAGCCATGAACAAGGCGATGCAGGTGAAGGCAAGCAGACGGATACGGTTGGCTTTGGACATCGGAGTTCCTCCTTAGGGCTTGGTGCCCTTATTATTTTATTTATTGATAAATAAATACTTGGCCAATAAAGAAAGGCCTAGCATTTATCGGCCTCCCATGGACTTAACTTCGGCAGCTCCAGCACCTCGGACATGGTGATGATGAGCCCGCAGCCGAAAAACAAACTGGCGTAGTACGATGGCTGTGGGTGGTTGGCTTCGGTCAGGCGCTTCACCACCATATCGTAGACGAGAGCAAATTGGGCTCTGACTTGATCACGGATCACCGGCTCTGGAGTAGTATAGGATTGCATCACCAGAAGCATCTCGTCCCGGTGGGTGAGGAGCAAGTTGTTGAAGCCATGGCCCATAGCTTCGAAGAGCTTGTCGGGCGGAGCCTGTACGGTTGAGAATACGCTGCGGATTCGTGAGGAAGCCTGCTCCAGTACGGCCAGATACAACTCCTCCTTGGACTTGAAGAAGTGGAACACGTAAGGCTGGGTGACGCCTACCGATTTGGCAACATGGGCGGTCGTCGTTTTGTAGAACCCCTGGGTGGAGAATAGAGTGATGGCGGCATCGATGATCTGCTGCCTCCGGCTCATCTGGTTGTCGTCCTTGGGTGTCACGGCTGCATCTCCTGCTCATTGATTTATTGATTAATAAATTAACGTATCTAGAGCTCCAAGTCAAGGGAAATCTGGAAAATGAGAAACCCCCATCTGGCCCATAAAGGGCCGAACGGGGGTTAGAGCTTGCGTCAAGCTCGGATTAGCGGGCCATCCAGCCGCCGTCGACGTTCAGGACGTGGCCGTGCAGGTAGTCGGCTGCTTGGGAAGCCAGGAAGACAACAGGTCCGCCCAGGTCTTCCGGTTGGCCCCAACGGCCGGCCGGGATACGCGCGGTGATGGAGTCGGTGCGCTCAGAATCCGCACGGATCGGAGCGGTGTTGCGGGTTTCCATGTATCCCGGAGCGATGGCGTTGACGTTAACGCCCTTGGATGCCCACTCGTTCGCGAAGGCCTTGGTCAGACCGGCTACGGCATGCTTGGAGGCGGTGTAGCCCGGAACCAGGATGCCGCCTTGGTAAGACAGCATGGAAGCGACGCTGATGACTTTGCCGGATCCGCGTTCGATCATGTGGCGGCCAACCAGCTGGGTCAGGAAGAACACAGTGTTCATGTTCAGGTTGATAACATCATGCCAGTCCTGGGAGGCATGCTCGGCGATCGGTGCGCGGCGGATGATGCCTGCGTTGTTGACGAGGATGTCAATGTGGCCGAATGCGGCGATCGCTTGCTCGACGACGGAAGGAAGCTGCTCTTCCTTGCTCAGGTCGGCGGTAATGACATGGCAGCGGCGGCCCATAGCCTCAGCGGCGTTCTTCATGGTCGGGTCGTTGTCGGTGTAGGTTACGAGAACCAGGTCGGCTCCGGCTTCTGCCAGCGCGGTAGCCATTCCTGCGCCCAGACCCACGGTACCTCCTGTTACCAATGCCACTTTGCCTGTAAGATCGAACATGCTCATGTACGGACATCTCCTTTAATATAGGGGTATTGTTGTGTTGCATTTCAAGCAAATGTATGGAATCAGCGGATGAGCTGTATCCCTCGTTGGGAATAGGCTTGTACGGCTTCGGCGGGAATGCCGGGATCCGTAATGATGGCGGCGACCTCCTCCAGCTTGGCGAAGGTGAGCAGGGCGCACTGATTGAACTTCGTGTGGTCGGCCACACAATAGCTCTCGGCGGCGGCCTGCATGATGGCCCGCTTCTGGCTGACCAGCGCCTGGGTGAAGACCGTCAGCCCGTACTCGGGGTTAATGCCTGTTGTCGAGATGAACGCCTTCTGAATGTTCATGCTCCCGATAATGGATGAGAAGTTCTCATTGATCAGCTGATTCCGGTTCCGGTAGCCTCCCGGTACAACCAACCGGACCTGATCCTTGCGGACCAGCTCTCCGATGATGAACAGATCGTTGGTGATGACGGTTACCGGCATGTTCTCCATAAGCCGCGCCATAGCAAGGGTCGTGCTGCCGCCGTCCAATGCGATGACCTCGCCGGCCTTCACCAGCTCCAGAGCCCGCTTGGCGGCTACGGCCTTGGCGTCCTCGTTCTTGCTGTTGGGCAGCGCATTCGGGAACAGTCCGGCGAAGCCTTCATTAGCAAGAGTGGCTCCTCCGTGGTACCGCTTCAGGAGTCCCTGCTGCTCCAGCTTCTCCAGATCCTCGCGGATCGTCTTGCCGGATACGTTGAGCGCCTCGCTTAAGCGGGCTACCGTCGCTTCCTTATCGGTAATCAGAATCTCTAAAATTTGTTCATGACGCTTGATGGCGGACATAGGCTCCCTCCGGAGTGGGATGCGGCTCGCATCGGGTATGGAACTACTATAACACACTTCCATATGAACGTAAATAAACCTTAATGAACGAATTTGAAAAAACTTTATTCCTATGTCCCCGTAATAGTCTTACCCAGGAACAGGTGGCAACATCCGGCATGGTTATAAACGGGATGCTTGAAGCCAAACTACGGGAAAGCGGGACCCGACCGGATCACCGGAGGCATATTCCCCCAAGATCAATCAGCCAAAGGTGGTCCTTCCAACTATGGAGAAGAAAAAGTGGGATCTGATTTCCGTTGCCTCCATTCCTCTGATCATGACCCTCGGCAATTCCATGCTCATCCCCGTTCTGCCGATGCTGGCCCGGGAGCTGGGCATTACCACCTTCCAGGTCAGCCTCATCATCACGGTCTACGCCGTGGTGGCCATCGTGCTGATTCCCCTCGCAGGCTTCCTGTCCGACCGGTACGGGCGCAAGCGCGTCATCATCCCGTCCCTGATCCTCGCAGGGCTGGGCGGAGCCTTGTCCGCCTCGGCCTATTGGCTGAACCCGTCGTGGGCATACGCCATCATTCTGGCGGGTCGGTTCCTGCAGGGGATCGGAGCCGCAGGAGCTTTTCCCATTGTACTGCCCCTAGTGGGCGATATGTTCCGTAATGAGAGCGACGTCAGCAAGGGCTTGGGCGTTGTGGAAACCTCCAACACGTTCGGCAAAGTGCTGAGCCCTGTCCTGGGCTCGGCGCTGGCGCTGATTGCCTGGTATGCGCCGTTTGCTTCCATACCTGTTTTTTGTACGGTGTCGCTGCTTCTTGTAGCCTTTCTGGTGAAGGCCCCCCAGAGCGGGGAAGAGGAAGAGAAGCCGCGGCTCTCCTCCTTTCTTCATTCCATCGGCTCCGTTCTGAAGCAGAAGGGGCGGTGGCTTTCGGCCATTTTCATGGTGGGTGGCATCTCGATGTTCATCATCTTCGGCGTGCTCTTCTATTTGTCCAATGTGCTGGAGGAGGTGTACGCCATCGACGGCATCCGGAAGGGCGGGGTTCTGGCTATCCCGCTGGGTGCGCTCTGCACGGCTTCCTTCATCACGGGCAAGACCATAGGGGAGAACAAGAAGCGGATGAAATGGGTGAGCACCTTCGGGATGCTTCTCCTGACGGGGGGCGTCTTCGCCATCGGTTTGTATGAAGGGATCTGGCTCCTGGTGGGGCTTCTGGTTCTGGCGGGGATCGGAATCGGAGTGGCGCTGCCGTGCTTGGATGCGATGATTACGGAGGGGATCGGCAAAAAACAAAGAGGGACCGTCACGTCCCTCTACAGCAGCATGCGTTTTATCGGAGTGTCCTTGGGCCCGCCGGCGGTTTCATTGCTGACGGCTTACGGCCACCGGATCGTCTTCTTCACCTTGTCTGGTGTGTGCGCGGCGGGATTCCTGGTCACGCTGCTGTTGATCCGGCCGAAGCAGGGGCAGGGAGCCTCCGGCGGCGGGGACGAGGGGGGAGAACGTCCGGCTCCGATACCCTGGCGAATTCCTGCCCGCTAACGAGGGGGGCCTTTAGATGATCCAATGATTCCATTCGGCGCTGCGTGGATCGACCCGACGGAGCCAAGCGGAGGTGGCGTCGAAGAGCTGCTCGCGGACGCCGGTGCCAGTGAAGGAATGATCGGCCTGCAGCAGAATCTCCTTGTCACTGGAGCCGTCGTTCCGGAGCCAGAAGGCCTTCTGGTACAGGAAGGCCGATTCGGAGGGGATGACCTCGTCGGCGGAGCCGTGGATCACCAGTACGTCCCCGCGGATGCTGCGGGCCTCCTGCAGCGGATGGGCGTCGGAGAGAGAACGGATGAAGCGCTCGGTCAAGGCGTACCCGAGGTACTCCGTCTCTCCGTGGGTCAACGCCTGCCGCTGGGCCCGGGGTCCGATGATCCGGGTGATGTCTGCCAGCGGATGGGCGACCGGAGCCCACAGGACCAGCCGCTTCACCCGCTTGTCGGCTGCAGCGGTGAGCACCGCGGCTGCGCCTCCCAAGCTGTGGCCCAGCAGCGTGACACGCGACAGATCCACCCCCTCCAGCCGGAGGGCGTAATCCAGGACACTGCGGGTCTCCTCCACCAGCCGGTCCATGCCTCCTGTGCCGTAGTCCCCGGTGCTTTCGCCGCAGCCGCCGTAGTCGAAGCGGACCACCAGGAAGCCGTCGGCGGAGAGACTCCGGGCCGCTTGAACGAACAGCCGGTCCACGCCGATCCGGTTGCCCGTGAAGCCGTGGCAGATGACGATGAGGGGATACGTATCCTCCCGCTTCTCAGAAGGTGGATAATGAAGGGTCAGGGCCAGTCTGGCATACTCGGTTTCAAGGAATCGCTGATGTTCCATAGGGAACGCACCTCCATATATAACTATAATTCCGATTGGTTTAGTGTGTATTAGTTGTGAAGATCTTACCATGGTTTCTTCCGTCCGTCAACCGGCATGCGTATAGTAAAAACCCCCGGATATCCGCAGCTGCGGTATTCCGGGGGATGAAGGCCACCCGTTGACGGGGGCTTTAGGAGGCGTAAGTTTTTCTGCGAAGCTTTCGGAGCAAGGCCCGGGCGCGGAGGGCAAGGGTTGTATCCCCCATGGGGCGACCTGTGCCGGAAGTAATCGGGCCCTCATGATTTTTCTTATAATCGTTCAAGAAATAATGAATGGACATCATACTGCTGCCTCCTTCGACTGGTCTTTGTGTAATATAATATAACATAGAATCGTCATTTGGTACATGTGTTAGATAAATATAATAATTTATGTTATGTATATTGACACGAATGAGAAGCCATGTCATAATAGCCTTAATCGCATACGAAGTGTCCTCTAGGGTTCCGCAATGTTCGGTTTTTCCGGCATTGGCTGGTCCGAGAGAGGACGCATAAGCATCTCGCTTATGTACACGGAGGGACAAAAACCCGGGAGGATATCGATCAGGATATCTCTTCCGGGTTTTTTATTTTTGGACAATCGGAGGGGAATGGAAAATGAGAAAAACCGCTGTATGGATGTTATGTCTCTTACTCAGTATCACGACGGTATTGGCCGGGTGCGGCAAGTCGGAGACGGCCTCGGGGAACTCGTCCTCCAAGGGCAAGGATACGCCTATCAAGCTGGCGCTGTCCCCATGGCCGGGCTGGTTCGTCTGGTATCTCGTGAAGGAGAAGGGCTTCTTCGAGAAGAACGGCGTTAATGTGGAGCTGGTCTGGTTCCCAGTCTACAGCGATTCGCTGTCGGCCCTTGCCACCGGCAAGGTGGACGCCAACAGCCAGACGCTCTCCGATACGCTGGCACCCGCCAGCAAGGGGATTAAGCTGAAGGCGGTTCTCGTGAACGACAACTCCGCAGGCGGCGACGGCATTGTCGCGAAGCCAAGCATTGGAAGTGTCAAGGAGTTGAAGGGCAAGAAAGTGGCGACGGAGCTTGGGACGGTGGACCATCTGCTGATGCTGACCGGGCTCGACAAGAACGGGTTGAAGGAGAAGGATGTCAACTATGTCAACATGACGGTCAACGATGCGGGGCCTGCCTTCATCGCCGGCAACCTGGACGCCGCCGTGCTCTGGGAGCCGTTCCTGTCCAAGGCGATCCAGGAGGGCAAGGGGAAGCTGCTCTTCTCCTCCAAGGATACGCCGGGACTTATTCCGGACCTGCTGGTATTCCGGGAAGAGGTGACGTCGAACCGTCCGGATGACGTGAAGAAAATCCTGAACGCCTGGTTCGACGCTTTGGCTTATTGGAAGGAGAACCCGGAGGAATCGCTCAAGATCATGGCCAAAGCAGCCGAAACGCCGGTCGATGAATACAAGGCGGGCGTGGACAGCGTGAAGATCTTCCAACTGGAGGATAATCTGAACGCCTTCAAGAAGGGCGAGGATTTCACATCCCTGCTCTACACGGGGCAGAAGACGGCGGAATTCCTGAAGGGGCTCGACATGCTCACTTCGCTGCCGAAGCTGGAGGATGTCGTTGACGGGCACTTCATAGAAGAGCTGGCCAAGGAGCGCAAGTAACCGAACCACAAACAAGGGAGGCGGCGCCGGTGAAGAAGAGACGGGTCCGGTTGTTCCAAATACGGGGAGAGCTAAGCAAGAAGGGATATTATGCAGGAGTGGCCGGAATCTTCATCCTCTTCCTGGCGCTGTGGACCGGCATGAGCTACGGCGGCCTGGTGGAGCGGACCTTCCTTCCTACGCCGTTGCAAGTGGCGGAGCAGTTCGGACGCCAGATAACGAGCCATGACTTCTGGGTGCATATCGGAATGAGTGTGTACCGGGTTACGATGGGCTTCGTCCTCGCATGTATCATCGGCATTCCGCTGGGCGTCCTGGCCGGCACCTTCAAGATCGCCGAGGCGGTGGTGGTGCCGCCGACGGAGTTCATCCGGTATATGCCGGCGACGGCTTTCGTGCCGCTCATCATGGTGTGGGCGGGCATCGGAGAATCGGCCAAGATCGCGGTGATCTTCGTCGGCTGCTTCTTCCAGCTGGTGCTGATGGTGGCCGACAACACCCGAAGCGTGAGCAACGAGCTTCTGCAGGTCTCCTACACGTTGGGCGCCAAGCGGCGCCAGGTCATCGACCGGGTGCTGCTTCCGGCCCTGCTGCCGGATCTGATGAACACCCTGCGGCTGGTCATCGGGTGGGCTTGGACCTATCTGGTGGTGGCGGAGCTGGTCGCCGCCAATAACGGATTGGGCTTCGCGATCATGAAGGCCCAGCGTTTTCTGAATACGGATGTGATCTTCGTGGGGATTATCGTCATCGGACTCCTGGGTCTCCTGACGGACCGGGCGTTCGCCATGCTCCACAAGCGGTTATTCCATTGGGTGGAGGGGGCCAGATAACCATGCTCAGCATCGTCAGATCCCAAGAGCCGGACGCGGGGCAAGCGCCGGTGAAGATTGAAGGCAGCGGCATCGTCAAGTACTACGAGGGCAAAAAGCGTTCCACGCTCGCGCTCGACAACATTTCCTTCGACGTGCGGGACAATGAGTTCGTCAGCTTCGTCGGTCCGTCGGGCTGCGGCAAATCCACCTTGCTCCGTATCATCGCGGGTCTGGAGGAGATGAGCTCGGGGACGCTGAAGATCGGAGGCAAGGACATCGAGGGGCCCGGCGCGGACCGGGGGATGGTGTTCCAATCCTACACGCTGTTCCCCTGGCTGACGGTCCGCCAGAACATCGAGTTCGGATTGACGCTCCAAGGAATCCCTCTGTTCGAGAAAAGACGGATCTCCGAACGCTTCATGGAGCTCGTCAAGCTGAACAAGTTCGCCAATTCCTATCCGAAGGAGCTATCCGGCGGCATGAAGCAGCGGGTGGCCATTGCCCGGGCGCTGGCGAACAATCCCAAGGTGCTCTTGATGGATGAGCCCTTCGGCGCCCTGGACCCGCAGACCAAGCACTCCATGCAGGAGCTTCTGCTCGACATCTGGGAGAAGGAGAAGACCACGGTGGTCTTCATCACCCACGATATCGAGGAGGCCATCTTCCTGTCCCAGCGGGTCTACATCATGCAGGCCCATCCGGGACGCATCAAGCAGACGGTGGCCATTCCGTGCAGCCTGCGAAGCCAGGCTCACGCCAAGGACTCGGACGCTTTCCTGAAGCTGAAGAAGCAGGTGGTCTCCCTTATCGGGGACCATGCAGACGAATAGAAGAAGCCCGAAGCCGTTTCCGATCGTTGGAGACGGCTTTCGTGTTGGCTCATGATGCCATTCATGGTAAAATCAAAAACGATGACAGACACGCCGGGCCAATACCGGACAGGAGGTGTGGAGCTTGCATATACCGGACGGGTTCCTGGATCCCAAGACATGGATTACGCTGAGCGTGGTCTCAGCTGCAGGCATCGGAACAGCCCTTCGCAAGATCCGCAGGGATGAGGATTATACGGCCAAGGTGCCGATGATCGGCATGGTATCGGCCTTTATTTTTGCTTCCCAGATGATTAATTTCCCGGTTGCCGGGGGGACCTCCGGCCATCTCGGAGGGGCCGCGCTGGCGTCCATTCTCTTCGGCCCCTGGGTGGGCATGCTGGTGATGGCGACGGTGGTCACGATACAAGCTCTCATCTTCCAGGATGGGGGAATCACGGCGCTGGGCGCCAATATATTCAATATGGGCCTGATCGCGTCCTTAACGGGGTACGGTGTCTATCGCTTGTTCGGCATCTCACGGCACAAGCTGGTCCGCACGGTCGGAAGCTTCGCCGCCGCCTGGCTGGCCGTCGAAGCTTCTGCTGCCGCCGCTGCGCTGGAGCTGGCTGTATCGGGCACGGTGGGTCTCTCCGTCGCCCTGAAGGCGATGCTGGGATGGCATGCTTTGATCGGCTTGGGCGAGGGGATCATCACGGTCGGCGTCGTGACCTACTTCAGGGAACGCAGGAGCAGTACGCTGCTGGTTCCTTCCGGGAAGGAGGCGCAAGGATGAAGAGCCATCAGAAATTGCTCTGGACCGGTCTCTTGGCTGCGGTACTGATCGCCGGCTTCCTCTCCCCTTATGCTTCCTCCAAGCCCGACGGCCTGGAGCGGGTGGCGGAGGACCATGGCTTCCTCTCGGAGGAGCGGGAAGCCGCCTGGACGACTCCCCTGTCTGGTTATGAGTGGAAGGGGGCCGGCGGCTCGCCTTCCCTGGCAGTAGGAGCGGCGGGCTTAGCCGGTGTTGCGCTGACCTTCGGGGCGGCTATACTCTTGTTCCGCACCTTGGGCAAGAAGAGCCGCGGCACGAAGGATATCTAATCATAGAGAAGCAAAGGAGCGGACGTCCCATGCTGCAACACGGAAGACTGGACGATTCACGGGGCGCCGCCAGACGCAAGATCATCCGCCACGACGGGTGGCGGGTCGGCTCCATGCTGGTCTTGATCGCGGTTTTTTCCTCGCTTCGCGGTTATGTGGACGTGGCGCTCTGCGGGGCGCCCGTCCTCTTTGTCGTTATAGGGTCCGGAATGGGCTTCGGGTATGTGCTGCTTCGTCTGCTGCTGGCCGTACCGTTCGCTCTCGCGGCGGTGGTGATGCTGCCGCTGGCCTCCGGCTCCGGCACGTGGGGCTTGGCCGGGCTGCTTCTGCTGAAGCTGGTCCTGGCCAATCTGGCCATCACGTATATTCTGGGGACCACACCGGTGCCGCAGCTGCTCCGGACGCTTCGCCGTCTGCGGCTGCCCGGCCCCTTCACGGATATGATCGGCTTTACCCTGCGCTATATCACCGTATTGTCGGAGGAGGCGGTCACGATGCTGACCGCCCAGCAGGCACGGGGGCTTCGGGCACGGAGCTGGACCGATGTCCGCTCTTACCGGCGCATGGGGCGGCTCCTGGGCGTACTGCTGGAGCGGACGCTGGAGCGAAGCGAGCGGATCCACCAGTCCATGCTGGCCCGCGGCTTCCACCCGGATGCGCCGCCCGTGCCGGAAGCCGCTCTGGCCCCGGAAGCCGCCGCAAGCTATATCAAGAAGGGAGGGAGCGGGATGGAGGCCATCCTCGTCGAGCATCTGTCGCACCGGTATCCGGATGCGACACCCGCACTTCATGACGTAAGCTTCGCCATACCCGCCGGCTCCAAGACTGCCATGCTGGGGCCTAACGGCGCCGGCAAGTCTACGCTGGTGCAGCATCTGAACGGCTTGTTCCTGCCGCAGGCCGGCAGCGTCCGCATTATGGGCGAAGCTGTCGGCAAGAAGAGCGTCCGGCAGATCCGCACGAAGGTGGGCGTCGTGTTCCAGAATCCGGACGACCAGGTTTTCGCGTCTACCGTGTGGGAGGACGTCATCTTCGGCCCCGCCAATATGGGGCTTCCCGCCTCCGAGATCGCAGAGCGCAGCGCCCGGGCACTGGATGCCGTGGGCATGCTGGAGCACAAGGACCGGGCGCCGTATCATCTCAGCTACGGGCAGAAGAAGCGGGTCGCGGTGGCGGGGGTATTGGCTATGCAGCCGGATATCATCGTATTAGACGAGCCCATGGCCTACCTGGACCCCAGAGGCAAGGACGATCTGGCCGCTCTCCTGGAGCTTCTCCACCGCATGGGCAAAACCGTGCTCGTCACCACCCACGACGTAGACTTCGCTGCGGAATGGGCCGACCAGGTGCTCCTCCTGAAGGAGGGGCGGCTGTTGGCCGCCGGCGGACCGGAGCTGCTGGCCGACCCCCGGTGGGTGGAGGAAGCCCACCTCCATATGCCGAAGGTGGCGAGGCCCTTCCTGCTGGCACGGGGGATTCCGCCTGGGCGGCTTCCTCTGAATGAACGGGAAGCGGCAAGGTATATTGAAGAGCTGTACGGACTCCGGAGCGGCTCCGGAGAATCTTCGTCAAGGGGCGGTTGACGCATGCTTCGTATCATGGGGGAAACGCTGAACGGAAAGATCGTGGAGGATGTGCCGCTTGAATCCGTCCACGGCGACGGATTCAAGTGGTGCTGGGCCGACTTCAGCCAGCCCGAAGAGAAGGATGGAGACCTGCTGCAGCATGTGTTCGGCTTCCACCCGCTGGCGGTGGAGGACTGCTTTCATCTGCTTCAGCGGCCCAAGCTGGACCATTATGAGGACAGCCATTTTTTCGTGCTGCACGGCATGGATCCGGCGACCCGAGAGGTACGGGAGATCGATATGTTCCTGGCGGGGCACGTGATGGTGACGGTCCATCTGGAGCCGTCCCAGGAGGTGGAGGATGCCTGGCGGAAGCTCGTATCCATGAGGAAGGTTCCACACGCAGGTCATATCTATGCCGCTTATCTCTTGATGGATAAGATGGTGGACCGGTATTTCCCCGGTGTCGAGGACATGGAGGATCAGGTGCTGGCAGCGGAGGATACCATCGGAATGAAGCGGTCGGTCGACAAGACGATGGATGAGATCTTCGAGATCCGCTCCGAGCTATTGAAGCTGCGGCGGACCGTAACGCCCATGAGGGATCTGCTGTACCGGATCCTGAACACGGAGAAAATCGAAGGCCTGAAGCAGCATCACGCCTACTTCTCCGACATTCACGACCATCTCTTGAAGCTGACGGAGATGATCGATTCGCTCCGTGAGATGACGGCGGACCTTCGCGACAGCTATACGGCGTTCACCTCCAACCGGATGAACACGATCATGAAGACGCTGACGGTCATCACCACGATCTTCATGCCGCTGACCTTCATCGCGGGGATCTATGGGATGAACTTCGCCCACATGCCGGAGCTTGGGTGGAAGTGGGGCTATTATACGGTTCTAGGCGGCATGTTCCTGATCGGAGCCGCGATGTATCTGTGGTTCAAGCGCAAGGGCTGGTTCGATTAGTGGCACATCGCGGTATACGGGCTGAAAAAAGCGTCGATAATGGGATGAAACAACTTATCGATACCGATGGGAGTGACACCCGATGACGCTGACCCGGCATACCGGGATCGGAGCCTTTCTCTTGGGCATGGGAATCATCGCCATGCTGGACGGCATCCTGTTCCACCAGCTCCTGCAGTGGCACAGTACCGTGATGCAGACGGACCGGTTTCATCAGATCCAGAGCGACGGCTATCTCCATCTGCTGGCGACGATGCTTCTTTTTGCAGGAGCGTGGGTGCTGTGGAGGTCGGACTATAGGCGAGGAAGCGAGGCTATGTTCTGGGGCGGGCTCTTGATGGGAGCCGGCTTCTTCAATCTGGCGGAGGGGCTCCTGAACCATCATATCTTGGGGCTTCATCATGTCCGGCCTGGCTGGAACGAGCCGGTATGGGACGTGGCCTACGATTTGACAGCCGTTGGATTGATTTTTGTGGGATGGAGCGTACTCGCAGCAAGAAGGAAGGATCGTGCTTATTAGTTGAGCTCTTAATATTTTGACCTTTGTTCCGATAAGGGGCGAAGGTCTTCTTTGTTTTCCGACAGATTGACATAAACAAAGACAAGGGGGGACAGAGGAGAAGCGACACACATTTCAAGTCCGTTCCGGTACAATGGCGCTGTAAAGGGACATGACTACATAATACGGGAGGCAACCTTACGGATGGACATGAAGGAACAAGGTTTGTATGCGGAGATTGCGGCGCGGGTATCGATGCTGGTGTATGCCGGCGGCAAGAGCGAAGCCGTTCTGAGGGCAAGGACTCAACTGTCAGATGAGAGCATCCGGTTGTTGAAGGTGAAGATGATCGACAGGGATGGGAAGCCTTGCTGGTTCCGTGTGGAAGCCGTTCATGCCATCGATTGGGAGGACGCGCTATGGTCCGGCTACAGCGGGAAGTATATGGTGGCGGGGGAGATCCGTCTGACGATCAACTCCAGTGAAGAGCGGGAGTCGGGAATCGCTTCACTTCGGCAAACGGCTTATGAGCTGCCGCGGTCGATTCTGAACGATCTTACCCATTGGTCCGTCCCGTCGGCGGGTGGCCCGGTATTTTTGTGCGTGCAATCCTATGAGTTGAAGTGGAGATCCCAGGTGGAGATTCCGGCTTGGTCCATGGTTGGCTAGGGCTCGAATAGCAGAACAAAGGGGATCCGCTTATCCGCTGATAACCGGCATCCCCTGTCTTTCAACCACTCTATTCAATTGTACATGGCTCCTTCGATTTCTTGGCCTCTCCAGCTCTAGTCCCCGCCGGCAAGTACAAGGGATATGATCGTATTTCCCTGTATCAATATCCGGCTTCGCCTTGCTCTAACCCAACGGAATCACCTCTTCCACCATATTGTCCAGCTAGGTAATCGGTTTCATCTGGACAAGTTCATCATACCATCACCGTTTATAAGTTTCAATATTCAGAAAATTTAAATAAAGGGGGATAATCAAGAATTATCTTCGAAATTCGCATGAAATCGAGCGGATTCTCACTCGCACGGCATTCCGTTTCGGAGGGGTGATATTTTATCACCCTGACTTTTGAACGGACACTTCTTATAATAATAGATAAGGAATCGTGGGAAGGTATATACGTCGGAGGCGGTATCCAATGGTAATCGGGGATCGGATCGGGGCCAAGGAGCGGGCCTATTTCAAGGGAGCTTGCATGGAGGACTTGACTGCGTGTACCGCGTGGTTTCCTATGATTGAAGTAGAAGGCCGGATGATGTTCCTGCAGTCGAAGGATTCGCCGACGGGCAAGCTGGAAGCGGAGAGCCTGGGGGAAGCCTTGGATCTGGCGAAGAGACATCGGGACCGGTATCGCCGGCTCTTGATGAAGCGGCAGGCGAACAAGTCTACGGAGAACGCGAGGTAAGGGCTTGTAGGGCGTGAAGAGCGAGTTGTCGGGATGTATAGAGTTTGGGTTAGCCCGGGCGGCAGAAGGTGCTGCTTCGGGCTATTTCGTTTAGAATGGGCGTTTAAGCAAATGAGGAGTAGATGAATGCATAAGGTTCCCCTCCATTGGGGAAACCTGTTACTTGCATGACGGTAGGCATTTATGATAAATTGTTCTTCCGCCGGTCCGATCCGGTCGGGATTGGTCGGTAAAGAGATTATCATGTTCACCATTCGGTCAAAATTGGCAAAACATGATGTCTTGCAATCACACGATCAACATGGTATATTAGTCTTCCGGCCGCGAGAGCGACGGTGAGAGTAAGCAAGTAACTTCAAGTTAGCTCCTTGAAAACTGAACAACGAGTAGTAACAACAAACACAGCCAAGTGTAATGAATGAGCTATATCGAACGAACCTTTTTGGAGAGTTTGATCCTGGCTCAGGACGAACGCTGGCGGCGTGCCTAATACATGCAAGTCGAGCGGATCTGTTCCTTCGGGGACAGGTTAGCGGCG
>NZ_JBPPGJ010000023.1:0-81402 GCF_051594765.1 Oryzibacillus soli
GCAGGTAACGAGGCCCCTTTTCAGGGGCTCGCCCGTGAACCCACGCGGTTGGCAGCCATTTCAGAGCGCCTTTAGGCGCCGGCTAGTAACATGCCCTTATAGGGCTAATGGAAGCCACCGGCTAAGCCGGTGGTTATGACTTGCGGCCAATCGGGTAATTCGGTGAACAATAGGGGGGATAGACGTGCGGGTGGTGGAATGGAAATGCAATTGACACCAAGTTGCTGAAAGTATTATACTAACTAACATAAAGTAACTTAATGATTAATGTGAAGGGGTTGAACCAAGATGATATCTCCCTTGTTTATCGCCCACGGCTCTCCGATGATGGCTGTGGAGCATAACGAAGTCACCCGTTTCCTGGAAGAGCTGGGCCGTCATGTTCGGCCTAAGGCCATCGTCATTTTTACCGCCCATTGGGAGGAGGAGACGCTGTCGGTCTCTTCGCCGGACGGAGCGTTCGATACGATCTATGATTTCGGAGGCTTCCCGCCTGAGCTGTACGCGATTCGGTATCCGGCTCCCGGAGACCCCGCGTTGGCCGCCCGCGTGGCCGAGCTGCTCAAGGGGAAGGGCATCGAAGTCCGAATGAAGGACCGGGGGCTGGACCACGGCTCATGGGTTCCCTTGTCCCGCATGTACCCGGAGGCGGATATTCCCGTGGTCCAGCTCTCCGTTAATCCGCACTTGGCCCCCGAAGAGCAGTACCGGATCGGGGAAGCGCTGAGAGAGCTGGGACAAGAGGATATTCTGGTGATGGGCAGCGGAGTAACCGTCCACAATCTCCGCAAAGTCCGCTGGGGGATGCCCCGCGACAGCGCGCCGGAGGCTTGGGCGGTTGCCTTCGACGACTGGCTGATCGGGAAGCTGGAGGAGCGCAATTGGAAGGACCTGTTCCGTTATGAGGAGCTGGCTCCCCATGCCAAGGACGCGGTGCCGCGGGAGGAGCACTTCGTGCCCTTGTTCCTGGCGGCCGGCAGCGCCCAGCCGGAAGGCCGGACGGAGGTCATTCACCGGAGCTATGAGATGGGAACGCTCAGCTACCTGAGCCTGAGTTTTGGAGCTTGAAGATGTGAAAGGCTGTCCTCTTGATAGGACAGCCTTTTTACGTGGGATGTGCCCTTGGAGCCGGCGGCTACCGGGCTTGCTGCTCGAAGGTTTTCTCCAGCTGCAGGGCGAACTCCATAAATTGTTCGAAGCGCCGGATTCCGATTCCCTCCAGGTAGAACTCGCACAGCTCCTGGAACTCCCGGCTCCGGAACATCCGGTACATGGACAACCGGCGGGGGCCGCCGGACGTGTGCCGGAGAAGCCGCTTCCGCAATTGAATCTGACCCGCAGTCTTATACGCTGACGCTCGCATGTCTTGACCTCCCATAAGCTGCTGATTTCCAGTTTGGACAAGGGGAGGCCGCTCCATACCAGCTGAGGGTGAGGAAGCGTTTTAGTGAAGTTGGTGAGAATAATTATCAGTTAATAGCGCAATGCCGGATTCACAGATTTTTCAAGTCTTCGCAGGAAAATTTGCCGGATCGGATAAAAGAAATTGACATTCGTTTGGGAATCAGGTAATCTAATGTCTGTAAGTGATAATCATTATCAGTCACTGAGCAGCGATGCATTTGAAGCTTCAGCATTACCTTTGTTTCCATTGTTTTCCCCATATAGTTATCCTCACTTGAACCGCCCGCATGAAGGGATTCGGCATGGTCCGTCCCGGTATGCCGGGCGGCCTTTTTTTTCTATAGACAAGCCTGCCCGCTCTTGGATTGACGCGCCGGCCGATTATGGTGCATGATGGTGGAAGAGAGTATGCATATAGACGGAGGCGCTTCCCAAGTTGAAAGCGGAACAGATTATCGAAGCCATGTCCAAGCAGGGCATGCGCATAACGGACCAGAGGCGTTCCCTGGCGGCCTTGTTCGCCAAGGCGGACGGCTATCTGACGCCCAAGGACGTATACGACCATATGGGCAAGATCTATTCGGGGCTCAGCTTCGACACCGTGTACCGGAATCTGCGCGTCATGCATGAGATGGGCGTGCTGGAGCAGTTCGTCTTCGAGGACGGCATCAAGTTCCGGGTACACTGCCAGGAGAAGGAGCACCATCACCATATCATCTGCATGCAGTGCTTGAAAACGTACCCATTGGTCTATTGTCCCATGGAGCAGGCCGGTGAACTGCCAGACGGCTTCGAGGCCGTGAAGCACAAGTTCGAGGTGTATGGCTACTGCAAGGACTGCAAGCCGGCGGAGGAGGCAAGATGAAGAGGGTGGCTCAGGCGCCGGTCCGGTTCTACCGGAAGTTCCTGTCTCCGCTGAAGCCGCCGACCTGCCGGTTCTACCCGACGTGCTCCCAATATGCCCTGGAGGCCATAGAGGTCCACGGCGCGCTGAAGGGCTCCATTCTGTCGGCGGTCCGGATCTGCAAGTGCCACCCGTTCCATCCGGGGGGCATCGACGAGGTGCCTCCCAAGGGAAGGTGGAAGCCTTGACACCGCCGGGCTTTTTCGCTATATTGTGGATAATTGTATGACAACCTTCGGTGAAGGGATAAGTACGGAGAACGAGCCTGCTTCAGAGAGCCGGGAATGGTGGGAGCCGGTGCAGGGGCGCTTCGGAAGATGGTCCTGGAGAACCTGTTTTCGAGCCGCTGCTTGGCATTGCGCCGCACGGTAAGGGAACGGCGCGGATTCCGGCGTTAACGGAAGACAGCGGATTCCGCTTGGACGCACAACTCCGGTTGCCCGTCTCGAGTACGGCCCGCTGGCAGAGCCCCGATCGCCGCAAGGCCGGGGGAACCTGGGTGGTACCACGTGAGCAGACTCTCGTCCCAAGACGGACGGGGGTTTTTTTGTTTGTCCAAGAGACGGTCTGGCGGTTTGAACCCAAGGAGGAGCTGAAGCGATGAGCACGAATGGAAAGAAGACCTTTTACATCACGACCCCGATCTATTACCCCAGCGACAAGCTGCATATCGGACACGCCTACACGACGGTGGCGGGGGATGCCATGGCCCGATACAAGCGGCTGCGCGGCTTTGACGTCCGCTATCTGACCGGTACGGACGAGCATGGCCAGAAGATCGAGCAGAAGGCGAAGGAGAAGGGCGTGTCGCCCAAGGATTTCGTCGACGGCATCGTAACGGGCATCAAGGACCTGTGGAAGAAGCTGGACATCTCGTACGACGACTTCATCCGGACGACGGATGAGCGGCACAAGGCAGCCGTCCAGAAGATCTTCGCCCAGCTTCTCGAGCAGGGGGACATCTACCGCGACACCTATGAGGGCTGGTACTGCGTGCCCTGCGAATCCTACATCCTGGAGCGCCAGCTGGTGAACGGCAATTGTCCGGACTGCAACCGTCCCGTGGAAAAAGTGAAGGAAGACAGCTATTTCTTCCGCATGAGCAAATACGCGGACCGGCTGCTCGAATATTACGAGCAGAATCCGGAGTTCATCCAGCCGGAGTCCCGGAAGAACGAGATGATCAACAATTTCATCAAGCCCGGACTGGAGGACCTGTCCGTCTCCCGCAGCAGCTTCGAATGGGGCGTCAAGGTGCCCGGCGATCCGAAGCACGTCATCTATGTATGGATCGACGCCCTGTCCAACTATATCTCCGCCCTGGGCTACGGCTCGGAGGATGAGTCCTTGTACCGGAATTACTGGCCGGCGGATGTCCATCTGGTCGGCAAGGAGATCGTCCGATTCCATACCATCTACTGGCCCATCATGCTGATGGCGCTGGGCCTGCCCCTGCCGAAGAAGGTGTTCGGCCACGGTTGGCTTCTCATGAAGGACGGCAAAATGTCCAAGTCCAAGGGCAATGTGGTGGACCCCGTGACCCTGATCGACCGCTATGGTCTGGATGCGCTCCGCTATTACCTGCTGCGCGAGGTGCCCTTCGGCTCCGACGGCACGTTCACCCCAGAGAGCTTCGTGGAGCGGGTCAACTCCGATCTGGCCAACGACCTGGGCAATCTGCTGAACCGGACCGTCGCCATGATCGATAAGTACTTCGGCGGAGAGCTGCCGGCTTATGTGGAAGGCGCCACGCCTTATGACGCTCTCCTCCGCGAGACGGCCGCCAACACGGTGGCCAAAGCCGAAGAAGCGCTGGAGTCCATGGAATTCTCCGTGGCCTTGACTGCCATCACCGCTCTGGTGAGCCGCACCAACAAGTATATCGACGAGACCGCGCCTTGGGCTCTGGCCAAGGACGAGAGCAACCGGGCCGTGCTGGGCTCCGTCATGTACCACCTGGCGGAGAGCCTGCGGATCGTCTCCGTGCTGCTGCAGCCGTTCCTGACGCTGACCCCGTCCAAGATCTGGGCTCAGCTCGGCATTGCTGCCGGGGACTTGACCGCATGGGAAAGCACCGCCGTCTTCGGCCTGTTGAAGCCGGGCACCCGCCTGGTGAAAGGCGATCCAATCTTCCCGCGTCTGGACGCCGAAGCCGAGACCGCCTACATTACCCAGGCGATGAGCGGCGGTACTGCTCCGGCAGCCGCTCCGGCTCCTGCTGCACCGGCCGCCAAGTCCGAGGCACCGGCTGCTGAAGCTGCGGAAATCTCCATCGACGATTTCTTCAAGGTGGAGCTGCGCGTGGCACAGGTAACGGCGGCGGAGCCGGTGAAGGGGGCGGATAAGCTGCTGAAGCTGCAGTTGGACCTCGGCAGCGAGACCCGCCAAGTCGTCTCAGGCATCGCCAAGTTCTACACCCCGGAGCAGATGGTGGGCCGCAAGGTCATCTGCGTCACCAATCTAAAGCCGGTGAAGCTGCGCGGCGAGCTGTCCCAAGGGATGATTCTGGCAGCCTCCCAGGGGGATCAGCTGACGTTGGCTACCGTAGCCGAGGACATTCCGGTCGGTTCCATCGTCAAATAATGGAAGAGAATTTCAGATGAGTCCCTCCTTCGAGGGGCTCTTTTCCTTTTTCTCCTGTTCTTACGCATAAAGGAGGCGGCTTGCGGCTCACACTACTCATCAAAAAGGAAAAGGGTGGGGCTCCATGAAGATCCTGAAGCTTGTATTCCTGCTCGGGCTGCTGGCTGCCTTTTTTCCATACGCAGTGAAGGATCGGGAGAGCGGGGCCAAGCCTGACCGCAAGAAGGAAAAGAGGGCGTACCTTGTTCTGGCCACGGCAGGACTTAGCCTTGGCATCATGGATTATTTGGATTGGCTTCCGTTGATTGCCCGGTGGATGGACCGGGCGATGGAGGTTCTCTTCCAGGCTACAGGCGGTACGTCGGTATGAGATGGTGGACGAAGCAGCCGAAGCCCTCCAAGTCGAACAATCCGAACACGGTGGAAGCATTGGAGAATTTCCCGGACGGCGAGATCGGTACCTCGCTCGATGAGACCTTGCAGTATTTCGGTTCCGTACTGAAGCTTGCGTCGGACTTGGTCGTGAAGCGGACCGTCCTGCAGGTGGAGGGAGGGCGCACCGTTCCCGCCGCCGTCTTGTACATCGACGGTCTGGCGGATAAGCAGATCGTCCACCAGTTCATCCTCCAATCGATGGCGGAACGGGTGATGCCTGATTCCGGTATGGATACGTTGGAGAAGAGGATCGTCGCCACCAATATCAAGCGCTACCGGTCCATCGCCAGACTGCTGCATGCTCTCCTCTACAGCAGTACGCTGATCTTCGTAGACGGACAGCCGGAGGGTCTGGCGGTGTCTACGGAAGGATGGGAGCACCGCAAGGTCGGCGAAACCATCGTGGAGCCGATCGTCCGTGGTCCCCAGGATGCCTTCAACGAGGTGCTGCGGGTGAATACGGCGCTGATCCGCCGGCGGATCAAGGATCCGGGTTTGGCGGTGGAGGGACTACAGATCGGCACGAGGAGTCTGACGGACATCTCCATCCTGTATCTGAAGCATGTGGCCCATCCTTCCATCGTGAAGGAGGTCCGCCGCCGGCTGCAAGCCATCAAGGTGGATTCGGTCATGGAAGGGGGAGAGATCGAGGAGTATCTGGAGGACAATCCATTCTCTCCCTTTCCCCAGCTGATGTTCAGTGAACGGGTGGATAAGACGGTGGCGGCCATCATGGAAGGCAAGGTGGCGGTGCTGGTGGACGGCACGCCCTATGCGATGTCCATGCCGGGCACCTTCTCCTCCTTTCTCTACTCGCCGGAGGACTATTACGGCAAATTCATGACCTCCACCTTCATCCGCTGGATCCGGCTCCTGGCCCTCATGATCGCGCTGTTCCTGCCGTCGGTCTTCATCGCGCTGGTGAACTTCCATCAGGAGATGCTCCCGAGCCAGCTGATGCTCTCCATTGCAGCCAATCGGGTCGGCGTCCCGTTTCCCGTCCTGGTGGAGGCCCTGCTCATGGAGACCAGCTTCGAGCTGCTGCGGGAGGCCAGCCTTCGTCTGCCCGGCAATATGGGACAGACCATTGGCATCGTCGGTGCGCTGGTCATCGGTCAATCCGCCGTGGAGGCGGGACTGGTGGGGCCGGTGCTGACCATCATCGTCTCCTTTACGGCCATCGGCTCCTTCGTCATTCCGAGCTATAACACCTCCGTGACGATCCGGCTGCTGCGCTTCCCCATCATGTTCATGGCGGCCACCTTCGGCATCTTCGGACTGGTGTTCAGCTTCGCTGCCATTCTGATTCACTTGATATCCTTGCGCCCTCTCGGAGTGGGATATATGGAGCCCTTCCGTCCGTCCCGCTGGGAGAACCTGGACGATTCCGTCTTCCTGAAGAAGCCTTCCTTCATGCTTCGATTCCGGCAGGAATATATCCGTCCCCTGGACAGACAGCGCAGATCCTAGACGTTAGCTACAGAAATGATGGAACGGAGGCGGCAACATGGATCTGGGCAAACTGACCCAGAAGCAGCTGATCGTGTTATCGATCTTCTATGTGTTCGGAACCTTGTTCATCTCGCTGCCCCGTATCTTGTCCGAGCAGTCCTTGCATACGGGCTGGCTCAGCATTCTGCTGGCCATGGTCCTCTTCGCCGGCTACAGCGTAGTCTTCGGGAAGGTTCTGCAGAACCAGGGGGAGAAGGACTTCATCGCTTATTTGCACGGGCTGTTCGGCAAGCGGCTGGGGCCGGTCCTGACACTGCTTCTTTTTCTGCTTCCGACCCTGTTGTATTCCGCCTTTGTCGTACGACTGGTAATCGAGCTCTTCGTGACGCTGATTCTTCCAGAAACCCCCTTAGAGGCCATGCTCGTGTTGGTCTTGCTGCTGAGATACTGGATGGTGTCCGGAGGGGTGGCCGCCATCGGCTTGTTCGCCGAGATCATCTTGCCGATGGCGCTCGTAATCTTAAGCCTGATCTTCTTCATGTCTGGCAATAAGGTGGATCTGTCCCGCATCACCCCCTTGTTTGATTCGGGGATGTCAGGATTGCTTCGTGGCAGTATGGCGGTATATTCCTCTTATCTGGAGATAGGCATTCTGCTCTATGCCGCCAACCGGATCAGGAATCCGAAGCATACGGTACGCTCCCTGCACATCGTGAACGGAACGGTGGGAGTCCTGTTTTTGAGCGTATATTGGCTGTGCCTGGGCAACTTCGGGGTGGCGTTCTCCTCCCGGCTCTCCTTTCCAACTATTGAGATGGTCCGGAACATCAGTCTGTTCAATTTCATCGAGCATATCGAGAGCGTCTTCCTGGCCGTATTCGTCTTCGTCAACCTGACGAAGGGAGCCTTGACCATGTATGCCTGCTGCGTCGGCCTTCAGAGCTGGTTCAAGCTGGAGAGCTACCGTCCGTTAATGCTGCCGATCTCGATCATCATCTTCTATCTGGCACTTCTCCCGCAAAATCTGCTCCAAGCCGTGTTCCGCTTCGAGCAATTCAAAGCCTTGACTTATCCGGTATACGGGACCGTCACGATCCTGGTGCTGTACGGTCTGGCCCGCCTCAAGGCGAGCCGATCCTCGGGAGGCGGTTCGCCATGATCCGGACGCTGTCCGTGTCGGCTCTGATCCTGCTGCTGCTGACAGGCTGCTGGAACCGGAGGGAGCCGGAGCAGGTAGATTACGTGGTAGCCGTCGGCATCGACATCGCGGAGGACGGGAAGCTGGCATTGACCATCCAGAGTCCGACGCTGGAGGCCATGAAGCCGAGAGGAGCAGGACAGGAGGAAAAGGTGAAGACGATCAGCGTCAAGGGGGAGACGGCCTTCCAAGCGATCCGGAACTATATCCGGGCAGCGGGGCGGAAGCTCTTCTGGGGCCATACCCAGATCTACGTCCTGGGCGAAGAGGCGGCTAAGGCAGGCGTGGAGAAATATCTGGATTTCTTCTCCATGGATCCGGAGCTTCGCGGCACCTCCCAGATCGCCGTCGTGAAGGGCAAGGCGAAGGATGTGATGGAGAGCAAGACGCAGTTCACGTCCATCCCGGCGAATTATTTGGCAGAGCTGATCAAAAATTCGGTTATGGTCGGGAATGCGGCGAATGTCAACTTTGCGGATTTCAACCGGATGCTGGCGGAGCCGGCCGGTGGACAGCCCTACCTGCCGGTCATGAAGCTGATGGAGCAGAGTGAATATGACAAGAAGGTAGCGGGGATCAAATCCCCCAGCTCCAGCGGTCCGGAACAGAGTCCCATCGTCTACACGGAAGGGACTGCGGTATTCCGGGATTCCAAGCTGACGGGCTTTCTGAATGAGAGGGAAACCCGGGGGCTCCTGTGGGCGAATCAGATGCTCAAGTCGACCATCGTTGCGGTGCCCAGCGGCGACGGGAACAGCCGTATTTCCCTGGAGCTCATCGGAGGACTCAAGAGCCGGAAAGAGGTTTCCATAGAGGGCGGCAGAGCGCACTTGAAGCTGTATATCAAGGCGAATGTCAATATCGGGGACCGCAACAGCAGCTTCGAGCATACGGACGACGAGCTGTTAGTCCGTCTGGAGGAAGGCTTCGCCAAGATCGTCCGGGAAGAGGTGGAAGCCGCCTATTCCAAGGCATCGGTGAAGCTGCACAGCGATATTATGGGCTTCGGCAATGCGTTGGCAGACCAGAATCCCAAACTGTGGAAGCAGGTAAAGGGCGATTGGGAGGAGGAGCTTCTCCCGGACGCCAAGCTGGAGGTTAAAGTGGAGGGGACGATACGCCGGACCTCCCGGACCCTGTATTCTCCATGGGCCAAGGGAACGGAGTAGCCGTCAGACGTCTGTCCCGGCGGTATGTCGGCAGGATGGGCCTTGCACGTCTTTGTGGAGACGGTGCAAGGTTTTTTTGCGAGTACGGGTTGACAGGGCTGGGCCTGGATTTTATAATCAAGACCGTAATAATAAGGATTACGATTTACCACTTTATAACAAATAATAACCGAAGGACAGGTGGTCCCTTTGAAATCAACATTCCGCACGGCTGTATGGACGGCCGCAACCGTCATTCTGAGCTCCTCGCTGCTGGCCGGCTGCGGCGGCTCCCAAATCCAGCTGACCGAAGGCAAGATCAACGTCGTCACCAGTTTTTATCCGCTGTATGACTTCACCCAGAAGATCGGAGGAGGGCAGGTTCATGTGGTTAATGCCGTCCCATCCGGTGTAGAGCCCCACGATTGGACACCGAAGAGCAAGGACATCTCCCGGATTAATCAAGCGGATCTGTTCATCTATCAAGGTGCCGGCTTCGAGGGTTGGGTGGATGAGCTTCTCGAGAGCAAGAAGAAGGATGCCAAGGTGCTGGTGGTGGAGGCCAGCGCAGGCGCAGCCCTTCTTCCGGCGGATCATGCGGAGGAGAAGAAGCATGAGGAGAAGAAGCAAGACGAGAAGAAGCACGACGAGAAGGAGCACGGCCACGAATCCGGCTACGACCCGCACTCCTGGCTCAGCATCTCCAATGCTAAGAAGATGGCGGAGAACGTGAAGAACGGTCTCGTTCAAGTGGATTCCGCCCACCAGGCTGACTATGAGGCGAATTACAAGCAGCTGCTGGCCCGTCTCGACCAACTGGACCAGAAGTACAAGACCGAGCTGTCGAAGGTGCCGAACAAGTCCATCGTCGTCTCCCACGATTCCTTCGCTTATCTGTGCAAGGATTACGGTTTGACCCAGATGCCCATCATGGGATTGACGGCGGATTCGGAGCCGACGGCCCAGGATATGAAGGAGATCAACGATTTCGTCAAGAAGAACGGGGTCAAGTACATCTTCTTCGAGGAGCTGGTCTCCGACAAGCTGGCGAAGACGCTGGCCAAGGATGCGAAGACCGAGACCCTGGTCCTGAACCCGCTGGAAGGGCTGACGGATGCCCAAACGAAGGCCGGTGACGATTATTTCTCCATCATGGAGAACAATTTGCAAAATCTTGTGAAAGCTTTACAATAAAGGTTGCCGCGCAATGCGCGTCAGTTGTGAGTTTAAAGGAGACGTACCGATGAATCCGCTTCAGGAGACGCCGGGTCACTGCCACGAGCCCGTGGTGACGCTATCGAACGTGACCTTTTCCTATGAGAATAAGAATGTGATCCAGGATTTGAACTTTCAGGTGCTTCAGAGAGACTTCGTCGGTCTTGTAGGCCGGAACGGCGCCGGCAAGACAACGCTGCTCCGCATGATCGTCGGTCTCTTGAAGCCCACCTCAGGGGAGGTCCGTCTGTTCGGGCAGCCCCATTCCTCCTTTAACGGTTGGGACCGCATCGGCTACGTGCCGCAGAAGAATGCCTTCAACCCCCTCTTTCCGGCCACGGTCCGGGAGGTGGTGCTCTCGGGTCTATACGGGAGGAAGAAGCTGTTCAAGCGGATCACCCGGCAGGACCATCAGAAGTGTGCGGACGCGCTGGAGGTCATGGGAATCGAGGATCTGCAGGACCGCCGGATCGGACAGCTGTCGGGCGGTCAGCAGCAGCGGGTATTCCTGGCCCGGGCGCTGATCAACAATCCGGAGCTGCTCATTCTTGACGAGCCGACGGTAGGCATCGATGCGGAGACACAGGAAGGCTTCTTCCGGCTGATCCGGCATATGCACCAGCATCATGCCATTACGTTTCTGATGGTATCCCATGATATCGATATGCTGGAGGATTACATCGGCACCGGTCCGGTGGAGACCTCGGGCAAGCTGAAATTTTACGTCAAGCATACCCATGATCCGCAGAATTGCGCGGAAACGAGCCTTACGCATTCGCTGAAGGGTCTCCGGGAACAAATCGAGGCGTGGTAAGGAGAGAGCGGTGTGGATATTTTCACGGAATTATTTTTTCAGAGGGCGCTGATCGGAGGCATTCTCATCGGCATAACCGCCCCCCTGCTCGGCATATTCCTGGTATTGCGGAGATTGTCCATGATCGGGGATACGCTTTCCCACGTTTCTATTGCGGGTGTGGCGCTGGGGTTCATCATTCACGTCTATCCGGTCGCCATGGGGCTGATCTTCGCCCTGCTGGCGTCCTTCGCCATTGAGAAGCTGCGCCGAACCTACCGGACCTATGCGGAGCTCTCCATCGCCATCATCATGTCCGGAGGGGTAGCCTTGGCTGCCTTCCTGTTCACAATGGGCAAGAACTTCAACCTGAATGTGACCAGCTACATGTTCGGCAGCATTCTGACCTTGGACACTCTCGATCTATGGCTGGTTGCCGCCGTGACCGTAATGGTCGCCGTATTCATGCTGTTGAACCATAAGGAGGTCTTCCTGCTGGCGTTCGATGAGGATGCTGCGGGCATCAGTGGCCTGCCGGTTCGCCTCTATAACATCATCATCACCATGCTCACGGCCTTGGTCATCAGCGTTGCCATCAAGATCGTCGGCGCGCTCCTGGTATCCGCGCTCATCACGATCCCGGTGGCCAGCAGTCTGATGGTGGCCCGGAGCTTCCGCGGCGCCGTATGGGCCGCCGTCGTGTATTCGGAGATTGGCGTCATCGGCGGACTCTGCCTGGCAGGGGTAGGCAATTATGCGCCGGGCGCATCCGTCGTACTGCTCTTGATCGCCATGCTGATCCTGACCCTCTTGGTCAAAAGGGGCTTGAAGGTCGTCTAATCCATACCATCGATGGAAGGAAGGGAGGAAGCGAAGATGAAGGACGTCACCCTATGGATGGCATTGTTTGCAGGGATCGCTTCCTTTATATCACCCTGCTGCCTGCCGTTGTATCCATCCTACCTCTCCTATATGACCGGGATCTCCGTAGGAGAGCTAAGGGCTTCGAATCACAACACCCGGTCCGTCCGGTTTAAGACACTTTTCCACTCCATCTTTTTCGCCTTGGGCTTCTCTTCGGTGTTCTTCGTCCTGGCTTGGGGGGCTGGACAGCTTCCCGATGCCTTCGCCGGCCACAAGGATCTGATCCGGCAGCTGGCGGCCTTGTTGATTCTCGTCATGGGGCTGTTCATGCTGGGCATCTTCCAGCCGCAATTCCTCATGAAGGAATGGAAGTGGCGTTCGGGATTGAAGCGGGCGGGATATGCCGGCACCTTCCTGATCGGCGTCGGTTTCGCCGCGGGCTGGTCGCCTTGCGTCGGACCCATTCTCTCCGCCATACTGGCTCTGTCCGCCATGGAACAAGGGGCTTGGCTGCCTCTTATTACGATGTATTCCCTGGGGTTCGCCATTCCGTTCATCGTATTGGGCTTCTTCATCGGCTCCACCAAGTGGATCCTGCGTTATTCCAGCCTGCTGATGAAGGCAGGGGGGGCGGTGATGATCGTGATCGCCGTGCTGCTGTACACGGACCGGATGACGCGCATCACCATCTGGTTCAACGCCCATACCCCCAGCTGGCTTCAATTCTGACTACGTAAAATAATCGATGGACGATTGCGGAAACTTCTCGAAGATCTGCTCCGTGATGAATTCCCGAAGGGCGGTTGCCTGCTCGTCGGGATAAACGTACTTTCCTTGTCCCCATCGGCCCCACTTATACTTCCGCTTCGCCTCGTCCATCTCCAGCTTGGTCTTCGGATAACGCTCCAGAATGACCCGCTTGGAGGTCTTCGTGAACCGGTGCTGGATCAACTCGAAGGTCATGGTTTTCTCCGCTTCCGGAGGTACCGTGGCCTTCAGCTTGTTCAGAAGCTCTGCGTAGCCTTCTTCCCATCCCTCGAACCAGATGATCGGCGCAATGATGAAGCCCAATGGGTAGCCGGCACGGGCAATCTTGCCCGCGGCTTCAATGCGGTCAAGGAAGCTGGAGGTGGCGGGCTCGAAGTTCTTGATGACGTAGTCGGCGTTCACGCTAAACCGGATCCGGGTGTTCCCGTTATGCTCAACGTTCAAGAGCGGCTCCACGTGGTGGAACTTGGTCACGAACCGGAGCCGGCCCAGCGGCTGCTTGGCCATGAAGGCAATGGCCTCCTGCAGTGACCCTGTAATGTGCTCCAAGCCGACGGGATCGGAGGTACAGGCTGCCTCGAATCGGGTGATCTCCGGAGCCCGTTCGTCCAGATATCCCTGGGCGGCGTTCAGAATATCATCCATGTTCACGTAGACCCGGATATACGGCTTGGCTCCTAACGTCGTCTGAAGATAACAATAATGGCAGTGGGCCATGCAGCCCGTAGCGATCGGGATGGCGTACTCGGCGCTCGGCATGGATTGGTCGAACTTCAAGGTCTTCCGGATGCCTACCACCAGGGTTCGCTTGGCGATCCGGTATTTTTCCAGCTCCGATTCGCCCGGCAGATTGGTGATCCGGTTATGAGAGGAGGTCATGCGGATGGGCAGGCCGTTCTGCTCGGCCCACTCCATGATTTTCTGGCCCTTGGGGTAATTCAACGCATCAGGTTCAAAGTAGACCAGCTCGGGAATGAACGTCTGAAGCCCAGGGGCTGGACGTGTTAACAGCTCGGTAGCCATGGTGGATAGAACTCCTCCTTCAACGGGGATTTGCGGATATCCCTCTGTGTAGTTTTCCTGCTCCAGCCTTTCAAAAGTCATGGGAAATTCACACTTGACGGGAATTTAGACAAGAAAGGCTTGCCTTTAATCTCCTGTTTCAGGTATCATACTAAGGTGCCGAAGGGGCACGTTCCAAAAGGATAGAGGAGGAATCCGCGTGGCCGCTACACCCAGCATGGAGGATTACCTGGAGAGAATCTACAAGCTCATCGATGAGAAGGGGTATGCCCGCGTTTCCGACATAGCCGAAGGGCTGGAGGTTCATCCCTCGTCCGTCACCAAGATGATCCAGAAGCTGGACAAGGATAATTATCTGGTTTATGAGAAATACCGCGGGCTGATCTTAACCTCCAAGGGGAAGAAGCTCGGCAAGCGTCTGGTGGACCGCCACAAGCTGCTGGAGGAATTCCTGCACCTGATCGGCGTTCAGCAGGAGAACGTATACCGGGATGTGGAAGGAATCGAGCATCATCTGAGCACGGATTCCATCACCTGCATCGAGACCTTGGTGGAGTACTTCCGCCGCGAGCCCACGAGGCTGGAGGATCTCCGAAGCATCCGGTCTGAAATGGATAATGAGAACGCCTGATTGACGCCTTCCGGCCGCACGCCGGAGGGCGTTTTGCTTTTTTGCCGGAAGCAGTCATGAGACAGCCCCGCCCCTACATAGATCAGTACGGAAGGCCCAGAACGGCTGGAAGAGGGGATGTCCGTGAAGATCAATGCGGTATTCGAGGGCGGGGGCGTGAAGGCAATCGGCTTGGCAGGCGCCGTAACGGAGGCACAGAGGCGGGGGATCACGTTCTACCACGTAGCCGGAACCTCCTCAGGCTCCATTATCGCGGCACTGCTGGCCGCAGGCTATACGGGGGAGGAGATGAGGAAGCTGATCGAAGCCACTCCCTTCTCCTCCTTCCTGCAGAAGAGCTGGGTCCATCAGTTTCGATGGATCGGTCCGGCTGCGAGAGTTTTTGTGAAGAAGGGCCTATATTCAGGAGAAGCCTTGGAGACGTGGGTTCATCAGATTTTGGCGGCCAAAGGGGTACGGACGTTCGGGGATCTGGCTCCGGATCAGCTGCGCATCATCGCCTCCGACATCACCCAGAGCAAGCTGATGGTGCTGCCGGACGATCTGGTCCAGTACGGAATTGACCCCAAGCGGTTCCCGGTATCCAAAGCCATACGAATGAGCACGAGCATTCCCTATTTCTTCGATCCGGTCATGCTTCGCAAACGGAACGCCCCTCTGAAGAAAGGGGAGCCCTTCAGCAGCCAATTCGTCTATGTGGTGGACGGAGGGATCCTGAGCAACTTTCCCTTGTGGATTTTCGACCGGGAACATGAGACGGCGGAGGAGAAGGCGATTCCCACCATTGGGTTCCAGCTGGTCGGTCGGGGGGAGAATGCGCCGAAGCAGATTACCGGACCCATCAGTATGTTCCAGGCGCTGTTCAGCACTATGATGGATGCCCATGATGACCGGTATATCGAGGAGTCCAGCCGATTTCGGACCGTGAAGATTCCGACGGTCGGTGTGAAGGTGACCGATTTTGACATCTCCAAGGAGAAGAGCGAGGAGTTGTTCGAGTCCGGCGTGAAAGCGGCGGCCAAATATTTTGACCGTTGGTCCCTAACCGTGTATAACGCGAATTGCGCCAAATACCTGAGGCCGATGAAGGTCTAACGGCTAAGGCTTGGGCGAATAACGGTGGATGGCCCAAGAGCCGCCGCCAAGCAGTAAGAGCATGAGAATGACTCCGACGAACACGGGACCAATCCGGTCCAGGCTTAAGACTTGGACGGGTCCGGAGCTTAACACGACAAGAATGGTTCCGATGAAGCTGGAGGCGAAGAACGGTACGACGAGCAGACGTGGGTATGGGCGTTCCAGGTCTTGGCAGCAGTCATGGTAAGCATCGAATATGCCGAACACGTACACGCATGGATAGAAGAGAAGCCATTCGTAATTGATGATGCGCTGGGACTGCGGAATGTCGAAGAGCCAGGTATAGTAGATCGCCAGGTTCAGGTGTGAGTTGAGATTGATGAGGAACTCCAGAACGATGAAGATCAGTCCTTTGGCGAAGCGGCGGTTGTAGAGTTGACCAAACCCCGGTATGGCTACCGACCACAAGGCGGCGGCTAGAGGGCTGCGGGGAACTTTCATGGGACGATGCTCCTTCTTGTAGCGAGTGCTACTAGTGTGTCTCAGCGGCTGGTTATATATGTAAGTAAAAATTAAAAAGCCGCCTGATTCAGGCGGCTTGATCGTTCCTTCCTTGAAGCTCTTAATGGTACCGCGGCGGATCGTCCTCCGAGTCCGGCTTATTGCCGTAGATGACCCGGAAGTTGGCCTTCCGGCGCTCTCGGTCCCGATGCCGGGTGTCCGCACCGCGCTTGACGGTGGTACGGCCTCGGCGGCGCCAGCGGGCGGGAGGAAATTTGTAGAGGAGGAAGATGGTTCCGAATACCAGGATCGGTATGATGAAGGGAGCAGGATGCGTAACGAATGCGGACAAGATCCCGATGGCAAGCAAGCCGAACACGATGTAATCGGACAAGGAGAAACGCCTGCGCATACTCTTCAGCCTCCTAAGATGAAGTCCTCTGCTCGAACTGGGCGTCCAATTCCCGTACCCGGTTGAAGGACGCGATGGATACTTCGACCTGGGCATCCTCCGGTTCCTTGGTGGTCAAGAGCTGGAGCCACAGGCCCGGATAACCCAGAACCCGCAGCACCGGCGTGTCCCTCAGGTTGTTGGTGAACCGGAGGAACTCATACGACACCATGATGACGAACGGCAGAAGGATCAGGCGCTGGAGCATCCGCTCCCACAGGTTGTCGTAATGGAAGAAGGAGTAGATGACCACGCCGATCAGGACGGTTAAGACGATGAAGCTGCTTCCGCAGCGGTAATGCAGGGTGTTGAATTTCTGGACGTTCTCAACCGTCAGCTCCATCCCTGCCTCATACGCGCTGATGACCTTATGCTCGGCGCCGTGGTATTGGAACAAGCGCTTGATGACCGGAGTCAGAGAGATGCTATAAATGTATACGATGAGGAGCAGGATTTTTATGCCGCCTTCGAGCAGATTGTGAAGGATGTTGTTGTCGAAGGCTTTGCCGAACAGGAGCTGCTCGACGATGGCGGGCACCAGGGTGAAGATCAGCTTGCCGAATACAAAGGACAGGATGCCCACAATGGCCACACCGAGCACCATGGTTAAGTTATCCGTCCAGCCCTTCTTCTCTTCCTTCGGCACCCCCTCCTCCTCTGCGAAGACCTCCGCCGAGAAGTTCAGATGGCGGGAGCCCTTGGCACTGGCATCCAATATGGCAACCAAACCGCGGATAAAGGGGATCCGTCCCAGCCGCTTCACCCAAGCCTTATCCTGTCGGGGGACTTCAAAAAAGCTGATTTCGTTATTCTTCCGGCGCACGGCCGTGACATGTGCGGTTCGTCCCGCGAACATCACGCCTTCTATGACTGCTTGTCCGCCGTATATCGTTGACTGGTTCTGAGACAACCCGGTTCACCCACTTTGATGTATTTCCTCTATTGTAGCGGATTGAAGGGACGAATGCCAATGGTTTTAGCCGCGCGCGTAATGGTGCATACTAGGCCCAAACCTAAGTGAAGAAAGGGTGGATCACATGCTGCGGGCCAAATACAAATACCGGAACCGGATCGACCGGTCCAACAAACCGAAGAAGGAGACGAACCCATTCACGTATGCGCTGAACATCGGGTTGTTCGCAGGCTTGATCTGGGGCGGAGTGAAGCTGATCGAATTCGCCTTGAGCTTCACGGAGATTGTGCCGGGCTTTCTGATCGAGCCGTTTTTCCAGCATGCTTACTTGGTCACTTACACCGGCTTGGCCTTGGGCTATGCCAGCTTCATCGCTCTCTCCATGATTGCTGCGCTGATCTACGTCCTCCTTCTCCGGAAGCTGAAGGGCCCCTTGCCGGGATTGGTCTACGGAGCGGCATGGTGGGCTTTGATCTACCTTCTTGTTGGTCCCATGACCCAGATGACGCCGTCGATCATGCAGATGGACCGGAACTCTTTTTACTCGGACTTGAGCCTCTTCCTATTATGGGGATTGTTCATCGGGTATTCCATCGCGTATGAGTTCACGGATGAGCGGAGCCGCACCTCGCTTCTGCCTAAGCTCCACTGATTTAAAGCGCGAACGTTCTCAAAGGCACTTGGAATATGGTAAAATGTACCCGGTAACGAGTCTCTTGCGGAAACCGGGTGATTATAACAATGAAGCAAATCCTCGTATTGCATGGACCGAATCTGAATATGCTGGGCGTTCGGGAGCCGGGAGTATACGGCAATGTCTCCATGGACGGAATCAACCGCAGGCTGGATGCGGCTGCCGAGGGCTTGGACGTGGCATTGGAATATTTCCAATCCAACCATGAAGGGGCCTTGATCGACCGCATTCACGCCGCTTACGGAACGAAGGACGGAATTCTGATCAATCCCGGCGCATTCACGCATTACAGCTATGCGATCCGGGACGCTTTGGCAGCCGTTGCTTTGCCCGTGGCGGAGGTGCATCTCTCCAATATTCACAAGCGCGAGACCTTCCGTCACACCTCAGTGACCGCTCCCGTCTGCGTCGGCCAGATCAGCGGGTTCGGAGCTTACAGCTATGAGTTGGGATTGTTGGCATTAGTCCATTATCTTAAAGAGAACGGGTGAGGATAACCGATGACACAGAGCCGATTGGTGAAACTTCGCAAGGAGCTGGAGGCTCTCCAGCTGGATGCGCTACTGGTTACGAACAGCTACAACCGCCGTTATATGACGGGCTTTACCGGAACTTCGGGATACGTGCTGATTACGTCGGGGGAGGCGTACTTCCTGACCGACTTCCGCTATATGACCCAAGCCGCCCAGCAGGCACCCGACTACAAGATCGTCGAGCATAAGGCCAAGCCTATGGAGACCGTCAAGGAGCTTCTGGACGGGCTCGGTATCGGACGGCTCGGCTTTGAGCAGCAGGACGTGTCCTACGGCTTGTACAAGAGCTACGGCGAAGACTTGGAAGGAATCGAGCTGGTTCCGACCACCTTCGTAGTAGAGAAGCTGCGGATGATCAAGGATGAGCAGGAGCTGTCCGTCATGCAGGAGGCTGCCGATCTGGCCGACGCTGCTTTCACTCACATCCTGGGGTACTTGAAGCCGGGCGTTTCCGAGCTGGAGATCGCACTGGAGCTGGAATTTTTCCTGCGCAGGAACGGTGCCACCTCCACCTCCTTCGATACGATCATCGCATCCGGCGAACGCTCCGCTCTGCCCCATGGAGTCGCCAGCGAACGGAAATTGGGCATGAACGAATTCGTCAAAATGGACTTCGGCGCCTTGTATAAGGGCTACTGCTCCGATATTACCCGGACCGTGGTGCTGGGACAGCCCACTGACAAGCACCGGGAAATCTACGGCATCGTCAAGGAAGCCCAGGAAACCTGCTTGGCCGGACTTCGTCCCGGCATGACCGGCGCGGAAGGGGATGCCTTGGCCCGCGACGTAATCAAGAAAGCCGGCTACGGCGACCGCTTCGGTCACGGCACCGGCCACAGCTTCGGCCTGCAGATTCATGAGAATCCGCGGCTGTCTCCGACCTGCGACGTTGTCCTGCAGCCGGGCATGACCGTAACGGTGGAGCCGGGGATCTACCTGCCGGGCTTCGGCGGGGTCCGCATCGAGGACGATGTGGTGATGACCGAGACCGGGATCCGGGTGCTGACTCATTCGACCAAAGAGCTTTTACTGTTGTGACTTGACGGGAATTCTATTATAATCGTAAGATGTGCAACCAATACCAGGGAGGAACTTGTTGAATGATTTCCGTGAATGATTTTCGGACAGGCTTGACTATTGTAAGTGACGGTGATCCGTTTACCGTTATTGAATTCCAACACGTTAAACCGGGTAAAGGGGCCGCATTCGTTCGCTCCAAGCTGAAGAACCTGAAGAACGGCAATGTGGTAGAGAAAACCTTCCGCGCCGGTGAGACGGTGAGCCGCGCGATCGTAGAGAACCGCGAGACTCAATATCTGTATAACAGCGGCAGCGAATATACCTTTATGGACAACGAAACCTATGACCAGTTCAACCTGACCGCCAAGCAGGTAGAGTGGGAGCGTAACTTCCTGAAGGAGAACATGACCGTCCATTTCGTCAGCTACCAAGGCGAAATTCTGGGCATCAACCTGCCGAACAGCGTCGAGCTGGAAGTGACCGAGACCGAGCCGGGCATCAAGGGCAACACCGCTACCGGTGCCACCAAGAACGCTACGCTTGAGACCGGCCTGAATGTTCAGGTGCCGCTGTTTATCAACCAAGGCGACCGTCTCCTGATCGACACCCGGGACGGCCATTACATCTCTCGTGCATAATCCATAAGCACACCGTCTGGCTAGGCGGTGACGAGCCCCCGGAATCGATTCTCGAATCCGGGGGTTTTTTGGCTTTCCATCGCGATTCCTTCTAGAAAAGTTTATAGGCAGTAACCGGTTTTGGTGCTATAATAGATCAATGATTGCCGAACCCCGGTCAGGACGCTTTAGCACTTTAGCGCGCGGCCATGGAGGGAGCGGCAGACCGGGCGGTTCGCGTCCGAGGAGCTTAGGTAGGGAGTGTTGTGCGTTGTCGTTAATCGTGATGAAATTCGGCGGCAGTTCCGTAGGTACACCCGAGCGCATGAAACGGGTGGCTCAGCGGATCGTTGACCGCAAACGGGAAGGGCATCAATGTGTCGTCGTTGTTTCCGCTATGGGAGATACGACGGACGATCTGATCGATCTGTCCAAACAAATCTGTGATGTGGCTCCTCCCGCTCGTGAGATGGATATGCTCCTGACCACCGGGGAACAGGTATCCGTGGCCCTCTTGTCGATGGCCATCCACAGCCTCGGGGAGAGCGCCATGTCTTATACCGGTTGGCAGACCGGCATATATACGGAAGCTGTTCACAGCAAAGCGCGCATCAGCCGCATCGAGCCCCATCGGGTGTTGGCGGCGCTGGAATCGGGGAACGTGGTAATCGTCGCCGGCTTCCAGGGCATGACCGAGGGCGGCGAGATCACGACTCTTGGCCGCGGCGGTTCAGACACCACCGCGGTTGCAGTGGCAGCCGCCATCAAGGCGGACCTGTGCGAGATCTACACGGACGTGGACGGAGTCTATTCAACGGATCCGCGGATCGTGAAGTGCGCCCGCAAGCTGAACGAAATCTCGTACGACGAGATGCTGGAGCTGGCCAACCTTGGCGCAGCCGTCCTGCATCCCCGCGCCGTCGAGTGCGCGAAGCACAATCAGGTCCGGCTCGTCGTCCGGTCCAGCTTCAACAATAACGAAGGAACGCATGTCAAGGAGGAAGCCGCCATGGAGCAAGGAATCGTAGTCCGGGGAATCGCATATGACAAGAATGTTGCCCGCATCAGCCTGTTGGGAGTTCCGGAGAAGCCGGGTCAGCTGGCCAAGGTCTTCACCGCCCTCGCCAAGGAGCAGATCGATGTGGACATCATCGTTCAGGGCGGCGTTCAGGATCTGGCTGATTTCTCCTTCACCGTAGGCTCCGACGACCTGGAGAAGGCGATGGCGATCATCGAGAGCATCAAGCCGGTGATCGAATACAAGCAGGTCACCTCCCAGACCGGCCTCCTGAAGGTGTCCATCGTGGGCGCCGGCATGGTGAGCAACCCGGGCGTTGCCGCCAAAATGTTCGAGGCCATCTCCGACCTCGGCATCAGCATCAACATGGTCAGCACCTCCGAGATCAAGATCTCCTGCGTGATCGTGAACGAGCGGCTGAACGAGGTCATCCAAGCGCTGCACACCGCCTACGGCCTGGACACCGACTCCACCGCTTTCGTCGGCGGGCCGCAGGATCGTAGATAAGAAGATTCGAATAATCGCAATTCGACGTGAAGTACATGCCGCTAGTCTCCTTTTGGGAGGCTAGCGGCGTTATTTTTTTCAAGGAGAGTGGTAGGGTATGGGGTTCGATGCAGAATACGAGAGGTTTATTCTGGAACAAACCGAGGGGATGGGGAAAGAGGAGAAGGAATGCTTCCATAAACGGCACGGTCATGCATCCCGCTTGTTTTTGGAGCAGGTTTGGTGGCCCGCCTTCGGACATTTTGACTATCTCTATGCTGAGTATGAGGTGGAGGATTTCAAGGACGGAACCCGGTACTTGGATTTTGCATATATCCGTGATCCTTACCGAGTCAATATCGAAATCGATGGGTACCATCCGCATCAAAGAGACGTGTCACGATGGCAGTTCAGCGATCACTTGAACAGACAAAACCATATGGTGCTGGACGGGTGGAAGGTGTATCGATTTTCCTATGATGACATCAAAGATTCGCCTCGCCGTTGTCAGCAGTTTCTACAGCAAATGTTGGGGAAGTACTACGGAAACGGCCCGCTTCCAGAGCTCAGTATGAAGGAGAGGGAGATCTTGAGGTTGGCATTACTGTCCAAGGGACCAATTCGGCCAGTCGATATGAAGAAGCACTTACAGGTAGGTAAGCTTCAGATACGATCAATATTGGCGGGATTGATGGTAAAAGGATTGTTGCAGTCATGCTCAGAAGGGACTAGAATCAACCGATACATGATCACTCCCACATGGAGAGGGTTGCTGCAGGATATAAAATGAAGGCCACCAGAGGCCTTCATTCTGGAGCAAAGCCGGTTAGTGTGAAATCAAGGCTACGGATGGCCTTCAATCGGCGGGACCCCAGGGTTTCGAGCGGATACGAAGGAACGAAGGCCACCAGAGGCCTTCATTCTGGAGCAAAGCCGGTTAGTGTGAAACCAAGGCCACGGATGGCCTTCAATTGGCGGGACCCCAGGGGTTCGAGCGGATAAGAGGGAATGAAGGTCAACAGAGGCCTTCATTCTGGAGCAAAGCCGGTTAGTGTGAAACCAAGGCCACGGATGGCCTTCAATTGGCGGGAACCCAGGGTTTCGAGCGGATACGAGGGAATGAAGGCCACCAGAGGCCTTCATTCCAGAGCAAAGTCGGTTAGTGTCAAACAAAGGCCACGGATGGCCTTCAATCAGCGCCCCCTGCACACAACGAAGCCCCCAACCACGGAACCGTGATGTTGGGGGCTTCTTCATCATCTGAAGAAAAATTGGCCGATTTTCAGCAGCATGGCGGTGATGCCGGCGGCCATCAGCGGGCCGACGGGGATGCCCCGGAGGAAGATAATCCCGAAGATGGAGCCGATGACGAGACCGACGATCAGTTGGGGATCGAATTTCAGCAGATCCAAGCCCTTGCCGTTCATCCAGGTGGCGAGTCCGCCTCCAACGAGGGCGATGATCCCAGGCCAGGTCGTGAAGACCGAGGTAACGTCCCGGAGCTGGATCTTCTCGCTGGCGAACGGCACCAGCACACCCATTGTCAGGAACAGGAGCCCCAGCTCCAGCCCGCGCCGCTCGATCGTCGGAAGATACCGTTCCAGGCTGATCAATTTGATGGCCAACAAGACGCATGCCGCCGTCGTAATGATATGCGAACGGCCCAGCATCCCGATGATGATTAAGATGACAAGCAGCACATTGCCATTCATAGATCGGATTACCCCTTGTCCTTAGGATTTACGATTCATTCTATGTGGGACAAAGGGTTTTAGAACGACGAATGCGCGCCCCCGCCATATGATAACAAAACAACAAAAGGCCCCACGCCCATCCAAGCGCGTACAGGCCCCTCTCTTAACACCTTATGGCTTCGCTGCCACACCGGCGGGAACCAGCATCCCGTCCCGGAGCACCGGTACCACATCATAGACGTTGGTACGGGCGCAATATTCGATGTCGGGCTTGAAGCCCAGCCGGATCAGCCGGTTGCCGTTGGAGCAGGTCAAGAGCGCCTCCGTCAGCCGGTTCCGGTTCTGCAGATAGCACGCCTGCATGGCCAGCCCGAAGTCGCCGATCTCTACTCCGCCCGACAGCCTCTGCAGCTCCTCCACCAGCATTCCGGCGCATAAGCCGTCCTCCAGCGAGAACACATCCTGGGTGCCCGAGCAGAGCACCGTCACATCCCTGCCGATGGCGAGCGCCGCCTCCGCACACGCGGTGACGTTCAAGAGCGAGCAGGCGATAACGGTTTGGGCCCGCTGGGCTTTCTGAATCGCACGGGTACCGTTGGTGGTGGTCATCAGAATTCGCTTGCCGGCGACTTCTTCACCCATATACTCAAACGGTGAATTGCCCAGGTCGAAGCCGGCCAGCTTCCGGCAGTTCCGCTCACCGCCCAACAGATCCCCGGGGGCATGCAGGCTCTTGGCCTGCTGGACGGTTTCCACGGGCACGATGCCCGGACAACCGTGCGCAAGTCCCGTTACCATATTGCTCGTGGCGCGGAGTACGTCGATGACCAGCACCGTCTTTCCGGCCAAGTCCTCCGAACGGGCTTCGATCACACTCGCGATAACCTCGATCTGCATCCTGCCCCTCCTCATCAACTCCTAAGAATCGCTTAGGATTTCTTCTTCAGGTAAAACGTATCGGAGCGCAAGCCCCGGCGGAGCGCCTCCAGCGCAAAAATATCCTGCGGCGCAATATTGCCCAGGTTCACGTCCGGACCCAGCATCTGGATCAGATGAACCTGCTGCTGCTTCTGCGGCGCTTCCCACAAGAGCAGATGGGGACCCGGCACCTGATCCAGCACCGCCTGCACCTCATCGTCGCGGCATTCGCCCTTCTCATCGAAAATCCCGACGCCCGCCCCCGACTCCCGGGCTTCGATCGTAACCAGTTCCGCTCCATGCTCGATGTCGGAGATGACGGTATCGATGAGCTCCTGAACCTCGACTCGGGAGCCCCAGCCTTTTTTGCCGTATTCGGTGTAGACCTTGAAGCCGTTCTCTGCGGCTGTACGGATCAGGGACCGGCGCAACGCCGGGTCCATCTCGATGGTGCCGTCGGAGACCTCCACGCCGGTGAACCCCAGCTTCACGACCATCTCGAAAAAGGCGTCGGTCAGCCCATGGGCCACCGCCACCTCAAGAAAGGTGCCACCGGGTATGACGGTAATCCCGCGTTCCCGGGCCAGCTCGATCTTCCGCTTCAATAATTCCGGCGGATACAAGGGGGCGGTGCCGAATCCGAATTTGACGATATCGATATACGAAGTGGCGGTATCCAACAGGTCTGCATAAGCGTGCAGGCCGAGGCCTTTGTCGATCACCATGGTGATGCCGCTCGCTCTTGGCTTAGGCGACCGGCTGGCCGTCGGATCCTGCAGCGCCGGGTGCCATACGGCGGGGGTTGTCGGTTCCATGTGCGATTCTCCTCGCTGTTATCAAAATGTATAGGCTATGAGACCATCATATGCATGAAAAAAACGTGGGTGCAGGATATTCCTAAAATCGCCCGGGCCTGCATATCGTTAAGTAGGGCCAGTCCCGGACCAAGCCCCCCGCTCTATGAAACGGCACATCTTCTAGCAGAAGCGGCAGCGGATTACAAGAAACGGAGGTACAGGAATGATAGACAAATTCGTAATGGGCATGGCATCGCTCCGGCTCTTATCCGGTTCGATCGAGATCGTCGCAGCGGTGCTGATGCTCCGGTACATGCAGGTGGAAAAGGCGCTTCTCATCAATTCCGGCCTGGCTTTGGTCGGTCCGATGATCCTGCTGCTCACGACCACCATCGGGCTCGTCGGCATGGCAGATAAGCTGTCCGCCAGCAAGATGCTGTGGATTCTCGCAGGCGTTTCTTGCATTTTTTTCGGAATCTTAAAGAAATAAAGAGTCATATTCATGAGGGCGAGGCATATAGATGTGATAGAGAACCGGACAACTCCAACCAGTCAGCCTCAAGAGAACGCGGGGACGATCTACCCGCTGCTGCCGCCCGCCGTGCGTGAAGCGGTCCGCAGAATGCCGGCGGCGGTGCTGGAAGGGATGGAGGAGCTCCGCATCCGGGAGGGACGGCCCCTCGAGGTAGTCTATGGCGGCCGCTACGGGTTCATCCGGTCTGACGGCCGGACGGACAGGCCGCCGGAGGAAGCCTACCGGCCAACCCGCCAGGACTGCGGGCTCCTGCTGGAGCTCTTGACCCGCCATTCGCTGTATTCCTTCGAGGAGGAGCTGAGGCGGGGATTCATCACCGTCGAAGGAGGGCACCGCGTCGGGCTCGCCGGAAGGACAGTGCTGGAGGACGGACGGGTCAAGCAGATCCGGGACGTCAGCGGCTTCAACCTCCGGATCGCCCGTGAACTTCGCGGCTGCGGCCTCCGGGTGCTCCCCGACCTGCTGGACCCGGCGGAGCGCACCGTTCGCCACACGCTCATCATCTCCCCGCCCGGATACGGGAAGACGACGCTCCTCCGGGATCTGATCCGCATGATCAGCACGGGAGAGTGGCCGGTGCCGGAGTATGGCGGGGGCCGCAAGGTGGGCGTCGTGGACGAGCGCTCGGAGCTGGCCGCCAGCGTCCGCGGCGTGCCGAGGTTCGATCTCGGACCGCGGACCGACGTGATGGACGGCTGCCCCAAGGCCGAAGGGATGCTGATGATGATCCGTTCTATGTCGCCGGAGGTGCTGGCCGTGGATGAGATCGGCCGTCCGGAGGATGCCGCAGCGGTCCATGAGGCCGTACACGCCGGAATCCGGGTGCTGGCCACCGCTCACGGCTCCAATCGGGAGGACGCCCTCCGGCGTCCGGCCCTTCGGGAGCTGGCGGCGGAAGGCGTGTTCTCCCGGTACGTGGTGCTCCGGAAGGGGACGGCGGGACTCCAGGTGTCTACCTTCAAGGAGGCCTGACCGCCGCTTCGGCCCGACCCTTACCGCCTACCGAAGGAGGGAAAGCCATGCTCAAGCTGATCGGGGCCGTCTTCATTCTCTTCGCCGGAACGATGCTGGGCTTCTACCAGTCGCTCCAGCTGTCGGCCCGGCAAAGACAGATCCGGCAGACGGTCCAAGCGCTCCAGCGTCTCGAGACCGAGATCCTGTACGGGTACACGCCGCTTCCGGAAGCACTGGCCGGTGTGGCTGCCTCCTTGAACGGTCCGGTATCCGTCCTGTTCGCCAAGGTCGCCGAGGAGCTGGAGAAGGGGGAGGCGGATACGGCTGCGGCAGGCTGGAGGCGGTCCGTCGAGGCCATCTGGTCCCACACTGCCATGAAGCGCAACGAGCGCGAGACGCTGCTTGCCCTGGGCTCCGTGCTGGGTCGCAGCGACCGGACGGATCAGGCCAAGCACCTGCGCCTCGCAGCCGGCGTCCTTCAAGCCGAGGAGACGGCGGCGGGCGAAGACAACCGGCGGTACGGCACCATGTGGCGCAGCCTCGGGCTCCTCTCCGCCGTGCTGATCGTCATCCTAATGTACTGATGCAGGAGGCCCTCCATGAATGTAGATGTGAACGCGATCTTTCAAATCGCCGGAATCGGCATCATCATCGCCATGATCCACACCGTCCTGAAGCAGATGGGCAAGGAGGACATGGCCCACTGGGTGACCTTGATCGGCTTCGTCGTCGTGCTCTTTATGGTCGTCAGCATGCTCAACGAGCTGTTCCAGGAAATCAAGACCATCTTCTTGTTCCAATAGGCGGTGGGACTGTGGAAATCGTACAAGTCGTAGCGCTCGGGCTCATCGTGACCGTCCTCGCCCTGATCCTGAAGGAACAGAAGCCGGTCTTCGCCTTCCTCCTGATCAGCTTCACAGGCGTGGCCATCTTCTTGTTCCTCCTGGGCAAGATCTCCTCGGTCATCGGGATCCTACAGCAGCTGGCGGATAAGTCGCAGGTCAACCACATGTTTTTCATCACGATTCTGAAAATCATCGGCATCGCCTACATCGCCGAATTCGGCGCGCAGGTCGTACGGGATGCGGGACAGGAGTCCATCGCGTCCAAGATTGAACTGGCAGGCAAAATCCTCATCATGGTCATGGCCATACCGATCATTACGGTGATCATCGAAACAGTGATGAAGCTGATGCCGGCATGATGAACAAGGGGGCTTTCCCATGATAAGACGCAGCCCGAAGCTCCCCGTATGGCTGGCGGCCGTATGGCTCCTGCTCTTCGGCTTCGCGGGCACGGCGTTCTCCGCCGGTCCCATGGATCCGCTGGTCAAGGGGCAGGCGGAACGGCTACCGACGGACCAGGTCGAGCAATATTGGAGCCAGCTGATGACCGAGTACGGCGGCTATTTTCCGGAGGGCCGGACACCGGGCTTCTCGGACATGCTGCTCCCGGGCGGAGAAGGGTTCGGACTGAAGAAGCTGCTGGGCGGATTCTTCCGGTTCTTCTTCCACGAGGTGCTGGCAAGTGGCAAGCTGCTGGCGGCCATCGTCGTCCTGACGGTATTCAGCATGATCCTGGAGTCGCTGCAGAGTGCCTTCGAGCGCAAGAATGTGAGCAAGATCGGATATGCCATCTGCTACATGGTGCTGATCGTCATCGCCATCAACAGCTTCAGCCTGGCCATCGGCTATGCCAAGGATTCCATCTCCACCATGATCCATTTCATGATCGCCATCGTCCCGCTGCTCCTGACGCTCATGGCCTCCATGGGCAACCTGTCCTCGGTGACGGTGATGCATCCGCTGATCATCTTCATGATCAATACCATGGGAACGGTCATCTATTACGTGGTCTTCCCGCTGCTGTTCTTCTCGGTGGTGCTGCATATCGCAAGCTCCATCTCGGATAAGTACAAGGTGACCCAGCTGGCCAAGCTGCTGCAAAAAACGGGAGTCGCCATCATGGGCGGGATGGTCACGATCTTCCTGGGCGTATTGTCCGTCCAAGGGGTGACGGGAGCCGTCACCGACGGGGTGGGCATCCGCACAGCCAAGTATATTACGGGCAACTTCGTGCCGGTGGTAGGCAAGCTCTTCACGGACGCTTCCGACACGGTCATCGGCGCCTCGCTACTGGTCAAGAACGCCATCGGCCTTGCCGGCGTGGTGATGATCATCTTCATCTGCGCCTTCCCGGCCATCAAGATTCTGACCATGGCGCTCATCTACCATGTGTCCTCCGCGGTGCTGCAGCCCTTGGGCGACAGTCCCATCGTGAAGACGCTGGAGACCATCGGCAAGAGCATGATGTATGTGTTCGCCGCCCTGGCGGCCGTCGGGTTCCTGTTCTTCCTGGCCATTACCATCCTGATTACGGCGAGCAACGTGTCCGTGATGGTCCGATAGGAGGGATGCGCGAATGATGGGGTGGTTAAGCGATTGGCTGAAGCAAGTGATTCTCATCATCCTCTTGGCCGCCTTCGTAGACCTGCTGCTGCCGAACCAGACGATGCAGCGGTACGTGAAGACCGTCGTCAGCCTGTTCATCCTGATGGTGCTCCTTACTCCCGTGTTCGAGCTGTTCCAGCGGGGCTGGGATGCGGATAAGCTCCTGGCGGAAGCGGAGCGGCTGCAGTCAGAGGCCAAGGCCGGCGGGGCAGGGCCCCAAAAGAGCTCTCTCCGGAGCCTGGCGGAGATCATGGAGGATTCCCGCAAGCTTCAGGCGGGGAACGGGGAGGACGCCAAGAAGCTGGCCGAGGCGCGGCTGGCCGAGGAGATGAAGGCCGGGCTGGAGCAGGCAACCGGCGTGAAGGTTGCAGAGCTTGCGGCTCAGATTAACGTCGATAATCAAGGCAATCCCGCGGTCGGGTACGTGCGGGCAGTCCTTTTACATAAACAGAAGCTGGAGGCGGCGGCTCCGGCTGCGGCCGATACGGTTCGTCCCATCGCCGGTGTCAAAGTGGAGGCGGTAAAGCCCGTCACGGTATCCATCGGAACGGCCGCGACGGAAGCCAAGCCGGCGGTGGCGGAAGCTGCCGAGCCGGTGCCGGAAGAAGTCCGATCCGACGCCGAACGCTACTTCCGTCAGGAATGGAGGCTGGCGCCGGACAAGATTGTGATCCGATTCGGACCGTAGGAGATGAGCATGAACGGGAGGTGAGGCCGATTTGGGAGCATGGTTGAAAAAAATCGAGGAGCTTCTGTCGGGAGGACCCGGCGGAAGCAAAAGAGTGAAGACCTTCCGCTGGCTGATTCTGATCGGGTTGGCGGGATGCGCGCTCATGATCTTGAACAGTTTCTCGTTTTTGAACATCAAGAACGTCGATCCGATTCAGCAGGGGGCTTCGCCTCCCGGGAATGCGGCGGCGCCCGCTTTCGGCTCGGGCGTCAGCAAAGAGCAGGCGACCTTCAAGGATTACGAGCAGGCTTATGAGTCGAAGCTGCGGGATATTTTGACCAAGATCGTGGGGGTCGGCGAGGTGGAGGTGATGGTGACCATCGATTCCACGGAGGAGCTGCAGGTGGAGAAGAGCACCAAGGACACCCAGCAGACGACCAACGAGAAGGCGGGAGACGGCGCCACGCGCCACATCTCGGATGTGAGCCAACAGCGGGATCCGGTGACCATGAACCAGTCGGGCGATCAGGTCCCCCTGGTGACCAAGACGATTAAGCCCAAGATCCGCGGAGTCGTCGTGGTGGCGAAGGGCGCCGAGAACGCTACGGTGAAAAAGCTGATCTCCGATGCGGTGGAGCGGGGGCTGGAGGTGCCGGCCCACCGGATCTCGGTGATCCCCCGCAAGCAGTAACGAAGCATTTGCCCATTCCGGAATCATCCCGCCAACCGGCGGGCCCCATAAACCCATACCATTATTTAGGAGGAATAAACGATGAATACGAAGAGACAAACAATTTGGTTGGTATCCATGCTGAGCCTGATGGTGGTTCTGTCCGCCTACTACCTGTTCACCGAGGACGTCAGCAAGCTGAACACCGCATCCGACAAGGTCACCCAGGAAGGCATCAAGGTCACCACGGACGTGAAGGATCCCCAAGCCGGCGATCAAGCCGTAAGCGGCGGCCTGGCATCCAGCACCAGCACTAGCACCGGCAACGCCTCGAAGACCGGCGACACCTCGAAGACCGGCGACGCCAAGGCGGCCCAAGGCCAGACCACGGATTCCAAGGTCCTGGAGAAGATGGCCAGCGCCAAATCCGGAGCGGAATACTTCGCCGAGCTGGCCTTCAAGCGCAACCAGGAATTTACCAAGCAGATCGAGCAGCTGTTGAACACGACGGCCGATACGAAGAAGTCTGCCGACGAGATCTCCAAGGCTCACGACGAGTATGAGAGAGTCCAAACCATGCAGGCCAAGGTGGAGAACCTGGAGGATCTGCTGATGAAATCCTACAAGAACGCCATCGTGCTGGAGGAAGGCAAGAAATACAAGGCCGTCGTTCAAGCCGACAAGCTGGACGCCAAGCAGGCTCAAAGCATCATCGACATGATGATCAAGGAGCTGAACGTCACCAAGGACACCGTGTCCGTCCAATACATGCATTGATCCGGGGGCCGGAGGGCATCCGGAGAAGGGAGCCAGCCGGACCGCCGGAGGGCTCCCTTCTTCTCCCATCGGGGCTCAGCAGGGCTGCAAGAGGAGGGATAAACGATCATCCAATGGTCAATTAAAAGTGGGACGCCGTAATAGGACTAGGTTATAATACAGTCTTGTAGTGGAAAAATATTGTGTTATAATAACAACGTTGTACTAGTGCCCGTTTGGCGCGGCGTTTACGGACGACCCATGGATGGGCTTTATTTTTGCCAGTTTGCTGCTGGCGCAAAAAACTCTTGGGAGTGGGACGGCACATGTTCAAACTGAGCGAAATCAAGGAATTGGTCAAGCTGATTGACCAATCGTCCTTACAGGAACTCGAAATTCAAAATGAAGGATATAAACTCTCGCTTCGCAAGCCTAACGTTACGGAGTCCGTGCTGGTGACACATGCTCCCGTACACTCGGCTGTTCCGGCCCCTGCGGGACAGATGGCTCCGGTGGCTGCCGTGGAGGTCCGCTCCGAGCTGCCGGCCGCCTCCAAGGACGACGACACCGCACACCTTCACCGGATCGTCTCCCCGATGGTAGGGACATTCTATCACGCTCCGTCTCCGGATGCTCCCGTGTTCGTCAAGCCGGGGGATAAGGTATCCGAGAAGACCGTCGTGTGCATCGTGGAAGCGATGAAGCTGATGAACGAGATCGAAGCCGAAGTAAAGGGCGAAGTCGTGGAAGTGCTGGTGGAGAATGGCCAGCTGGTGGAGTACGGACAGCCGTTGTTCCTCGTCCGCACCTAAACGAAAGCTCGCTCGCGTCTATTTGGGCCGCACCGTTACGGTGCCGGCCGAATCGGAGGGATCAAATTCAACATGGCGTTTCATAAAATCTTGATTGCCAACCGGGGCGAAATTGCCGTCCGGATCATCCGGGCGTGCCGTGAAATGGGCATCTATACCGTAGCCGTCTATTCCGAGGCGGACCGGGAGTCGCTTCACGTCCGTCTGGCGGATGAAGCTTACTGCATCGGGCCGACCTTGTCGAAGGACAGCTACTTGAACTTTACGAATCTGATGAGCGTGGCGACGCTTACGGACGTGGACGCCGTCCACCCGGGCTACGGCTTCCTGGCCGAGAACGCGGACTTCGCGGAGATCTGCGAGCGCTGCAACATCACCTTCATCGGTCCTTCTCCGGACGCCATCAACCGTATGGGCGACAAGTCCGTGGCGAAGACCACGATGAAGGATGCCGGCGTACCCGTTATTCCGGGCTCCGACGGTTTGGTGGAGGATCTGGACGAAGCCGTTATGATCGCCAGGGATATCGGATATCCGGTGATCATCAAGGCGACGGCGGGCGGCGGAGGCAAGGGCATCCGGATCGCCGAAGACGAGTCGACACTCGTTCAACAGATCACCACCGCTCAGCAGGAAGCATCCAAGGCCTTCGGCAATGCGGGCGTCTACTTGGAGAAGTACTTGACCGGCATGAAGCACGTAGAAATTCAGATCATGGCGGACAAACACGGCAACGCCGTCCATCTGGGCGAGCGCGACTGCTCCGTGCAGCGCCGCCGCCAGAAGCTGGTGGAGGAGGCTCCCTGCTCCATTCTGACCCCGGAGATCCGGGCCAAGATGGGCGAGGCCGCCGTACGGGCAGCCCGCGCGGTGAATTATTCCGGCGCAGGTACGCTGGAGTTCTTGTTGGGGCCGGACGGCAGCTTCTACTTCATGGAGATGAACACCCGGATCCAGGTGGAGCATCCCGTCACCGAGATGGTCACGGGCGTCGACCTGATCAAGGAAATGATCCGAGTAGCCGAAGGCGAGCCGTTGTCCTTCAGCCAAGAGGATGTTAAGCTGAAGGGCTGGGCCATCGAGTGCCGCATCAACGCGGAGGATCCGGAGCGCAACTTCATGCCTTCGCCGGGCCAGATCAACTTCTATCTGCCTCCTGGCGGCTTGGGAGTTCGGGTGGACAGCTCGGCATATCCGGGATATGTCATCTCGCCCCATTACGACTCCATGATCGCCAAGCTGATCGTGTGGGCGGACACCCGCGAGGAAGCCATCGCCCGCATGAGCCGGGCCTTGTCCGAGTTCGCCATTGAAGGCGTGAGCACCACCATCGGGTTCCATCAGAAGCTCCTCCGCCATAAGAAATTCATAGCAGGCGACTTCGACATCAAGTTTCTCGAGGAGCATGACGTGAACGACCCGGAATCCTAAAGAGTTTGTCATAAATCGGCTCCAATGGTATAGTTATATATTATGGCAGGCTTGTTCAAGCCCTGCCAGCAGAAGCCGGTTGTTACGGCGTAAGCGGTTTTATCGACCGCGAGGCCGAAGTGGTTGGCGAATACTCTTAGGAGGTGTCTCATGAGTACCATAGCTCCGGATTATGAGAAGACGGATATGGGCAACATTCAGATTGCCCCTGAAGTAATCGAAGTGATCGCCGGCTTGGCATCCGTTGAAGTGGAGGGCGTAGCAGGAATGAGCGGCGGCTTCGCCAGCGGCGTAGCCGAGCTTCTCGGACGCAAGAACCTGTCCAAGGGCGTGAAGGTGGAGGTTGGCCAGAAGGAAGCGGCCATCGATGTTTCCATCATCGTCATGTACGGCCATCGGATTCCGACCGTTGCATCCGATATCCAGCGCAATGTGAAGCAAGCCATCGAATCCATGACCGGTCTTGATGTGGTGGAAGTCAACGTACATATCCACGGCGTCCATTTTAAGAACCCGGAAGCACGTCCCGTGGAGGAAGAAGCACCGGTTATCCGACTCAAATAGGCATGATCTTAACCTAACGCATGGACGCCCCTGCTTTGGTCGGGGGCTGCTTTTCGCCCATCGGCATGCGCCTCCGCCACCGGCCTCTACCGGAAGGAGGAGGCATGCCGATTGGCATGGGTGCATCTGCTACATGAGCGTGCGGGCGGGAACACCGGGCCGTTACGCTTTTCTTTTTAAGAGGAAGGGGACAAGCCATCGTGGCCAAAATCATCGACCGACTCCTGCTATTTCTATTCAGTCTGGCGATCCTCGTTGCAACCTGCTGCATGCTGGCGGCATCCTTCAATTGGATTCCGCAGGACGTAACGCAAGATTTCATTGAGAAGGTATACACGGACACCCGTACGGCCATCGCTTTCATTGCGGGTTGCGCCGTGCTGATCCTGATCAGCATCCGTTTGTTCTACATTTCCGTCCGGTCGGTCAATGCGATGCCGCCTTCCTTCGACCAGCGGAATGAGCTGGGAGCACTGAAGGTTTCGGTGGATACTATCGAGAATCTGGCTCTGAAGGCCGCAAGCCGCATTCGGGGAGTGAAGGACCTGCGCGCCCGCGTCGGTGCGGGACATGCAGGGATTGAGATTACGATCCGCAGCGTGGTGGATGGGGAAACGTCCATTCCGGCCATGACGGAAGAGATGCAGAACGCCGTCAAGCAGCAGATTGAGGAGATCACCGGTTTCCCGGTAGCGTCGGTCTCCGTCTTTATTGCGAATGTGGCGCAATCCACTCCGACCTTCAAAAGCCGGGTTGAATAGAGGGGGCTCCCGAGATGTGGATGGAGTTGTGGGAGAACCACAAAGGGAAGATCCTGGGTACGGCTTTCGGCTTTTTCCTCGGCCTGTTATACCTGACCGTCGGATTTTGGGACATGCTGATCTTTGCATTCATCGTGTTTATCGGGTATTATATGGGAAAAAAGCGGGATCAAGGCGAACGTTTGGTCCATATCGAGGTCTTATGGCGATGGCTGTCGGAAAGATGGAGAATGTTCAGATAGACGCCAACTAGCGCATGCATCTGCGGTTCTTCGGCGTCACCTACGGAAGCTGCGAACGCCCCTCGTCCAAGAGGGGGTCGCAGGACCTTTTCCTGTGGAACGGCACCGCAGCGACAGCAGTGCCCTTTCATAGGATTTTGTGTTTTATTGGTAATTCAGACCGGGAGGATGGTCTTTCGATGAGACGGAGACTGGCGAGGGAATTAGCGGTACAGAGTCTGTACCAGATGAGAATGAACGAGGTTGAGATGGAGCAGGCCATCCGGGCCGTAATCGAGGAGGCGCTCCAGGATAACGAAGGGGAGCTCCGCCAGAAGAACGAGGATATCACGCCCGAAGCAGTGCGGGAGCTGGTGTCGGGAACGCAGCAGCACCTCGATACGATCGATATCCTGATGCAGGACTATCTGAAGGGCTGGAGTATGGACCGTCTGTCCAAGGTGGATCGGGAGATTCTCCGCCTGGGGGTGTATGAGATGATCTACCGCCAGGATGTGCCGCCGAAGGTTGTCGTCAACGAAGCCATCGAGATGTCCAAGCATTTCGGCACGGAGGAATCCGGCAAGTTCGTCAACGGCGTTCTGGGCAAGATGATCAGCCAACTCGACGACATCAAGGCAAAGCTGTAATCCATACATATATACGGGGCAGGGGGAATGAGACGTGACAGCGCATGTGATTAACGGAAAAGAATTGGTCAGCTCCGTTCGGGAGCAGTTTAAGCAGGAGGTTTCGGAGCTTGCCGAGAAGGGAATCCAGCCGGGTCTCGCCGTGGTCCTCGTCGGAGACGATGCGGCTTCCGCCGTATATGTGCGGAACAAGGCCAAGGCCTGCGAAGCGGCGGGCATCTACTCCGTCGTCCACCGCCTGCCGGCCGAGACCTCCCAGGAGGAGCTGCTGAAGCTGATCTCGGAGCTGAATGGGGATGCTGCCATCAACGGTATTCTGGTGCAGCTCCCGCTTCCGAAGCATATTCACGAGGAAACCGTCCTTGACGCCATCGACGTAGCCAAGGACGTGGATTGCTTCCATCCGGTCAACGTGGGGAACCTGATGATCGGCAAGAAGGGCTTCCTGCCCTGCACGCCGGCCGGCGTCATCGAGATATTGAAGCGCATGGACGTACAGATCTCCGGCAAGCACGCCGTCGTGATCGGCCGCAGCAACATCGTCGGCAAACCGATGGCCATGCTGCTCCTGCGCGAGCACGCGACCGTCACCGTCTGCCACTCCAAGACTCCGAACATGGAGGAGATTACCCGGCAGGCGGATATCCTGATCGCGGCTGTCGGACGGGCGCAGATGATCAAGGCCAAGCACGTGAAGCCCGGTGCGGTTGTCGTGGATGTGGGCATTAACCGAATGGAGTCCGGCAAGCTGGCCGGAGACGTGGATTTTGACGATGTGGTGGAAACAGCCGGTATGATTACGCCGGTTCCGGGAGTTGTGGGACCCATGACCATCACCATGCTGCTGAAGAACACCATCGAAGCGGCCAAACGGGCCAACGGGCTGGTGTAACACAGTATGGCCGGAGCATCGGAGCCGAATCAGATCTTGTCCATCAAGGATTTGACCCGGTACATCAAGGGCCGTTTGGAGAACGATCCGCGCTTGGCTGATGTCTGGGTTAGGGGAGAAATCTCCAACTTCACGAGGCATTCCAGCGGACATATGTACTTCACCCTGAAGGACGCGGACAGCCGGGTGAAGGCCATCATGTTCGCGTCCCAGAACCAGCGCCTTATGTTTCTGCCGAAGGACGGAACCAAGGTGCTGGCCAGGGGCAACATCTCCGTCTATGAGCGGGACGGACAATACCAGATGTACATCACCCAGATGCAGCCGGACGGTATCGGCAGCCTGTATCTGGCCTATGAACAGCTGAAGCGCAAGCTGGAGCTGGAGGGGCTCTTCTCGCCCCAGTCCAAGAAGCCAATCCCCCGCTTCCCTAGGGCGGTGGGCGTCATTACTTCCCCGACAGGCGCCGCGGTCCGAGACATCATCACGACCTTGCAGCGGCGATATCCGGCCGTGCCGATTCTGCTGTACCCGGTATCGGTGCAGGGGACCCACGCGGCTCCGTCCATCGTCCGGGCGATTGAGGCGATGAATGAATTGAATGAGGTGGATGTGCTCATCGTCGGACGGGGCGGCGGCAGTCTCGAGGAGCTGTGGGCATTCAACGAGGAGATAGTGGCCCGGGCCATCTACGCCTCCGTGCTGCCCGTCATCTCCGCCGTCGGCCACGAGACCGACTTCACCATCGCGGACTTCGTGGCGGATCTGCGGGCGGCGACTCCCACCGCGGCGGCCGAGTTGGCCGTGCCCCATCACCTGGAGCTGAAGCAGCAGTTAGCCTATGAAACCCAGCGCCTCTACAGAGGACTGCAGCGCCGCCTGCAGGAGAGCCGGGAGCGTCTGGAGCGGGCGAAGCGGTCGCCGTACCTCACGAATCCGAGAAGGCAGCTGCTTCAGCCCTCGGAGCGCCTGGACCGGCTGACCGAACGGCTCCGCTATCGGATGACGGAGCGCTTGGACCGGGCGAGGCAGCGGAAGCTGCGCTTGGAGCATACCTTGGCATCCTTCAACCCGAGGGATCAAGTGCTCTATGCCCGCAAACGTTCCGTTACCGCAGAGAAGCAGCTGATCCTGGCGATGCATACGCTGGTGAGAGGGAAGCGGGCGGAATTCGAGTCCCGGATCCGGCATCTGGATGCGCTCAGCCCCCTGAAGATCATGCAGAGAGGCTACAGCCTCGTCTATAATGAGAAGCAAACCGCACTCATCAAATCGATCAAGCAGATCCAGCCGGGCGATATCTTGAAGGTTCGTCTCCGGGACGGCCAAGTGGACGCCCATGTATGGGCCATGGAGGAGAAAACGGATGGGTAAGGAAACGAACCCGGCGGCAGTGCCGGATGAAGAGAGCATAAGCTTCGAAGCGGCCATGGAACGGCTGGAATCCATCGTAGGCAAGCTCGAAAGCGGAGATGTTCCGCTGGAGATGGCCATCGAGCTCTTCCAGCAGGGCATGAAGCTGTCCCAACTGTGCAGCGGCAAGCTGGAGCAAGTGGAACGCAAAATCGAAATGCTTGTAGAGGAGAACGGCGCCTACGGCAGGAAGCCGGTTGCTCCCTTAAACGACGAAGGGTGATCGAGATGCGGACAACGGGAGACAAGCTGACACGGAACAGCATAGAAGCGTATATCAAAAGTCACGCGGAACAGGTGGAGGCTGAGTTGTCCCGTTGCCTGCCTGCGGAGTGGGCTGTGCCGCAGCCCTTGCGCGAATCCATGCATTATTCACTCATGGCCGGAGGCAAGCGCCTGCGGCCTATTCTCGTCCTGGCTGCTGCGGAGGCCGTATCCGGCCAGAGCGGCGGGCGGACAACCGAGATGGCCATGCCGGTGGCCTGTGCCATCGAGATGATTCATACGTACTCCCTGATCCATGACGATCTGCCGGCTATGGACAACGACGACTTCCGCCGCGGCAAGCCAACCAATCACAAAGTGTTCGGCGAAGCCATGGCGATTCTGGCCGGGGATGCACTCTTGACCCACGCGTTCTACAGCATCGCCCGCGCCTCCAAAACGTACGGCGCGCCAGCGGATGCCGTACTCTCCATCGTGGAGGAGCTGTCCGTTTACGCCGGGGCGAAGGGAATGGTCGGCGGCCAGGCTGCGGATATGCTGGGGGAGCAGGGCTTGACGGAGCGCGAGGAGCTGGACTTCATCCACACCCATAAGACGGGAGATCTCATCGTCTTTTCTCTGAAGGCCGGAGCCCGCATCGCAGGCGCAACCGAGGAGCAGCTGCATGCTCTGGAAACCTATGGGTACAATATAGGTCTCGCCTTCCAGATACAAGACGACATCCTGGATCTGACGGGAGACGCTGAGAAGCTGGGCAAGCCGCTGAACAGCGATGAGAAGCAGATGAAGGTCACGTATCCTTATTTTATCGGCCTGGAGGCTTCGGCCGCCAAGGTCCACGAGCTGACGGAGGCGGGCAAGCTGGCCATACAGGCCGCCGGCTTCGCCGATCCGGTCCGGCTTCTGGAGCTGGCCGACTATCTCATGAAGCGGGATCATTAAGCGTATCCGGACAGGCACATTCGTTGTGACGATTTTCTGAACTGTGCTATAATGTTCCGTAATACGTAGAATGTATCCACCACAAGGAAAGCGGGGTAACCGACGTGCTCGATCAAATCAACCGGCCACAGGACCTGAAGAAGCTGAACGTCGAAGAACTGGAGGCTTTGGCGGGTGAAATCCGGGATTTTCTGATCGAAAAGCTCTCCGTCACCGGAGGCCATCTGGCTCCCAACCTGGGAGTTGTGGAACTAACCCTGGCCCTGCATTACCACTACAGCTCGCCCCGGGACAAGTTCATCTTCGACGTGGGGCACCAGTCTTATGTGCATAAGATCCTGACGGGTCGCAAGGATCAATTCGATACTCTCCGCAAGTACAAGGGACTCTGCGGTTTCATAAAGCGAAGCGAGAGCGAGCATGACGTGTGGGAAGCGGGCCACAGCAGCACCTCCCTGTCCGCTGCCATGGGCTTTGCCGCCGCCCGCGACCTGCAGGGCGGAAGCAACAAGGTGGTAGCCGTCATCGGTGACGGCGCCATGACCGGCGGGATGGCCTTCGAGGCGCTGAACCATATCGGACATGACAAGAAGGACCTGGTCGTCATTCTGAACGATAACGAGATGTCCATCGCCCCCAATGTGGGAGCCATGCACAATTATCTCGGCAAGATCCGCTCCGGCCGGCATTACCGCAAGGCCAAGGAGGAAGTGGAGCATCTCCTGAAGCGAATCCCTGCCATCGGGGGCAAGCTGGCTAAGACCGTCGAGAAGCTGAAGGATACGCTGAAGTACATGATCGTATCCGGCGTGCTCTTCGAGGAGCTGGGCTTCCAGTACATGGGACCCGTGGACGGCCATAACCTGCCGCAGCTTCTGGAGACGCTTCGGCAGGCGGATAAGCTGGAAGGCCCCGTGATGATCCATGTGATTACGCGCAAGGGCAAGGGCTATTCCCCGGCTGAGGCCGATTCCCACAAGTGGCACGGCATCAGCCCGTACAAGATTGAATCGGGCCAAGTCATGAAGAGCTCCGGGCCGCCGATGTATACCGATATTTTCGGGAGCACGCTGATTGAGCTGGCCGAGAAGGACCCCCGCATCGTGGCGGTTACGCCTGCCATGCCTGGAGGTTCCGGACTGCTGAAGTTCGCGGACCGGTTCCCGGACCGCATGATCGATGTGGGCATAGCCGAGCAGCATGCGGCTACCTTCTGCGCCGGCTTGGCGATTGAAGGCATGAAGCCCGTATACGCCGTATACTCCACCTTCATGCAGCGGGCTTATGACCAGATCGTGCACGACATCGCCCGGCAGAACCTGAACGTGGTGATCGCCATCGACCGGGCCGGCTTCGTCGGACCGGACGGGGAGACCCACCAAGGGGTTTACGACATGGCGTTTCTCCGCAGCATCCCCAACCTGACGATCATGATGCCGAAGGATGAGCAGGAGCTCCGTTCCATGCTACTGACGGCGGTGGACTATAACGAAGGGCCCATTGCGGTACGTTATCCCCGCATCAACGGAAGAGGAGTGGAGCTCCGGCCGATGGAGCTCATCCCGATCGGCACATGGGAGGTTCTCCGGGAGGGCAGGGATGCCGTCGTTCTGGCGGTCGGTCCCATGGTCGAAGTGGCGGAGCAGGCAGCTGAGCTGTTATCCGCACAAGGACATTCCATTCGGGTCGTCAACGCCCGGTTCATCAAGCCGCTGGACGAGGCCATGCTGTTGGAGATCGCCTCCGAGAACCTGCCGGTCATCACGCTGGAGGAGGGCGCCCGCTTGGGCGGCTTCGGCTCCTCGATACTGGAGTTCTTCGCGGACCGGGACATCTTCGGCATACCGGTGAAGAACATGGCGGTTCCCGATTACTTCGTCGAACACGGCAGCATTAAGGAGCAGCGCACCGAAGTCGGTTTGACGGCGGACAACGTCGCCGCCCAGCTGGCGGCATTCATTCCCAAGAAAAGACAGCACGCTTAAGAGGCATGGCGCGGCAAGACGAGGCAGCCTGCTGTTTGGAGGATCGCAACATTGGCAAGCGACAAAGAACGGATTGATCTGCTCCTCGTGGAGCAAGGCTATTTCGATAGCCGGGAAAAGGCAAAGGCCGCCATCATGGCCGGCCTGGTCTTCTCGGGAGAAGAGCGGGTGGAGAAGCCCGGCACCAAGATCTCCAGAGCCTCCGCCCTTACGGTGAAAGGGGCGCCCCATCCGTATGTAAGCCGCGGCGGGCTCAAGCTGGAGAAGGCCATCAAGGCCTTCGGGCTGGATCTGGCCGGGAAGCGGATGCTGGACATCGGCGCCTCCACCGGGGGCTTTACCGACTGTGCGCTGCAGCATGGAGCGGAGAAGGTCTGCGCCGTGGATGTGGGCTACAACCAATTGGATTGGTCGCTTCGCAATGATCCAAGAGTCATCGTGATGGAGAGGACCAATTTCCGCTATGTGGAGGCCAAGGATCTGAACGGCTTCGAGCCGGATTTGGCCACGATCGACGTCTCCTTCATCTCCCTGCACCTGATTCTGCCCCCTCTCACGAAGCTGCTCCCACCGGGAGGCGGCGTCATGGCCCTGATCAAGCCACAATTCGAGGCCGGGCGGGAGCAGGTCGGCAAGTCGGGAGTGGTACGGGATCCGGATATCCACCGGAGCGTGGTGAAGTCGGTGCTGGATTTTGCCGCTCAGCTGGATTTCCGGCTTCAAGGGCTTTCGTTCTCGCCCATTACAGGGGGAGAAGGGAATATCGAATTCCTCGCTTATTGGACTTACGGTGCGGAAGGCGGTACAGAGGAGCTGTCAGGGCTGGTGGAAGAAACTGTCCGGCAAGCCCACGCGACCTTCCGTTAACATTGGCATCCTAAGGAATACGGACCGTCCGCTGCCGATGCAGCCGGCCGGAATGCCGTTTTTTTCTTGGGATGTTTCTGCGTTCCGGCAGGATTTCCGGAAGACCCTCTCGAAATGATAGATATCGGGAGGGATGGCGGCATGTACCGGGGAGACAGTCTCATACTCATTCTGCTCAGTCTGTTCACCGCGGGTGTTCTCTTGATGTGGCTCCGCAAGTGGATCACTGCGCCACCCAAGGTTCAGCATCCGGTCGTGCCTGATGAGGAGATCATGGTGACCGAGGCCGTCGAGCTTCTGGAATTCGCCGGTTACGAGGTGTGGACCGGCAAGCGCAAGGTGCCGATCACCGTTTCCGTCAATGACCGGACCGAGCTGGAGACCCGGTTGTTCATCGACCATTTCGCCGCGGAGGGGGACAAGTTATATATCGTGAAGCTGGCCCGCGACCGCAAGCCGATCGATCGGACCGGAAGCGGACTCCGGGATGGGCTTCTGGTGTACCAGCTGCTCTACGAACAGACCGAGGGCATTCTGCTGGTGGACCCGAAACTCCGGACCATAGACAAAATCCATTTCTCCATAGAACGCTAAGGAGGCAGCCATGAAAGGCCAACGCCACGTCAAAATCAGAGAAATCTTAACGAACCACGAGATCGAAACCCAGGACGAGTTGGTGGAGGCGCTCCGCAATTCCGGCTTCAACGTGACCCAGGCCACGGTATCCAGGGATATCAAGGAGCTCCATTTGGTCAAGACACCGCTGGATAACGGCCGGTATAAGTATTCCCTGCCCACGGAGCAGCGGTTCAATCCCTTGTCCCGGCTGAAGCGGGTGCTGGGGGACCATTTTGTGAACATCGATTATACGGAGAATCTGGTCGTCATGAAGAGCATGCCGGGAACCGCCAATGCCATTGGGGCGCTGATCGACAGCCTCGAATGGCCGGAGGTCATGGGCACCATCTGCGGTGACGACACCATCCTCATGATCTGCCGGACCAAGGAGCAGAGCAAGGAGATTGTGGATCGGGTGTTTTCCATGCTGTCCTGACCTCGCAACACAAGCGAAGACCCGCCTCAAGGTTTATACCCTGAGGCGGGTTTTTTGGCGTTCCGATTGAAGGGGATCGCCGCTTATTCCTACTCGGCACCGAGCAAGGAGCTTGGCGTTGGACTGGGACTTGGACGCAAAGGTTCGTGACGGACTCCTGCAGCCGTGATATTGTCCGGTTGCGGACTCCATGCTATAATAGTACGAGAACATCTGTTTGCATACATCTGCAGCCATCACGAACAGACTAGGATGAGTTATCGTTTCTCTGCAGATATGCTGGACCATCGGGGGTATGAGGCATGTTGTTGGAATTATCCATCCGCAATCTGGCGGTAATCGAGTCCGTAAAGCTGAGCTTTCATAAGGGGTTCCATGTGCTGACGGGCGAGACCGGCGCAGGCAAATCCATCATTATCGACGCATTGAGCTTGATTGCGGGGAGCAGAGGAGCAAGTGACCTGGTCCGTTACGGCCAGGATAAGGCTGAGATCGAGGCGCTGTTCGATGTGCCGGAGAATCATCCCGTCTGGGAAGTGCTGAATCGGATCGGGCTGGAGGCGGCCCCGCATGAGCTTCTGATCATACGCAGGGAGATTAATGCCCAAGGCAAGAGCGTGAGCCGGATCAATGGGCAGTTGGTGAACCTGGGACTGCTGCGTGAGGCGGGAGAATGGCTGGTCAATATACATGGCCAGCATGAGCATCAGTCACTCCTGAAGGCGGAGGCCCATATCGAATGGCTGGATCTGTTCGGTGGGAAGGAGATAGCGGAGTCCAAGGGAGCGTACATCCAAGCCTACGAGGAATATAATAAGCTGCAGAAGCAGCTGAACGACCTGAAGGAGGCCGGGAAGCAGGCGCTGCAGATGCAGGATCTGTATCGGTTCCAGGTGGAGGAGATCAGCGACGCCAAATTGAAACCCGGCGAAGATGAATCATTATCGGAAGAAAAGCGCAAGCTAGGAAATGCCGAAAAATTATTCCAGAACGTCAACGACTCGTACGAAGGTATGTACGCCAACGGCAAGGCGCTGGATCTGGTGCGGAAAGCGGTTCAGCGGATCCAGGACATTGCCGATTATGATGCGCCGAAGCTCCAGCCTGTTCTGGAGCAGATGCAGTCTGCGTATTACCAGCTGGAGGATGCCGCCTACCAGCTCCGCGATTATCGCGATCAGATCGAATTCAATCCGGCCCGCTTGGACCAGATTGAAGACCGCTTGAGCCTGATCTCCTCTCTCCGCCGCAAGTACGGGGAAAATGTGGTGGATATCCTCGCTTATCTTGGTCAAATCAAGAATGAATTATCCGCCTTGGACCATAAGGAAGAGAAGCTTCAAGAGCTGGAGAGCCAATTGAAGGACAAGCATAACGAATGCGTCGGCTTGGCCGGGAAGCTGTCCGCTCTGCGCCGGAGCGCCGGGTTGAGGCTGGCGGAAGGCATCGAGCGGGAGCTCAAGGAGCTTCATATGGAGAGAACCAAATTCCACGTCAACATTATCCGGCTGGACGAAGGCAAGGAGCCGGGTGACGGCTCCGTCCGCTTGAACCGTCAGGGGATGGACCAGGTGGAGTTCCTGATCGCACCGAACCCCGGCGAGCCGCTCCGCGGCCTAGGGAAAATCGCGTCCGGCGGCGAGCTGTCCCGGATCATGCTGGCGATGAAGTCCATCTTCGCGAAGATGGACCAGATTCCGGTGCTGGTCTTCGACGAGGTTGACACCGGCGTTAGCGGCCGCGCCGCCCAAGCCATCGCCGAGCGGATGGCACGGCTGTCTTCGGACTGCCAGGTGTTCTCCATCACACACCTGCCGCAGGTCGCCTGTATGGCGGACGCCCATTATTACATCAGCAAGGCGGTGGAGGACGACAGAACCTTTACGAAGGTGAGAGATCTGGAGGAATCGGACCGTACGGAGGAGCTTGCCCGTATGCTGGGAGGCGTGGAGATAACCGAAACGACGCTGCATCACGCTAAGGAGATGCTAGCCCTCGCTATTGCTCAAAAAACCGCTTACCGGAAGGAAAATCAGCAGATTATGGCCTGACGTGGCAGCTTTTTCGAGTTATAAAAGGATTGGGGCGGGGTTAAGTTATAGGTACGCAAATGACACCAACGCCTACCCGAACGGCGAGGAGGAGAAAAGGAGCGTGATTTAGATTGAACACCGTCATACGCAAACGATTGGTTGGTCTTATCATCGCTTTTCTCATTTGCTTGATCAGCTTCTCCGCCCCATTCCAATGTTTCGCCCGCTTCCCGGACGAGCTTCGGATATTCTCCGGACAAGACAAGGACTTGCAATTATCCATGCCGGTCATCGGTCAAATCTCCGTTAAGAATCCCGGAATACTCAGTGTCAACGGTTCTTCCCAGCCCACCTTCCAAGCGAATCTGAAGGAGCCCATTCGCATTCACACATCCGAAACCGGCCAGACCGAGATGATGGTGAAGCTGGGCAAAATTCCGCTGAAGTCCGTCAAGGTGAAGGTTCTGCCCGATCTCAAGGTCATTCCGGGAGGCCAGACCATCGGAGTGAAGCTGAAGTCGGCCGGTGTTCTGGTTGTCGGTCATCATCTGGTGGCGATTAATGAAGAGAACAAGGTTTCCCCCGGCGAAGAGGCCAAGGTGCAAGTCGGGGATCTGATTCTAAGCATTGACGGAAAGAAGCTGCAGGATGTAAATCAGATGTCGGAAATGGTATCCAAGGCAGGGGAGAACGGTAAGCCCCTCGATCTGGAGATCAAACGGAACAAAGACATCGTTCACATTCAGCTGAGCCCGGCTTACGATAAGAATGACAAAGCCTACCGTCTCGGTCTTTATATCCGGGACTCCGCGGCAGGCGTCGGCACTCTGACGTTCTATGCGCCCGACCAACATGTGTATGGAGCTCTCGGACACGTCATTACGGATATGGATACCCAGACACCCATTGAGGTAGGCAGCGGCGAAATCGTTCATTCCAACGTTACGTCCATCTCCAAGAGCCAGAACGGGGAGCCGGGAGAGAAACGGGCCATCCTAAGGGAGAAGGTCATCGGCAATATCGAGAAGAATACGCCCTTCGGCATCTTCGGCAGAATGCCGGCTGCACCGGAGCAGGGGCTGGCTAAGGAAGCGATCCCTGTAGCCTTCTCCGAGGAAGTCAAGGAAGGACCGGCGGAGATCTACACGGTGGTCGGGGGGCAGAAGGTGGAGAAGTTCTCCATTGAGATTACGCATGTATCGAAGCAGGATTATCCCGCAACCAAGGGGATGATCATCAAGATTACGGATCCGAAGCTCCTTGAGAAGACAGGTGGTATTGTCCAAGGGATGAGCGGCAGCCCCATCGTTCAGAACGGTAAGATGATCGGTGCCGTGACTCACGTGTTCGTCAACGATCCATCCAGCGGATATGGATGCTTTATCGAATGGATGCTGAAGGATGCGGGTGTATTGGAGGATGAAAACGCACAGGAACTGAAGGCCAGCTAAGGCTGCCTTTGGTTTTTTGTTTTATCCGAAAAACCTCCATGACTTGGTGTCGAAAAATGTTGAGCCCTGTGGTAAAATATATATTATATATAATCAACCAAAAAAAATAAAGAAAAATAATTTTCGACAGAAGGAATTTAATTGTCATTGTCGAATTAGAATTCTTAGAAAGAAAATATTGGAATGCATCTACAGATAGGAGGATAATCAAGTGCAAAAAATCGAAGTATTGTTGGCAGATGACAATCGTGAATTTACTGCATTATTATCGGAATTCATCAATGATCAGCACGATATGACGGTCAGTGGGGTGGCCTACAACGGCAATGATGTACTCCGTCTGATTGAAGAGGGTCGTATCCCGGATGTGCTGATTCTCGATATCATCATGCCGCATCTCGATGGCCTTGGCGTTCTGGAGAAGCTCCGTGAGATGAACATCACGCCTCAACCCAAAATCATCATGCTGACCGCCTTCGGTCAAGAGAGCATCACCCAGAAGGCTGTACAGCTCGGCGCTTCTTATTACATATTGAAGCCGTTCGATATGGAGGTTCTCACCAACCGGATCCGCCAGCTGGTGACGAACTCCACTGTAAGTACCTCCGGCTCCGGCATGTCCTCCAACATGACCTCGGCGGTGATCCAGCATAAAGCCAATGTTGTACCGATGAGCAAAACTCGCAATCTGGATGCGAATATCACCAGCATTATCCATGAGATCGGCGTACCGGCTCATATCAAGGGCTACCAATACCTGCGTGAAGCTATTACGATGGTATACAACAATATCGAGATCTTGGGGGCGATCACGAAGACGCTGTACCCGGCTATCGCCGAGCGCTTCAAGACAACGCCGTCCCGCGTTGAACGCGCCATCCGCCACGCGATCGAAGTAGCCTGGACCCGCGGCAACATCGACAGCATCTCGCACCTGTTCGGCTACACCATCAACATCTCGAAGGCGAAGCCGACCAACAGCGAATTTATCGCGATGGTGGCTGACAAGCTGAGAATCGAGCATAAAGTTAGTTGAACTTCAAGGCCTGATGAACGAAACGATCCCCATAAACCATAACCGGTTTATGGGGGTTTTTGTTTGGATAGGGGAGAATATTCATCGAAACCGGGTTGTTCTTTCGAAGCGTTTCCAATAAAATAGAAAATGCAAATCGTTCTTATATAAAAATGATCCGAAAAAGAGGGGACTTATGAGTCAACGTACGCAATCCGGTTCAATCGGAAGTTCATGGTTAGGGAGGCTTACAGTCTGGGCTGCCGGATGCGGAGCGGTATTCCTGCTGCTTCTGGCGGGATTGGCGGGGGGATGGTGGAATCAGGCGGATCAAAGGGCAGCGGAAGCCTTCCGGGATATGCAGAACGAGGGGCTCACGCCACTATTCAAGGTCTTGTCCGAGCTGGGCTCCACACTGGCGTTCGTGCTGCTATTCGTAGCGGCAACCGTACTACTCCTCTGGCAGAAGAAGCAGAGGGAGGCGCTGATTCTGCTGATTTCGACGGGAGGGGCATATGCGTTGAACAGCCTGTTGAAGGAAGCCATTCAGCGTGAACGCCCGGCGCTGCCGCATCTGATTGAAGCGGACGGCTTCAGTTTTCCCAGCGGCAATGCCATGGTCGCAACCGCTTTTTATGGCATGCTGGCAATCTTCATTCTATGCTCCGGTCTGCCGCGCAGACGCTTGTTTGCCGGCTTGATAGCAGTGGTGCTTCTGTTGATCGGATTCAGCAGACTTTACTTGAACGTTCATTACCCCACCGATATTCTGGCAGGTTATGCAGCAGGAGGGTGCTGGCTCTTGGGCTGCAGCTTATTTTATATCCGGAGATGATCTGGCGTTGACAGATCCAACTGTAATTACTATAATAACAGTATCCGGGAGGCGAAGACGATGAACAGTGAATTTTCCATCGCCGTCCATAGCTTGGTGCTCTTGGCTCACCGGTCCGACCGGATGGCCACAAGCGACACGATTGCAGATAACGTATGCACCCACCCGGCGAGAGTCCGCAAAGTGCTGGGTATCCTAAGAAAGCAAGGCTTCGTATCGACCCGGGAAGGGATCGGCGGAGGATATATACTGAGCTGCGATCCGGAAGAGACGAATCTGGCCCAGGTCTACCGCGCGGTGTCCATGGGTACGCTGAAGCCCGGCTGGTGCTCCGGCGACCCGGAGAAGGTTTGCATCATTGCTTCGACGGTACAGAACGTCATGGATGATATGTTTCAGGAAGCGGAGCTCCATCTGGAGCAATATTGGGAGAAGTGGACCATTGCGGATGTCCTCCGCAAGATCTGCTCGGTGCATAAATGCAAGGAAACCAAGTGATTGGTTAGAGAGAAGCCCAAGCCCTAAGGGCTTTCTCTTAACAAGTAACTGTAACTATATAGATGACAATTGAAAAGGAGAGGATCATGATGGCTGTTCAACATGCAACCGATGCAACGTTTTCCGTAGAGGTCGGACAGGACGGACTGGTGCTAGCCGATTTCTGGGCCCCTTGGTGCGGCCCCTGCAAAATGCTGGCTCCCGTACTGGAGGAATTGGATCAAACGGCAGGCGACAAAGTAAAGATCGTGAAAATCAACGTAGATGAGAATCCGGAGACGGCAGGCCAGTTCAACGTCATGAGCATTCCGACAATGATCTTGTTTAAGGATGGTGTGCCGGTGGATAAGACCGTCGGACTGAAAAGCCGCGAAGCGCTTGAAACGTTGGTCAACCGCCACGCCTGATCGGATTAACCGTCAAGCCGCCCATCCGGTGCCGCTCCCATTCGAGGGACGGCGCCGGCAGGCGGCTTGATTGGTGTTCTGCAGGTTTAGAACTTACGGGCATTCTCCATTGCATTCTGCAGCTCGTTCAAATTCTGCAGAACCTGCTGCTCCTGGGATTGATTGGCTTCCGCCAGCAGCTGGTCTCTCGCTCCCTCAGCACGCCGCTCCGCCTGCTCCAGCTTTTGATAAGCATGGATCCGATCCTGCGGATTGGCGGACATCTGGGCTCTATAGGCTTCCTCCCGGGCTTGATTCAGCTCGTGAATGGCCTCATTCACAGCCGTCAGCACATGCTTCAGGCGTTCTTGATGCTGCAGATACTCGGTCATGGGCGCTCACTCTCCCCGGTGATGTCGCATTTATTGCGGATGAAATGAATTTGGTTCTCCAGCCGGTTCCGGTACTCCTCGTCTTCCTTGCTCAGACCGGTCTTCGAATTCCATTGCTCCAGCTCTTGAAGCAGCCGCGGCAGATCCTTGTCCGCATTGGCGCAATCATAATTGCTCTCCAGTTGATCCAGCATAAGGTCCTCCCATTGTCAAAAAAGGATGGTGGGCTAACATTGAATCCCCCTATAGGATGCGTTAGGCGCAAAAAAAGCATTCGACCCCCTCAAAAACAAGCAGGAGGTCGAATGCTATATATGGCGATACGTCGCCCGTTCACTATGCCTTGTCCCTGCCGGACCCGGAATTCGGCAGGGGCATTTTTTTGTTCAAATGTTACTCTTCGTCCCAAAGCATACGTGCCAAAGGGAACATCTCGATGGCACGGGGGAAGATTCCTTGCACATAAGCGATCAGCACTCCGTAGTTCACGATCGGAACGCCGGCTTCCACCGCCTGGGCGATCCGGTGCAGCATGGAGCGGCGATTCAGCATACAGGAGCCGCAGTGCACGATCAAGGAGTAGTCCTGAATGTTCTCCGGGAAGGAATACCCGTTGGCAAATTCGAAGACGATCTCCTTGCCTGTCACTTGGCGGATCCAACGGGGAATCTTCACCCGCCCGATATCGTCGGACTGCTGATGGTGGGTACAGGCCTCTGCGATCAGCACCTTGTCCCCGTCCTGCAGGCTCTCCACGGCCTTAGCTCCTTTTACCAGCTCCACCAGATCACCCTTATGACGGGCAAAGAGGATGGAGAAGGAGGTGAGCGGTACGTCCTTCGGCGTGTCCGCCGCCACTTTCAGGAAGGCTTGGGAATCGGTAATGACCAGCTTGGGCTTGGTGCCGAGCCGCTCCAGGGTCTCCTTCAGCTCGAATTCCTTGGTGACGACGGCAATGGCATCGCTCTCGAGAATGTCCCGGATGGTCTGCTGCTGCGGAAGGATAAGGCGTCCCTTGGGAGCGGCCTTGTCTATAGGGGTGACCAGCACCACGAAGTCGCCTGGACCGATGAGATCGCCGACGATCTTGAATTTATCCTCGTCATCGGGAACGGCTTCGCCCATCGCTTTGCGCAGCTCGTTCATTCCTTTGCCCGCGGAGGCGGAGACCGGCAGCACCTTCAGCTCCAGCCTGGCGGCCGCTTCACTCAGCATAGGCTCCACACTGGAGATGAGATCGGTTTTGTTCAACACACCGATGGCAGGGATCTTCTTCGTCCGGAGATAGGCGGCCATGGAGACCTCGAAGTCGCTGATGCCCTCACTGGCATCCACCACGAGAAGAGCCAGGTCCGTCTTCTCCAGCACCTCCAGCGTCTTGCGCTTGCGCAGTTCACCAAGCTCACCTTCATCATCCAGACCGGCTGTATCGATGAAGACCACGGGACCTAGCGGGAGCAGCTCCATCGCTTTGTAGACCGGATCAGTAGTTGTTCCCTTGACGGCCGATACCACGGCGATCTCCTGCTTCGTTATGGCGTTGATCAAGCTGGATTTGCCTGCATTCCGCTTGCCGAACAGAGCGATATGGACCCGGTTGGACCGGGGGGTGGCGTTCAAGCTCATGGCGGTTGCTCCTCTCATTTACCGGGTGTTCCGGGCTTGGTGACTTGGTGGAGGTTCAGAATCCGATCCGTTTCCTCCGGGGTAAACCGGCCTTCGGACAAGAGCACGTCCCGGACGGTGCAGCCCCCGGCCTGTGCCGCCAGCGCGATTCTGGACGCTTCCGCATACCCGACGTGGTTGACCAGTGCGGCGGCCAAGGCGGAGGAGAGCTCTACACTCTCCAGACATCGCTCGCGATCGGCCTCTATGCCCCGAATGCACTTCTCTTCGAAGAGTGTGACGGCCCTCGTCAGCAGCTCGAGGGATTCCAGCAGGCACTCGGCGATCAGCGGAGTGAAGGCGTTCAGCTCCAGCTGACCGCTCATCGCCGCCATGGTGATGGCCGAATCATTGGCGATGACCCGCATGGCCGTCTGGCCCATCATCTCGGCGATAACGGGGTTGGCCTTGCCGGGCATGATGCTGGAACCGGCCTGCACGGCAGGAAGCCGGAGCTCGCCGAGGCCGCCGCGCGGTCCCGAAGCCAGCAGCCGAAGATCATTGGAGATCTTCAGCAGATTGGAAGCGGCCGCCTTCAGCATGCCGGAGACTTCCACGAACACGTCCATGTTCTGCGTCAGGTCCATGGGATATTCGCTTCGGGCCAGTCCCAAACCCGTCAAGTCCTGCAACAGCTCGGTCACGGTATAGATATACTTAAGCGGAGCATTGAGTCCGGTGCCGATGGCCGTTCCGCCCAAGTTGATCTCCCGTAACCGTTCTTCAACCTTATAGATCCTCCAACGGTCCCGCGCGATGGCCTTCGCGTAAGCGCCAAAGCCTTGGCCGGCCGTCATGGGCAGGGCGTCCATCAGCTGGGTTCGGCCCAGCTTCAGCACGTCCGCCAGCTCTTGCTCCTTCTCTTGAAGCGCTTCCTGAAGGGAAGCGAAAGCTCGAGACAGAGGGCGGAGGAGACGAATGGCGGCGATCTTCAGGGCGGTGGGGTAGACGTCATTGGTGGATTGGCCGCAGTTCACATGGTCGACCGGGTGAACCATTCCGTAATCCCCCGGGCGTCCGCCGAGCCGAAGAATCGCCAGATTGGCGATGACCTCATTGACATTCATATGAGTGGAAGTCCCGGCTCCGCCTTGGAAGGCATCAACCGGGAATTGGCTGCGGTGCGGATTGCCGATGGCCTCCTCGCAGGCGCCGGCTATGGCTTCGGCCACGGGGGCAGGAATGAGCTTCAAGCGCCCGTTGGCGAGGGCGGCGGCTTGCTTCACGGTGATGATGGCTTGGATCAGATGTGGGTTGGCGGGTTTCCCGCTGATGGAGAAGTTCTCCATGGCCCGGGCCGTATGAATCCCGTACAACGCATCGGCGGGGATACTTTTGGTTCCCAGCATGTCGGTTTCCGTCCGGAATGGCGCAGCTGCATCAGACATTGAATCAACTCCATCCTTAGAAACGTTACATTATATATGAATTGTAACAAATCTGCGGGATCCGTTCCGCAGGGATTCGTGAAGAAATCCTAACAATTGCTCCTGGGAAAAAACCGAAAGCCGCTCCGGAATCCCGGAACGGCTTTCACGACGAGGGGATCAGAAGCCTGGCAGCGCCCTCGGTTCATTTTTATAAATAATGCGGGTGGAGTTGTAAACGGATTGCCGGTCCGCCTCCAGATACATCTCGCCGGAAAACCGGTACACCTGGTCGTCCTCCTCGGCATAAATCTCGATCCGCCCGCTGGTCATGCTGACATTCAAGGCAATCCCGTTGGGCAGATCCACGACATACGAGGCCTTGCGGAAGGAATTGGGCAATCTGAGCCATCTGCCGGATACGGCTTCGACTAAATAAGAATCACGATTCATGTACGCCATTGCTCCTCACATCTTTGATCCTGTAACTTTGCTTCCTATGGATATGATCGGTTTCCGGCAGATATGACTCTGCATAAACCTGTCATAACTAGGTGCCCAACAGGGTCCGGCGCCGCGGCTCTTCCTCGTTGACATAGGCCGGGCCATCCATCCACAGCCGCTCCATCTCCGATTCCTGCTCTTGCTCCCGCAGGATGTCAGCGGCATTCCTGCTCTTCACACGCCCATAAAGCGAGGCTTCTCTTGCTTGCTGCCGAGCTGTTCGAAACATGATGATCCCTCCCCTTCTTGAAGGTATTGTGCGCTGCCGGGCCGCACCGTATCAGGCCTTTTCCTCATATCCAACATTTTGCGCCGGCTTGCTGGCTGATGGAAACGTCAAAAAAACCGAAAGACCCGAGGGTCTTCCGGTTCGTGGGCTGTGCCGTTACTGGATGCTTCCGATCCCGCTGCGTTCAAGCGCATGTTCCCAGCTTGGGTAGTAATACAGCGCGTTCTTCATGAGGTCGGGATGGGATTTCTTCACGCTTTTCTTGGATAGCGCTTCCCCTTGCCCGTGCAGCCGGGCGATTTGAACCGCGACTTCTTCTGCAGACATTGATTGCTCCATGGTGGAATCCTCCTGTCGGATCAGATTTCGTTGCCATAGATGCGCGTTCATGGAAGTTACCCTACAGTTTGGACAGGCGTATCTGCTTTTATACCTGATTCTCTATATGGGATGTATGAAATATGGGGGGGCAGAAACACTAAACCCATGAAAGGAGGGGCTTTAGCATGGATCCGAACCAATGGTTCGACGAGCTGAGCCGGAAGCAGACGGAATTGGGCGCTGACCGGTGGGGTTATTGGCGGGAGCATGTGCTGTTTACGTTCGACTGGTGGCTGCTGCTGCTGTATTTCGTCGTCGGCTGGTTCGTGTGGTGGAGGCTGGCGGACAAGAGGAAGCTGACGGAGCTCCTGCCATTGGGTCTGTATGTTCTCTTGATCTCCCTGTCCTTGGATATGGTGGGCGCCGAGCTGGGGCTCTGGGACTACCCCAAGATGATCCTGCCGTGGGGAGCCAGGCTGGCTGTAGTGGATGCCGTGCTGCCCCTGTTCTATATGCTGGTCTACCAATATACCCGCAGCCTCCGGGGGTACACAGCGGGTCTTGTGGGCCTGTCGCTGCTGTTCTCCTTCGTCTTGGAGCCCTTCATGGTGAAGGTGGGGGTGTACCGCCCCCTCCAGTGGAAGCATTTGTTCTCCGTTCCCGGCTACCTGTTCGTGGGCTTGGTTTCCCTCTGGCTGTCGACCATGACGGTCCGTCTGATGAAGCGCCGAAGACCGGGAGGCGAATGGAGCCCGGCGGAATAAAAAAAAGCCGTACGGGCAGTCCGTACGGAGCTGAAGCAGTTGCGTCCACGCCTCTTAGGGTTCAGGAGGGCGGGGGCGTTTTTTCTTCGCGCGGAATTGCGGCGCTACATAGCCTCTCTTGCGGTCCCGGAAAAAAATCCAGCCTCCGATAAAGGCGGAGCCAACGGCGAACAGCAGCAAGCCTAGCAGGAAACGGCCCCACTGAAAGCCGCCCTCCGGCTCGAATTGATGGAAGAACGCATTCTTCATGGCCAAAAACCCATAGGTTGCCGCCAATCCGGGTATAACCAGCATCAGCGCGGCGGCAAGCCGTTGAAGCAACAGTCGCAAGATGGACTACCCCTTTCTCTTATACGCCCGAAAAAAATGCGGGGTCTTCTACATTTTATACTAGGATTCGCCCGGAAAAAAAGGTTAAAATGGAAGGGACTTTGCGAGGAGGGGTAAAAAGAATGACGAAGCAATACGATGTGGTCGTGCTCGGCGGCGGAACCGGAGGTTATGTCGCGGCCATCCGGGCAGCCCAACTGGGGAAAACGGTGGCGGTCGTCGAGAAGGACAAGCTGGGGGGGACCTGTCTCCACCGGGGCTGCATTCCGACCAAAGCACTCCTCCGCAGTGCGGAGCTGGCCGCTTCCATGCGGGAGAGCGAAGCTTACGGAATCGCAGCGGGACCCGTAACCGTTCATTTCCCCAAGGTGCTCGAGCGCAAGGACCGAATCGTGGACCAGCTCCACCGGGGTGTGCAGTACTTGATGAGAAAAAATAAAATTGACGTATATGAAGGCACGGGCCGCGTCATCGGACCGTCCATCTTCTCGCCGAAGAGCGGCGCAGTGGCGGTGGAGCTAGCCGATGGCGAGATGGAGACGCTGGTGCCGAAGCAGCTGATCCTGGCCACAGGCTCCCGGCCCCGTCTGCTGCCGGGCATGGAAGCGAACGGAGATCAGGTGATGACCAGCGACCATGCGCTGCGGATGGAGGAGCTGCCCCAGTCCATCGTCATCATCGGCGGTGGAGTAATCGGGGTGGAATGGGCTTCCATGCTTCGAGATTTCGACGTGGACGTCACCGTCGTGGAGTACGGCGGCAGGCTGGTGCCCTATGAGGATGCCGAGGTGTCCCGGGAGCTGGAACGGATATTCCGCAGCCGAGGGATCCGGGTGTTGACGGGTGCCCGGGTGCTGCCGGAGACCATCCGCTGGGACACGGAGGGAGTCCGGCTCCAAGCCGAGCAGAAGGGAGCCATCGTGGACCTGAAGGCGGACAAGATCCTGGTCAGCGTTGGCCGCGAGGCCAACACGGAGGGCTTGGGGCTTGAGAATACGGATGTGAAGGTGGAACGCGGAGTCATTCGGGTGAACGAATTCATGCAGACGACGGAATCCCACATCTATGCCATCGGAGACGTGAACGGCGGTCTTCAGCTGGCCCATGCGGCCGGACACGAGGGCATCCTGGCCGTGGAGCATTTCTGGGGGGAGAAGGCGGAGCCCTATGCACAGCATCTGATTCCGCGCTGCATCTATGGCCGTCCGGAGATCGCCAGTGTCGGCTGGACGGAGGAGCAGGCCGCCGAGAAGGGCTTCGAGGTGAAGACCGGGAAGTTCACGTTCAAGGCGCTGGGCAAAGCATTGGTTCACGGCGATGCCGACGGCTTCGTCAAGGTCATTGCCGACCGTAAAACGAACGACATCCTGGGCGTCCACATGATCGGAGCGCAGGTAACGGACCTGATCTCCGAAGCGGCATTGGCCCAATTGCTGAATGCTACGCCGTGGGAGGTGGGCGCAACCATCCACCCCCATCCGACCATGTCCGAGGCTCTGATGGAGGCCATGCTGGCGGTAGACGGGCGTGCCATTGGGATCTGAGAAGGGGCCGACCGGTCCGAATTCCGGCGCTTCCGGGCTTTAGGGCATCAAATTGTATTCTTCGGAGAAACCGACTATAATGACGATAAGAGCCAAGTCTTAGTACCTGGTATTAATCCGGTTTAAGCTGGCTGTACTCTTAACAAGGGAGGGTTTCCCCTTATGTCGATCGGTCAATTGCACCGCCACAGGTCAGTCGGACTGTCTGATGAGGAAGCGGTCGGGATGTACCGCAATATGCTGCGCGCCCGCAAGTTCGACGAGCGAGGATTCGTTCTGCAGCGGGCCGGCAAGATTGCCTTCCACGTATCCGGAATCGGCCAGGAAGCGGCCCAGGTGGCTGCGGCTACGGCGCTCCGGACGGATGAGGACCATTTTCTGCCCTATTACCGGGATTACGCCTTCGTCTTGACCGTTGGAATGACCATGCGGGAGCTGATGTTATCCCTGTTCGCCAAGGCGGAGGACCCTAACAGCGGCGGCCGGCAGATGCCGGGCCACTTCGGCCATAAGAAGCTGAAGATCGTCACCGGCTCCAGTCCGGTCACGACGCAGGTGCCTCATGCCGTTGGTATTGCGTTAGCGAAGAAGATGCGCAAGGAACCGGGCGTAGCTTGGGCCACCTTCGGCGAGGGCTCCAGCAACCAAGGGGATTTCCACGAGGGCTGCAATTTCGCCGGGGTCCATAAGCTGCCTGTGATCCTGATGTGCGAGAATAATCAGTACGCGATCTCGATTCCCGTCTCCCAGCAGTTGGGCGGTCGGGTGGTCGACCGGGCCTTGGGCTACGGCATGGAAGGGGTCCGGGTGGACGGCAACGATCCGCTGGAGGTCTACCGCGTCGTGAAGGAAGCCAGGGAGCGTGCGTTGAACGGCGGAGGAGCCACCCTGATCGAGGCCATGATGTACCGGATCTCGCCCCACTCGACGGCCGATGACGATATGCTGTATCGGACGAAGGAAGAGGTGGAGACCAACCGGGCCAAGGACGGCCTTCCGATTTATAAGCAGTATCTGATCGACATCGGGCTCTGGAGCGAGGAGCAGGACCAGGCGCTGGCGGCGGAGATCGCCAAGGAAATCACCGATGCGACCAACTATGCGGACCAGGCGCCGTATGCCAAGCCGGAGGATGCGCTCCTGCATGTGTATGGCGATGCTTCTTCGGAAGCGGAAGGAGGATTCTAGCGGATGGCCGTGATCACTTATCTGGAAGGCATCCGTTCCGCCATGCAGGAAGAGATGCAGCGGGACGGGAACGTATTCGTATTGGGCGAGGACGTGGGCAAGGGCGGCGTGCTGAACGCCACCAAGGGCCTGCGGGACCTGTACGGCCATGACCGCGTCCTCGACACGCCATTGGCGGAATCCGCCATTGCCGGCGTGGCGATCGGCGCCGCCATGTACGGCATGCGCCCCATCGCCGAGATGCAATTCGCGGACTTCATGCTGCCCGCTACCAATCAGATCATCAGCGAGGCGGCCAAGATCCGCTATCGCTCCAACGGGGATTGGAACTGCCCGCTGGTCATCCGTGCGCCTTATGGCGCTACGGGAGGCGGAGCGCTGTACCATTCACAATGCCCCGAATCCATCTATTTCGGAACCCCGGGCTTGAAGATCGTCGCCCCTTCGGATCCGTACGATGCCAAGGGATTGATGAAGGCGGCGATCCGGGACGAGGATCCGGTGCTGTTCTTCGAGCATAAGAAGTGCTACCTGTCCATTACCGGCGACGTGCCCGAGCAGGATTACATCGTGCCGATCGGCAAGGCGAAGGTGAAGAGGGAGGGGGCGGACATTACCGTCATCTCCTACGGATTGACGGTTCATTATGCCCTGAAGGCTGCCGAGGAGCTGGCCAAGGAAGGCATCAGCGTCCACGTGCTGGACCTCCGCACGCTTCAGCCCCTCGACAAGGAGGGTATTCTGGAGGCGGTACGGCGCACGGGCAAGGTGCTCATCATCCACGAGGACAACAAGACCGGCGGCGTTGGGGCGGAGGTCTCGGCCATCATTTCCGAGGAGCTATTCTTCGAGCTGGATGCTCCGATCATGCGCCTCTGCGGAGATGACATCCCCGCTGTCGGCATGGCGCCGACCATCGAGAAGTTCTTCCTCTTGAACCCGGATAAGGTCAAGGAAGCCATGCGCAGGCTGGCGGAGATCTAAGGGGATAGTCAAGGAAGGGAACAGGCGAATTGAGGGAGGTACATAGATGAATCTGAAGTCCAAAGGCACCGAGGTGCCGGTCCCCCATCTGGCGGAGTCGCTGGTGTCCGCCACCGTGGGCAAATGGCTGAAGAAGCCGGGGGATTACATCCAGCAGTATGATGTTCTGTGCGAGCTCATCACCGAGAAGGTCAACGTGGAGATGCCTTCCCCCGTGGAGGGCACTCTGACGGAGATTCTGGTAGGCGAGGGGCAGACGGCGGATGTCGGCGCTCCGATCTGCTTGATTGCGGAGCCTGGTACGTCCGAGGCCGCAGCACCTTCCGCCGTGTCTCATGGCAGCGTCAGCGATGCGGATGCCGGTTCAGTCGTCGCATCCGCACCGGGGCAGGCCATGCGCGCCCGCTATTCGCCGGCGGTGCTGACCTTGGCGGGCGAGCACGGCATCGACCTGTCCCAGCTGGAAGGCACGGGACTCGGCGGCCGCATCACCCGCAAGGACGTGCTCCAATATATCGATAGCGGCAAGCCGGTCCTCAAGCAGCCCGAACCGCCGCGCCCGGCGGCGCCGCCCGCCGCTTCCGCTGCCACCGCGCAACAGGCCGGCGGCATAGCCCATGCTTCGACGGAGCCGGTCCGCTCTACGGGCCTGCACCTGTCCGAGCATCCGCCTATTCCGAAGGTGGAAGTGGAGCATGCGAACCAGCGCGAGTATTACATCGACGTAACGCCGATCCGCAACACCATCGCCAGCCGGATGCGGCAGAGCGTGACCGAGATTCCCCACGGCTGGATGATGATCGAGGTGGACGTGACCAACCTGGTGGCTCTGCGGAGCAAGCTGAAGGACGAATTCATGCGCCAGGAAGGTTTCAACCTGACCTATCTGCCGTTCCTGATGAAGGCTGTGGTCAACTCCATCAAGGATTATCCGATCATCAATTCCGTCTGGGCCGTGGACAAAATCATCGTGAAGCGGGACATCAACATCTCGCTGGCCGTCGGAACCGAGGATTCGGTGCTGACCCCCGTTATCAAGAAGGCCGACCAGAAGAACATCGCCGGCCTGGCCCGCGAGATCGACGACCTGGCCCGCAAGACCCGGGCCGGCAAGCTGTCCATTGACGATATGATGGGCGGCACCTTCACGGTGAACAACACGGGCTCCTTCGGCTCCGTCCTGACCCAGCCGATCATCAACTACCCTCAGGCGGCCATCCTGACGTTCGAATCCATCGTCAAAAAACCGGTGGTCATCAACGACATGATCGCAGTCCGGTCCATGGTGAACCTCTGCCTGTCGCTGGACCACCGGATTCTCGACGGCGTCATCTGCGGGCGTTTCCTTCAGCGTGTGAAGGAGCATATGGAAGGCTATAATACCGAAACGAAGCTTTATTAAATCCCCATGATGGCTGTGACCGCATACAGCACGGTAGAGAACAGCATGGCGGCCAGCATGAGCCAGACCACCACACGCATGAGCTTTTTGTTGATCAATGGATTCATCTCCTTACAGATAAGGTTCAAGACAGGTTTGGACGGCCGGAAGACGGCCGTCTGCACGGACAAGCCTGCATCATCTATTGTAACGCATAACGAGTCCGGGAGGAAACGGGTATGGTCAACCAGCAAAGACTGGTCGAAGAGTTCTTGGAGCTGGTCCAGGTAGACAGCGAGTCCAAGTTCGAGGCGGAAATCGCCAAGGTGTTGAAGACGAAGTTCGGGGCGCTGGAGCTGTCCGTCGAAGAGGACGACTCCATGTCGCGCTCCGGCTGCCAAGCCAACAATCTGATGTTTACGCTGCCGGCATCGGCCGGGGGTGAAGGGGCGCCGACGATTTATTTTACCTGCCATATGGATACGGTGGTGCCGGGCAAGGGCATCAAGCCCCAGATCGGAGAGGACGGCGTCATCCGCAGTGACGGGACGACGATTTTGGGCTCCGACGATAAGGCCGGGATTGCGGCTATGCTGGAGCTGGTCCGCGTTCTGAAGGAGGACGGGATCCCCCACGGCGTCATCAAGTTCGTCATCACCGCCGGAGAAGAGTCCACACTGCTGGGCTCTCGCGCCATGAACGCCGGATGGGTGAAAGCGGATTACGGCTACGCCATCGACTCTAACGGAGACGTCGGAGGCATCGCGGTGGCCGCGCCGTTCCAGTCCAAGCTCTACATCGACTTTACCGGGAAGACGGCTCATGCCGGCGTGAATCCGGAAGCAGGTGTCAGCGCCATTACGGTGGCCGCCAAGGCAGTAGCCCGCATGAAGCTGGGCCGCATAGACAAGGAGACCACCGCCAACTTCGGCACCTTCTTCGCCAAGGGCGAGACCAATATCGTCGCCGAGAAGGTGCAGCTGATCGGCGAGGCAAGAAGCCTGGTCCGGGAGAAGCTGGAGGCCCAAGTGGAATCCATGAAGGCGGCCTGCCAAGCCGTATGCGAAGAGATGGGCGCCACGTTCGACTTCCGCTGGGAGCTGGCCTACCCGGGCTACAAGTACGACGAGTCGGCGCCGCACGTGAAGCTGGCCATGGACGCCATCAGCAATCTGGGCCTGACGCCCAAGCTGTTCCATTCCGGCGGCGGCAGCGATGCCAACCTGTTCAACAGCCAGGGGATCCCGACCGTGAACCTGTCCGTCGGCTACCAAGCCATCCACAGCACCAGCGAGCACATCGCCATCCGCGACTTGGTCAAGGTGGCCGAAGTCGTCGTGGAGATCGCCAAGCTGACTGGGCAAGCGAAGAAATAAGAACGTCATAAGAGCCGGCTCCCGATGGGGGCCGGCTTGTTTGTTCCTGGGATGCTGCGTCACGTATCCAGCAGCGTGAACATCTCCGATGCAGCGGCAATGCCGTTCACCAGGATGGTGAGGCGGTGCTCGCCGGGATAATGCTTGCGGGTGCTCAGGTCCTTGAAGCTCAAGCGGCGGGTGATCTGCTCTTCACCCTGGAAGCCCCGCTTCTCGCCGATGTGGAATCGTTTGGCGGAGGTGCCGCCGTTGGCCTTGCGATAGTCCACGGCGAATTGCAGCCGGAAGGAGGCGGCCTCCGGGGCAGAGATCCGGAAACAGAAGATCAGCTCTTCGCCGATGCGGAGAACCTGCGGTGTAAGCTCCAGCTCCTTCACGGCCACGGCTTCCGCCCCGGGCCCGTCTTCGTCCGCGAAGCCGAACAAGCGCAGGGCCTCCGGATGGCCCTTCTTCAGAAGCGTGCGGCAGGCGTGCTTCAGAATACGGTCCGTGCACGGATCCCGGCCGATCCAATCTGCGGCCAGCCCCAGCACCAGCTCCGGATGATCCTTGGAGATGTCGTTCAGGTTGTTGGCCACGCTGCGCCGCACATATTCGGAGCTGTCCGCCTTCAGCCGCTCGAGAATGGGCAGGACCGGAGCCGGGTCGGCGATAAGCCGGCGCAGCGGAGGCGCCCAGGGGAGGCGCGGCCGGCAGCCTTCGCTGGCCAGACGGCGGACATGCTCGTCCGGATCGGAGGCCCATTCCAGCAGGATCCCGAGCATCCGTTCCGGATCCTGTTCGATATACGGCCGGACGGCGAACTCGGACGAGTTCAGAGAGGTGAACCTCCGGAGTGCGGGCACCGATGCCTCCCAGTCTTCCAAACCGAACGTCTGGACGAAATCCGGGAAGAAGATATACGGGAACCCCTTGAACCGGCCCGTATCCGCCAGCTGTTCCAGGATGCCCAAGGCCTCCCGGTAATCCGGGGGAAGCGTCTGCCTTAGCGTCGCCGAGATGTGCCGGTACCGGTCCTTCAGCTCCCGGTTGCTCCATTCCCGATCGAAGACAAGCTCCAGAAAGCGACCGCTCTCGAACGGAGGGTAGACGGCTTTTACTTCCGCCGCGAAGCCCTCGAGGAGCTCCCGGGTGTACATCTGTTTCAAAGGTTCCATCGTTTCCGCGCACACTCCATTTCCTGGAATCGTCAATCTTCCGCCTTGAGTGTAACACGAAAAGACGGCATACGCATGCCGTCTCCTATGAATCCGATGAAACCTCTCCCTTATCGGATGGCCGATTCCCTGCTTCTGCCTCCGGCGGGGAACGGAAGGATGATGGCGGACGGACGGCTTAGGCGGCGGTCGGCAGGAGCCCAATCCGCCAATCTTTCGGACAATGGAGCGTGGGGGTGACGGGCGGTTTCCAGAAGCCGTTGGAGCTGCCAGCGCACCTCATAGGCTTTGCCGACGAGACGAAGGCCGGTGCTCGTATGGTAGGTTTTCATGGACGATTCCTCTTTCCGGTTCCTGACATGGTATAATGCATGCATATGCTCCGGCAGGACAAGTTATGCCAAGCCGGGGAGAATACGGAAGGGAGCATTCATAACCATGACCCGCGATTCGATGCAAAAATACGAAGAGGTGACCCTGAGCACCACCTCCATCTTCAAAGGCAAGATCATTTCCCTGCAGGTGGACGAGGTCCGGCTGCCGAATGGGGAGAACGCCAAACGGGAGATCGTCCGGCATCCCGGCGCCGTAGCCGTCATGGCTCTGGTCGACGGTAAGATGCTCATGGTGGAGCAGTTCCGGAAGCCGATGGAGAAGAGTCTGATCGAGATTCCCGCCGGCAAGCTGGATCCGGGGGAGGACCCTATGGACGCCGCCAGGAGAGAGCTGGAGGAAGAGACAGGCTACAAGGCGGGATCCCTGCGCCCTATCAGCTCGTTCTATTCTTCTCCGGGATTTGCCGATGAGCTCCTGCACGTATATCTGGCCGAAGACCTGGTGAAGGGGGAGCCGAAGCCGGACGAGGACGAGTTCCTGGACTGTATGGCGTTGACCCTGGAGGAGGCCGAGGCCTGTATGGCTGAGGGGAAGATCAGCGACGCCAAGACGATTCTTGCCGTTTACGCCTGGAAGCTGTACCGGCTGACAGGGAAGATCTGACCGAATGGACGGGCTGAACGAATATTACGCGGATCTCCATATCCATATCGGACGGACGGAGAAAGGCAAGCCGGTGAAGATCAGCGGGGCGAAGGACCTGACCTTCTACAACATTGCCCGGGAGTCCTCGGACCGCAAGGGCATTGAAGTGGTGGGTATCATTGACTGCCACTCGCCGCCGGTGCAGGAGGAGATCGAGGAGTATCTCAGCCGCGGCGAGATGGAGGAGCTCCCGGGCGGCGGCATCCGTTACGGACAGACGACGATCATCCTGGGCTCCGAGATCGAGGTGAAGGACCCCGGCAGGGGTCCGGCCCATCTTCTGGCGTATCTGCCGGACCTGGCCGCCATGAAATCCTTCAGTTCCTGGATGTCCCGTTATATGAAGAATGTGGAGCTGTCGTCCCAGCGGATTTACGTGACGGCCCGTGAGCTGCAGGACGAGGTATGCGGACGGGGAGGACTTCTGATACCCGCCCATATTTTCACTCCCTACAAGAGCATCTACGGGAGCTGCGCGGACCGGATGGGCGACGTGCTGGATCTGCAGCGGCTGGCGGCCGTGGAGCTGGGCCTGAGCTCGGACACGGAGATGGCCTCCCATCTGTCGGAGCTGGACGCTCTGACCTTCGTCACCGATTCCGACGCTCACTCATTGGGCAAGATCGGGCGCGAATACAACACCTTCGCCATGAAGGAGCCGACCTTCCGGGAGCTGTCCATGGCCCTGCTTCGCCAAGAGGGGCGCCGGCTGACGGCCAATTACGGCTTGAACCCCCGGCTGGGCAAGTACCACCGGACCTATTGCTCCCAATGCCAATCCATTCTGGATGAGGCAGAAGCGGCGGTGACGGAGCGATGTATCTACTGCGGAGCGCCGAGCATCGTCCGGGGCGTTATGGACCGGATTCTGGACATCGCGGACCGCGAGGAGCCTGTTGTGGCACCGCATCGGCCCCCGTATCATTATCAGGTGCCGCTGGAATTTCTCCCTGGCCTGGGACCGAAGCTAATGAACAAGCTGCTGGCTCGGTTCGGTACCGAAATGTCCATTCTGCACCATGCTCCCGCAGAGGAGCTGACGGATGCGGCGGGACCTGCCATCGCAGGCATGATCCTCCAGGCTAGAGTTGGCACCTTGAAGCTGTCCACGGGCGGCGGCGGCACTTACGGCAAGGTCAGCCGTACCTGAATCGCTCCCTGGGGACGATAGTGGAGGGAGCGCCGGTGACATAGTTTCTCTCCTGAGCTCATAGATTGAACTATGCGGCTTGTACAAGGAGGAAACGGATCACCATGACCACATCCCAACTGCCGGCTCGGATGCTCCAAAAGGAGCACCTGCCGTTCTATCTGTTCGTATTCGTGTTGTTTGCCGTGGGGATCGTCTTTGGCGCCGTCATGGTCGGTGCATTGACCCTGGAGCAGAAGCAGGAGCTGGCCCGCCATCTTCACTTCTTCATCCAGACCGTGAATGAGGGAGGAGGGTTCGATACCTCCGCCTCGTTCCAGCAGTCGCTTGTGATGCACCTGAAGTGGGTGGTCCTGATCTGGGTATTGGGCTTGTCCGTCATCGGACTTCCGCTGGTGTTCGCGCTGGATTTTTTGAAGGGTGTGCTGGTCGGGTTCTCCGTGGGCTATATGATCGGCCAATATTCCTGGAAGGGGATGCTGTTCGCCCTGACCTCCGTCGTTCCCCAGAACCTGATCGTCATTCCGGCCCTCGTCATTACAAGCGCCGCCGCCGCCTCGTTCTCCGTCCAGCTGGTTCGGAACCGGGTGGTGGGCAAGCAGGGACAGCTGCTTCCGGCCTTTGGGTCCTACACGGGCATCGCGCTTATGATGACAGTGCTGCTGACCGGAGCGGCTTTGTACGAAGGATTTTTGTCACCGGTGGTAATGAAATGGGTGACCCCCATGCTCCTCTCACTCTAGCAGTCCCTCCTATGAAAGTGTTTGACTTTATTTCACCTACCGCCCTATAATGAAGGGAGAGTGTCGAGGCGTCAGCCGTGATGCAGTAGGAGGGGAACCATGGAAGCGCGCATTGAAAAAATTAAACAACAGCTGCAGGCGCAAGCTTTCAAGCTGACACCCCAACGTGAAGCAACGGTGCGAGTCTTGCTCGAGAATGAAGAAGACCATCTGAGCGCCGAAGAGGTGTTCATGCTGGTTAAGGATAAATTCCCGGAAATCGGGCTTGCCACTGTATATCGCACTTTGGAGCTTCTGTCCGAGCTTCATGTCGTGGAGAAGATGAATTTCGGCGACGGAGTCGCCCGCTACGATCTGCGCAACGACAGCACCCATCATCACCACCATCACTTGATCTGCGTCCAATGCGGCTCTGTGGACGAGATTCTCGAGGATTGGCTGCTTCCTCTCGAGGAGCGTCTGGAGCGGGAATTCCAGTTCTCGGTTATCGACCACCGGCTGGACTTCCAGGGCATCTGCCACCGCTGCAAGGACAAGGCCAAGACCGGCAAGAAGCCGGCCAAATAACTGCGACAAGCATAAACCCTTAAGCTCGGACGAAGTCCGGCGCTTAAGGGTTTTTTTGATTTTCCGCCGGAGGAGGTCCGGGCTGTCCCGTGGGTGATGCGTCTTATACGGCGGCGGCTTACGCCTGGTCGAACGCTTCCTTGGCTTGGATCAAGCCGGCGCCTTGATCATTCGCCGTATCGCCGGGAAGCAGGGTCGCCGTCGTCTGCAGCAGCTGGCGGATCCGGTCCGGCGTCAGGGTCCGCCGCTTGGCCAGAAGCAGCGCAGCTGCGCCCGACACATGGGGAGCCGCCATGGAGGTGCCGTCCATCTGGGTGTAGCTCTTGCCCGGGATGGTGGAGCAGATCCCTTCTCCGGGAGCGGTGACGGAGATGCCGGTTCCCCGGCTGCTGAAGTCCGCCACCCCGTCATCCGGAGTGGAGGCCGCAACGGCGATGACCTCCTCCATCCGGGCCGGGAAATCAATGGTGCCGGAGCCGGTGCCGTTGTTTCCGGCGGACGCCACCAAGACGATGCCCTTGGCGTGTGCCCGCTTGATCTGCTCCGCCACGGTCGCGCTGTCCTCCTCCATGCCGAAGCTCATGTTGATCACGTGCATCTTGTTCTTGATGCACCACGCCAAGCCTTGGACGATATCCGAGGTGAACCCGTTGCCCGACTTGTCGAAGGCTTTGACCGCATAGATCCGGACCCGGGGGGCGACGCCGACAACGCCGAACTTGTTCTTCAGGGCGGCGATGGTTCCGGCCACATGCGTACCGTGTCCGTTCTGGTCGTAGGACGGCTTGCCGGCGATGGTATTGTAGACCTTGACCACCTTCAGGTCCGGATGAGTGCCGCTTACACCCGTATCCAGAACCGCCACCCGGATGGCGCCTCCCTGGAGCTTGCTCCAGATGCCGGGCGCACCGATCCGGCCTACCCCCCAGGGGACGATCTGCGGTTTCTTGACCGAGGCGCAGGGAGCCGATACCGAAACCTGCCGGCGGCTGGGGAGGACGTGGATGGAGAAGGTGTGGTCGTTCTCCACCCGTTTGACCATGGCATGGCTCTCCAAGGCCTTGAAGTCGGCCTGGGCCGGAAAGCGGCAGACCACGGCATGGACGCCGGATACCTTCTTCTCGGGCTTGACACCCAAAGCCTCCAGCTGCTTCAGACAATGCCTGTAGCAATGGGCGTTCTTCAGAATGATGATCTTCCGGACGGTTGAAGCGGCCGGCGGGCGTTTCCCCTTGCTCTTGCCCACCCGGTCCACCCGGTTGCCGCCTGTTCCGCCTCCCAGCAGATCGCTCAACACTTGCTTCAATGCGCTCATAGTGGCATGCTCTCCCCGTGAAGAAGTTTTGGATTGGAGTGATGCAACATTGTATGTCGGGAGATGGGCAAGGGGTGCGGGAGAACGGGTCGCGGCACATACTTTTGCGGCTGCTAGAGACACTATGAGCGACTGGATGAATCATGCAGAATGCAGATGGTGAATGGGGGAATCGTGATGGCAGTCCATTGGGCGCAGGAGAAAACGGCAGCCGCAAGCGGCAAGCTGCTGGACCGGGTCGCATTGGTGACGGGAGGAGGCTCCGGCATCGGGAGAGCTGCAGCCCTAAGGTTGGCCCGGGAGGGGGCAAGGGTGTGCATCGCCGATCTAAAGGACCGGCGGACGGAAGAGGTGAAGCGTCAGATCGAGGAAGAAGGCGGGTTGGCATTGGTGGCTGACGTGGACGTCTCCGATGCAGGCCGCATGGAAGCGGCCCTGGAGCGCACGATGAAGGAATGGGGGAGGCTGGACGTGGTCTTCGCCAATGCGGGAGTGAACGGGGTGATCGCTCCTCTGGAAACCATGAAGCCCGAGGATTGGGATACCACGCTTGCCGTGAACCTGCGGGGGACCTTCCTGACCGTGAAGTACGCCATCCCTTATATGAAGGAGAACGGAGGGAGCATCATCATCACGAGCTCCATCAACGGAAACCGGATCTTCAAGAACTTCGGCATGTCCGCTTACAGCGTATCCAAGGCAGGGCAGACGGCGCTGATGAAGATGGCCGCCCTGGAGCTCGCCACGTACAAGATCCGGGTCAATGCCATCTGTCCGGGGGCCATCGAGACCAATATCGGCGAGAACAGCCAGGAGATGCCCGATGTGAAGGACATCCGCATCCCCATCCAGTATCCGGAGGGGAACCAGCCCCTGGAGGGCAAGGCGGGAAAACCGGAGCAGGTGGCGGAGCTGGTGCTTTTCCTGGCCTCCGATGATTCCTCCCATATCACGGGAACCGAAGTATATATCGACGGAGCAGAATCCTTGCTGTGACTTCCGCTGTGCCCGGACAAGGCATACGCCGGGAGGAACCTTCATACGCTTACGGTAAGAGGTGAAACCGTCATGATCTTATCGCTGCGCAAATGGATCGACCGGGCCAAATTTATCCTGCTATTCGTGGTGCTGACCTTCGTGCTGTACCAGATTCTGTCCGTACTCTCCCTCTGGATGGAGCCGGTGCAACGGTACAAGCAGCCCTCGGGCAGTGCGGTCAAGGTATTCCATCAGGATAGCGGAACGTTGGATGCCGACAATATGCCCGAGCGGCTGCGGCTGTTCTATTGGTACGGAGAATAATCGGCCGGCCGCTCCGTCAAGCAGGAAAATCGTGCCTGCTTGTTGAAGCTTATCTACGTACAAGCCCACGATAAGGAGCAACCGGCAATGAACGACCTATTAACCCGCTATCTTCGCCAGTTGTCGGAGGAGCGAGGATTGGCCGCGAATACGCTGCAGTCGTACCGAAGGGATCTGACGCAATATCTGAAGGATCTGGAGGGCAGGGGGATTCCCGTGGAGGAATCCTCCCGAACGCATGTCCAGAGCTATCTCCATGCACTGCGGCGGCTGGGACGAGCTCCGGCCACCATCGGCCGGACGATCGTATCCCTCCGCTCCTTCTACCAATTCCTATTGGAGGAGCGGGTGGTGGAGCGGGATCCGACCCTGCGCCTGGAGGCGCCGAAGCCGGAGCGGAGATTGCCCCAGGTGCTGACGGTGGAGGAAGCGGACAAGCTCCTGAGTGCGCCGCGGACGGATTCCGCCTTCGGCCTGCGGGATAAGGCCATGCTGGAGCTGCTCTATGCCACCGGCATGCGGGTGACGGAGCTGGTCTCGCTGGACCGCGAGCATGTGTACCTGGAGATGGGCTTCATTCGCTGCCCCGGCAAGTCCGGCAAGGAGCGTCTCATTCCGCTGCACCGGCAGGCCGCCTTCTGGCTGGAACGGTATCTGAAGGAGGCGAGACCGGAATGGACCGGACCGGAGCAGGTCTTATTCCCGAACCACCTCGGCAGCAGGCTCACCCGGCAGGGCTTCTGGAAAATCATAAAGAAATACGCGGCCGATACCGGAATCGAGACGGAGATTACGCCCCATACGCTCCGTCATTCCTTCGCGGTCCATCTCCTGGAGAACGGAGCGGACTTGAAGGCTCTGCAGGAGATGCTGGGCCATGCGGATCTGACCTCCACCATCCAGTACGCCCGTTCGGGTGCAGCCCGGATGAAGGAGGTCTATACCCGCAGCCATCCCCGCGCGAACAGCTCGATCAACTAGACAAGGAGGCTCGACAAGCATGGCATTCAAGAGAATCTGCTTGATCGTATTAGACAGCGTCGGCATCGGGGAGCTTCCCGACGCCCCGGAATTCGGGGATGCCGGCTCCCATACCCTGGGACATATCTCGGACCGGACGGAGGGCTTCCGCCTGCCGAATCTGGAGAAGCTGGGACTCGGCAGCATCGCCCCGCTGAGCAAGGTCCCCCCGGCGGACAAGCCGCTGGCGTATTACGGCAAGATGGGGGAGGTTTCCGTAGGCAAGGATACCATGACCGGCCATTGGGAGCTCATGGGCCTGAAGATCACGGTGCCTTTCCGGACTTATCCGGACGGCTTCCCGAAGGAGCTGCTGGAGGAATTCATCGCCCGGACCGGACGCCAGGTCATCGGCAACAAGCCGGCCTCCGGCACGGAGATCATGGACGAGCTGGGCGAAGAGCATATGAAGACGGGGGCGTGGATCGTCTATACCTCCGCGGACAGCGTGTTCCAGATTGCTGCCCATGAAGAGATCGTCCCCTTGGACGAGCTGTACCGGGCATGCGAGATTGCCCGAGAGCTGACGTTCCGCCCCGAATTTACGGTGGGCCGGGTCATAGCAAGGCCATTTGTCGGCCAGCCCGGCGCCTTCAAGCGTACGCCTCACCGGCATGATTACGCCGTGAAGCCGCCGGAGCCGACGGTGATGAACCGTCTGGCCGACGCCGGCCTTCAGTGTATCGCCGTCGGCAAAATCAACGACATCTATTCCGGCGAAGGCGTGACCCAATCCTATCCGACCAAGAGCAACCTGGACGGCATCGACCGGACCATCGAGGTGATGAAGTCGGACTTCACCGGATTGGCGTTTACGAACCTGGTGGATTTCGATTCCCTGTACGGACACCGCCGGGACGTGCCCGGCTATGCCGGAGCGCTGATGGAATTCGACCACAAGCTGCCGGAGATCATGGCCGGCATCGGTCCGGACGATCTGCTGATCCTGACCGCCGACCATGGCAACGATCCCATCCACCCGGGAACGGATCATACCCGCGAATATGTGCCGCTATTGATGTACAGCCCGAAGCTGAAGGCTCCGGCATCCGTCGGAATCCGCAGCACCTTTGCGGACGTGGGAGCCACCATCGCCGACAATTTCGGCGTCCCTCCCATGGCTAACGGAACCAGCATGCTGACGCTCTTATCCTAATCCCCGAAGGGAGTTACCAACCATGTCCAACCACCCGTCCATTCTGGACCAAATTGAAGAAGCCGCCCGGTATATCGCCGGATTAACCTCCCTGAAGCCCGAGGTGGGATTGATTCTCGGCTCCGGCCTCGGGGTGCTGGCCGATTCCATGGAGAACGCCGTGACGGTGAGCTACGGCGACATTCCGCACTTCCCGGTATCCACCGTAGAGGGTCATGCCGGCGAGCTGCTCATCGGAACCGTCGGCGGCCGCCCGGTGCTGATGATGAAGGGCCGTTTCCATATGTACGAGGGCTATGAAGGCCTGACCGTCACTTTCCCGATCCGCGTTATGCGGGCTCTGGGGATCCGCACGCTTCTGGTCACCAACGCAGCCGGCGGGGTGAACACCTCTTATGCGCCGGGTGATCTGATGCTGATCCGGGACCATCTGAACCTGACCGGCGGCAACCCGCTGATCGGACCCAATTACAAGGAGCTGGGCGTCCGTTTTCCGGATATGTCCGAAGCCTACAGCAAGCGTCTGCGCCAGATGGCAATGGAAGTGGCGTCCGCACAAGGCTTCACGTTCCGCGAAGGGGTCTATGCGGGACTGATGGGACCGTCGTATGAGACGCCGGCCGAGATCCGGATGCTGCGCACGCTGGGGGCCGATGCCGTTGGCATGTCGACCGTATCGGAGGTCATCATCGCACGCCACTCGGGCATCGAGGTACTGGGGATCTCGTGCATCAGCAACATGGCGGCGGGGATTCTGGACCAGCCGTTGTCCCATGAGGAAGTGATGGAGACGACGGAGCGGGTGAAGGCCAAGTTCCTGCAGCTGGTCATCGCCATGATCCCGAAGCTGTAAGACGCTTAGAGGACTAGATCGGCTCGAGGAAGCAGCCGTTATCCATAGGAGGAACACAAGATGAACCCGAAACAGCAGCATGTGCTTCAAGAAATCCGCGAGGCGGCAGAGGCGGTCAGAAGCCGGTTGGCCGGCCGCCAGCCGGTGATCGGTCTGATTCTGGGCTCAGGGCTGGGCGATCTGGCGGAGCAGGTAGACAACCCGATCCACATCGATTACCAAGACGTGCCCCATTTTCCCGTATCGACAGTCGAGGGCCACGCCGGCCGCTTCGTGATCGGCGAACTGGAGGGCAAGACCGTCATCGTCATGCAGGGCCGCTTCCACTTCTATGAAGGCTACCCGATGAAAAAGGTGGTCTTCCCCGTCTACGTCATGCGGGAGCTGGGCGTCAAGAGCCTGGTCATCACCAACGCGGCGGGAGGCATGAACCGGGCATTCCAGGCCGGAGACCTGATGCTGATCTCCGACCATATCAACATGACGGGCGATAACCCGCTGATCGGACCGAACCATCCGGAGCTGGGCGTCCGCTTCCCGGATATGTCCGAGGCCTACAGCCGGGAATACCGGGCGCTGGCACGGGAGCTGTCGGCCGGCGTCACCGGCGAAGACGGGTCGGGCCTAACCCTGCAGGAAGGCGTCTATTGCGGCATCAGCGGACCGGCTTATATGACGCCGGCAGAGCTGACCATGCTGGCCAAGCTGGGCGGCGATGCAGTCGGCATGTCGACGGTGGGAGAAGTCATTGCGGCGCGGCATGGCGGCTTGAAGGTGCTGGGCATCTCCTGCATCACGGATATGGCCATCGGCGAGGAGCTGGAGCCCTTGACCCATGAGCAGGTCATGGCCGTAGCCAATCGGACCAAACCCAAATTCCAGGCTTTGGTCAAAGCTTTTGTGAAGCACGTTCAACTCTAACATCCGGCAGCCCTCGTTCCCCTTATTGCTGAAGGGAACGGGGGTTTTTACAGACTGCTAGGCTTGTCCGTCACAAAACGTTCACATAATCGCCATAAATATCATAAGGAAATCGGCGTGGAATTTTGTAAAATGATTAGAGTGATTCTTAACTAATTATAATTGGCATAGGGGGACTTACAAATGTCGAGATGGACCTACTTCATCTTGTTTATGGCCGCCGGAATCTTCGGGTTCGTGGCATTATTCATGACCGTATCCGAGAATGCGGACAAGAATGCCGGGGAAACCAGCAGCGGGCCCTCTCTGAAGCTGGTGGCGTCCAACTTCAAGTTCGACCAGCCGGAATATACCGTCAAGGCCGGAGAGAAAATGAAAGTCAGCCTGAGCATCAAGGAAGGCATCCATGCCGTCAAGATCTCCGGCAACGGAGTGGATATCGACCTGGACAAGCAGAATGCCTCTAAGGAAGTCACCTTCGACAAGCCGGGAACCTACACCATCCAGTGCACCCTGCCCTGCGGTGCCGGCCACGCGGACATGGTATCCAAGCTGATCGTTCAATAAGATTGACGGCACTGCAGCGCATCGGACTCAATAAGGTCCGGGCGCTGTTTTTTTGTTGTGGGTGGCATAGCGGCTTGGTCGGTCTCCCGGGAAGGTTGTGGTATAATAAGGAGGTTCGAACAGCCGGCACGAGGAGGAAGATGTCCATGCGGACCGTAGATATGATTCAGAAAAAAAGGGACGGCGGAGAGTTGACCCGTCAGGAAATCTCCGCACTGATCCAGGGATACACCCAAGGCACCATACCGGATTATCAGATGTCGGCATGGGCCATGGCGGTATATTTCCAAGGTATGACCGCGCGGGAAACCGCAGATCTGACCCTGGAGATGGCCGCCTCCGGCGAGCAGATGGACTTGAGCTCCATCCGCGGAGTGAAGGTTGACAAGCATTCCACCGGAGGCGTAGGCGATACGGTGACACTGGTGCTGGCTCCATTGACGGCCGCTGCGGGAGTACCTGTGGCCAAGATGTCGGGCCGCGGCTTGGGCCATACGGGAGGTACCATCGACAAGCTGGAAGCCATCCCGGGCTTTACGGTGGAGCTGACCCGCGACGCGTTCATCCGTCAGGTTAACGAGCACGGGGTCGCCGTCATCAGCCAGTCGGGCAACGTAACGCCGGCAGACAAGAAGCTGTACGGTCTCCGCGATGTGACGGCAACCGTCAATTCCATTCCGCTCATTGCCAGCTCCATTATGAGCAAAAAAATCGCGTCTGGCGCCGATGCTATCGTTCTAGACGTCAAAACCGGCAGCGGCGCATTCATGAAGACGCTGGAGGATTCGGTCCGGCTGGCGGAGGCGATGGTCAGCATCGGCACGGAGGTCGGGCGCCGGACCGTGGCGGTCATCACGGATATGGAGGAGCCTCTCGGCACGGCAGTGGGCAATGCCTTGGAGGTCCGCTTGGCCGTCGAGACGCTGCAGGGACGCGGACCGAAGGATCTGGAGGAGCTGTGCCTGGAGCTGGGCTCCCATATGCTGGTGTTGGGCGGAGCCGCAGATACGGCATCAACCGCCAAGGAGAAGCTGAAGGAAGCCATCGCCTCCGGCGCCGCGCTCCGAAAGTTCAAGGAATTCGTAGCCGCTCAAGGCGGAGACCCTGCCGTCGGCGATAACCCGGAGCTGCTCCCCACTGCTTCCCGTCAGCGGGAGGTTCCGGCAGCGGCGGACGGCTATGTCGGTCACATAACGGCCGAGGAGATCGGTGTCGCCGCAATGGAGCTGGGGGCCGGGCGGGAGACGAAGGAATCCGTCATCGATCTGTCCGTCGGCATCCGCCTTCTGAAGAAGGTGGGCGATCCGGTCCGCCGCGGCGAGCCGTTGGCCGTCTTGTACGCCAAATCGACCGAAGACAACGCGAAGCTGGATTCGATTCAAGAGCGGGTCCGTCTGGCTTATCGGATCCAGTCGGAAGCGGCGGAGCCGCGCAAGCTGATCCACGCCGTCATCACGAAGGACGGCGTGACGTATCGATAATCGTTCAGCAGTATGCCTATGATCAAAGGAAGCGTTGCAACATGTCTCTTATGACACAAGCTTGGCCCCAAGGAATGCGTATCCTGGAGGTTCCGCCTAAGCGGCAGCCGGAGGATGTGCTTCACCCCTTCGCTTGGGATGAAGCCGTATGCCGGCATATCGGCAGCGGCCGACTGCCCCCTGCGGCCCATATCTGGCGTCATCCCGGTGCCATGGTGCTGGGGCTTCGGGACCGGAGGCTTCCGCATGCGGAGCAGGCGATGAGGTCGCTGCGCGAACAAGGCCTATCCGTGGCCGTCCGGAATTCCGGCGGCGCCGCCGTACCGCTTGATGCAGGGGTGGTCAACCTCTCGCTGCTCTATCCGATCGAGCCGTCGGGGAGGCCGGATTTCCGCGCGGACTTCAGCCGGATGGCTTCCTTGATCGCAGCAGCCGTCGGCCGGTGGTCGGAGGGCACGGTGCCGGGCGAGATCCGGGGGGCTTATTGCCCCGGAGAATTCGACTTGAGCATCGGCGGCCGCAAGTTCTGCGGCATCGCCCAGCGCCGTCAGCTGAAGGGCGTGGTGGTCTCCGCCTTCATCGTCGTAGAGGGCAAGGGCTCCGATCGGGGAGTACGGGCGCAGTCGTTCTACAAGGAAGCGACCGGCGGAGAGCCTCATCCGGACGATCCGGGCGTATGCCCCGAAACCATGGGCAGTCTGGAGGAGCTGGCGGGTATCCGTTCGGCTGCCGGCTTCGCGGAGTGCCTGACGGAACAGCTGCTGGCGCTCGGCGGTCTCCGGGCAGGCCCGGATGACTTTCGGACTGTCGAGGAGGAGCTTCCCGTCGTCATGGCGGAGCTTCGAAGAAGATACAATGGGTAAGCCGGGCCGCCGGAATGGCCGGACCGGACAAGCTGCTTTCGCACCAGGTGCGGGAGCGGCTTTTTGGCGTACACCGGGTATGAATCGGGGGCTGATGGTAAAACTAGCATCATGTTTTATGGTTGTGCGTATGGCCATTCCGCAAGATGGACGAGGAGCAGGTGAATCATGGAAAAGTACTACGAGGTCCGGATACAGGCGCCGCAGCCCCTCTCGGTATTGTCACCGGAAGGGGAGCTTCTGCCTGAGCAGGAAATCCCGGAGATGTCCGGGGAAACGCTTCAAGAGCTGATGCGCCGGATGGTGTTTACCCGGGTGTGGGATCAGCGGGCCATCAGTCTGAACCGTCAGGGCAGGCTGGGCTTCTATGCGCCGGTATCCGGCCAGGAGGCCAGCATGGTCGGGACAACTATGCCGCTGGAGAAGGAGGACTTCGTCTGTCCCGGCTACCGGGACATGCCACAGCTGTATTGGCATGGGTTGCCCATCGCGAATGCCTTCCTATATTCGAGAGGCCATCAAGAGGGCGGCCGCATTCCCGAAGGCGTAAATGTGCTGATGCCGCAGATCATCATCGGAGCTCAGATCGTCCAGGCGGCCGGAGTCGCGATGGGATTCAAGAAGCGCGGCAAACGCAACGTCGTCGTAGCCTATACGGGAGACGGCGGGTCCTCGCAAGGGGATTTCTACGAGGGGTTGAACACGGCGGGGGCCTTCCAGCTTCCCGTGGTATTCGTGGTGCAGAACAACCACTTCGCCATCTCGACCCCGCGCTCCCTTCAGACGGCGGCGGAGACCATCGCCCAGAAGGCGGTGGCGGCAGGAATCCCCGGCGTGCTGGTGGACGGAATGGATGTGATGGCCGTGTACAAGGCCGCGACGGAGGCGGTGGATCGGGCCCGGAACGGCCAAGGTCCGACGCTGATCGAAACCGTCACTTACCGGTTCGGCCCCCATTCCATGTCCGGCGACGATCCGACCAAGTACCGGACCAAGGAAGAGCAGGGGGAGTGGGAGGAGAAGGACCCGCTGGTGCGGTTCCGCCGTTTCCTCGGGAAGAAGGGACTGTGGAACGAGGAGATGGAGAATCAGGTGACGGAGGCGGCCAAATCCGAGGTGGCCGAGGCCATCCAGAAGGCGGAGTCCGCCGGGAAGATGACGGTGGCGGGGCTGATCGACAGCATGTTCGAGAAGCTGACCCCCGAGCTGGAGGAGCAGAAGGCGATGTACTCCCGATAAGTAGGGCGCAGGGGGGTAGGCCCTGCGGATTTTTGTGAGTATGCGAAAGGACGTGAAAGCATGGCCCAATGGACTATGATACAAGCGATCACCGATGCGATGCGGGTGGAGCTGGCCCGTGACGAGAACGTGCTCGTCTTCGGCGAGGACGTCGGGCGTGTCGGCGGCGTGTTCCGGGCCACGGAAGGCCTGCAGAAGGAATTCGGGGAAGAGCGGGTGTTCGATACCCCCTTGGCGGAATCGGCTATCGGGGGATTGGCGGTGGGCTTGTGCACCCAAGGCTTCCGCCCCGTCGCCGAAATCCAGTTCATCGGCTTCGTGTTCGAGACGATGGACTCGATCTGTGCCCAAGCGGCACGTCTGCGGTATCGCTCCGGCGGCCGCTACCAGGCACCCATCGTATTCCGGAGCCCCTTCGGCGGGGGCGTGAAGGCACCGGAGCTGCATACGGACAGCCTGGAGGGGCTGTTCATGCAGACTCCCGGCTTGAAGGTGGTCATCCCCTCTAACCCCTACGATGCCAAGGGGCTGCTCATCAGCGCGATCCGGGACAATGACCCGGTCTTTTTTATGGAGCATCTGAAGCTGTACCGTTCCTTCCGGGCCGAGGTGCCAGAGGGGGAATATACGGTTCCCATCGGCGTAGCCAATGTGGTCCGCGAGGGGACGGACGTGACGGTGCTGACCTACGGGGCCATGGTTCATACGTCCTTGAAGGCGGCGGAGGAGCTGGAGAAGTCCCGGGGAGCCAAGGCGGAGGTCATCGATCTTCGCAGTCTGGTGCCGCTGGATACCGATACCATCCTCCGTTCCGTTCAAAAAACCGGGCGGGCCATCGTGGTCCAAGAGGCCCAGCGCTCCGCCGGCGCTGCAGCCGAAATTATCGCGCGCATCAACGAGAAGGCCATTCTGCACCTGGACGCTCCCGTGCTTCGGGTCACCTCGCCGGATACGGTCTTCGCCTTCGGCCAGCTGGAGGACCAATGGCTGCCGGATTCGCGGCGGGTGCTGGCTGCGATGAACGAGGTGCTGGATTTCTAAGTGGTGCAGGGTAACCGCAGAGTGCTGGAGCGATAAAAAAGGAGGCGTTGCCGGTGGGCAGGTATGAATACCGGTTCCCCGAGTTGGGTGAAGGCCTGCATGAAGGGGAAATCGTCAAGTGGCACATTAAGACGGGGGATACGGTTCAGGAGGACCAGACCATTATGGAGGTCCAGAATGACAAAGCCGTGGTGGAGGTTCCCTCCCCCGTTACAGGCAAGGTGACGGAGGTCAAGGTGCCGGAGGGCACGGTGGCCCACGTCGGGAATGTGGTGGCCGTCTTCGAGGTGGCGGGGGAAGTGCCGGCACAGGGCGCCGCTCACGGAGCGGATTCAGCGGAGAGCCTTGAAGGCGGAGGAGCGGCTGAAGGCGGTCCTGCGGCTCCGGCCCCTGGCGGCGGTGGAGAACAGGCGGTTGGAGCCCCGGCGGCCGGCGGGGACGGAAGGGAACGCCGCGATATTTTGGCTACACCGGCGGTTCGAAAGCTGGCGCGGGAACGGGGCATCAACCTGCTGCGCGTCACCGGTTCCGGCAGGGCCGGGCGGATTACGCGGGAGGATGTGGAGGGCTACGCGCCGGGAACGGCACCTGCAGCCGAAGCTCCTGCGGCTTCTGCGCCGGCAGAGGCTCCAGCACCTGCAGCAGTAGGGGGGGCGCCCAAGCCTGCTGCGGCTGGTGAATCAGCAGAGGAACGTGTCCCGCTCAAGGGCGTGCGCAAGCTGATCGCACAGGCGATGTCGAAGTCGGTATACACCGCGCCGCACGTCACGGTCATGGATGAAGCGGATGTCAGCGGCTTGGTGGCCTTCCGTGAGAAGATAAAGCCTCTGGCCGAGAAGCGCGGCGTAAAGCTGACGTATCTGCCTTTTGTCATTAAAGCGGTCGTCGCCGCTCTGAAGATGTATCCGGAGCTGAACGCCTCCATCGATGATGAGCGGGGCGAGATCGTATACAAGAAGGATTATCATGTCGGCATCGCCACGGACACGGATAACGGCTTGCTGGTTCCGGTGATCTTCCAGGCGGACCGGAAGAGCATGTGGACCATCGCGGCGGAGATCAAGGATCTGGCCGTCCGTGCCAGGGAAGGCAAGCTGGCTGCTCATGAGCTGAAGGGCAGTACGTTTACCATTACGAACATCGGGTCGGCGGGCGGCATGTTTTTTACCCCTGTGATCAATTGGCCGGAGGTGGCCATTCTCGGAACGGGGCGGATCTCGGAGAAGCCGGTGGTGAAGAACGGCGAGGTGACCGTGGGCAGTCTGATGGCCTTGTCCTTAAGCTTTGACCATCGGCTGATCGACGGAGCGACGGCGCAGATGGCCGTCAATACGATCAAGCAGCTGTTGGCGGATCCCGAGCTGCTCGTTATGGAGGTGTAACGGATGGTAGTCGGTGAATTTTCCACAGAAATCGATGTACTCGTGATCGGGGCGGGTCCCGGCGGCTACGTGGCGGCTATCCGCGCGGCGCAGCTGGGCAAAAGCGTGACCGTGGTGGACCGGACGGAGGTAGGCGGGGTCTGCCTAAACCGGGGCTGTATTCCGTCCAAGGCTCTGATCTCGGCGGCCCACCATCTGGAGGCGATGCAGCATGGAGGCGGCATGGGGATTACCGCGCAGGGGGTCCAGGTGGACTTCGGCAAGGTTCAGGAGTGGAAGACTAGTGTCGTCAAAAAACTGACCGGAGGCGTTGCTTCCCTCCTGAAGGGGAACAAAATCACGCTGATTAGCGGTGAGGCCTTGTTCACCGGTGAGAATGAGGTGCGGGTCGTCACAGGTTATGAAGGCAGCCGGTACAAATTCAATCATTGCATCATCGCCACTGGCTCTAGGCCCATTGAGCTGAAGCCTTTCCCGTACGGCGGGAGGATCATCTCGTCTACTGAGGCGCTGAATCTGCAGGAGGTTCCAAAGAGCATGATCGTGATCGGGGGCGGCTACATCGGGATCGAGCTGGGGCAGACCTATGCCAAGTTCGGCACTCAGGTGACGGTCTTGGAGGGCTCGGATCATATTCTCCCGGGCTTCGAGAAGGAGTTGACGGGCCTGGTGGCCAAGCGGCTGGAGAAGCAGGGGGTCACGGTCTTCACGGGGGCCATGGCCAAGTCCTCCAGCGCCACGGATCAGAATGTCACGGTTACGTTCATTGTCAACGGAGAGGATAAGCAGGTGACGGCGGACTATCTCCTGGTCACGGTCGGCCGCAAGCCGAATACGGATGAGATGGGCTTCGAACAGATCGGATTGAAGCTGACGGACCGGGGCTACATCGAGGTGGATCGCCAGTGCAAGACGAATCTGCCCAATGTCTACGCCATCGGAGATATTGTGCCCGGTCCTGCGCTGGCGCACAAAGCTTCATACGAGGGCAAAGTTGCAGCGGAGGTTATTGCGGGGCATCCTGCCGAGGTGGACTATAAAGCGATTCCGGCCGTTGTGTTCTCCGATCCGGAGATTGCGGGCGTCGGCATCAGCGAAACGGAAGCCAAGTCGGAGGGGCTGGATGTGGTTACCGGCCGGTTCCCGTATTCGGCTAATGGCCGGGCTCTGTCACTAGGCAATCCGGAGGGCTTCGTGAAGCTGGTGGCGAGGAAGGCGGACGGTGTTCTTCTGGGCGCCCACATCGTGGGACCGGAGGCATCGAACCTCATCGCCGAGATGGGCCTTGCCATCGAGATGGGGGCCACGCTCGAAGATATAGCCCTTACCATCCATGCCCACCCGACGCTGGGCGAAATGGTCATGGAGGCGGCGGAGGGTGCCTTAGGCCAAAGCGTGCATGTGATGAGCAAATAAAAGAAGACCGCCCCTAAGCGGTGAACTGCGCCTCGATTTTTAGACATTGTCTAACCATCGGAGGTGCAGTTCGCAGTTGGGGAGGTCTTGTTGGGTTGCGAAGCATTAGCAGGTGCGGATGGCATCAAGGTATCTTGCTAGCGGCGGTTGGGACCTGGCGGCTGGGGCTGGGATGCGCCTGGGGAGGATGGATTCCGCTGTTCAACAAGCTTTTGCTGAGCCAGCCGGATCATTTCCTTGACCATGGCACCGCCGATTTGACCGCCGATCCGGCCGGCTTCCTCGGTGCGCAGATGACCGTTGTCCCCCTGGCGGAGCGGGACGCCTAAGGTTCGCGCCACCTCATATTTTACATTCTCCGGCTGATTGGGATCCACGGCGTACCCTTCGTTGCGCATCACCTGGGCTTTGAAGCTCTCTATGCTGGATGGGGGCACAGGGTAAGCGTACTGCCGGCTTCTGCGTCTGGGCATATGTTCTTCACCTCGCTTTGAGACGGGATAGTACCCTTAGTTTTTTAACTTCTCGCATGGGCTATACGGTTAGGCGGATCTATTCAGATTCGGACGGACTGTCCTCTGGGCGAACTTTCCATTTGCTTTTTGGTGGAGAAGCTGATAAAGTATCTTCTTGTCGCCTCTCATATGAATGGCGGCACGGCAACTGAGAGGCATCTCGGGTCGATCCACGGATCGAAACGGAATGAAAAAACTGGCAGTTGACGAAAGAAGTCGAAGCGTGCTATATTAGTCTTCCGGCCGCGAGAGCGACGGTGAGAATAAGCAAGTAACTTTAACTTAGCTCCTTGAAAACTGAACAACGAGTAGTAACAAAACACAGCCAAGTGTAATGAATGAGCTATATCGAACGAACCTTTTTGGAGAGTTTGATCCTGGCTCAGGACGAACGCTGGCGGCGTGCCTAATACATGCAAGT
>NZ_JBPPGJ010000024.1:0-69565 GCF_051594765.1 Oryzibacillus soli
TCCATCCTTTGTTCTCCTTCGATACTTTTTAGCGGTTGGCAGACCGGCTAAAATTTTATCATCGAGTTCAAAGGATTGACTACTCATAGCTATAAGCTTCCTGAACCCCCAGTCGAACTGGGGGTTTTCTTATACAAAAAAAAGACCGGCATCATCGCCGGTCTCTTCCATTCCCAACCGTTTATCCGCCGAAGATCGCGTCGATCACCGGCTTGGTGTCCCCGCCCGGGTACATCAGGTACAGGAGCACGTACACCATGACGCCGGTCGGTGCCGTGCACAGCCACATGACGGCGGTCCAGCGGCCGATCTTCTTGTGCTTGGCGAAGTTCTTCTTGAACGCCTGCGCCAGCGTCACCAGCCCGAACACGCCGGACACGGTGGCCAGCACAATGTGGAAGATCAAGAACACGAAGTACGCATCCCGCACCCACACCGGCGCTTCCTCGGAGAACGAGGTGTTGCCGACAAAGATGGTCCGGGCCACATACAAGAGGAAGAATATCAGCGCGAAGATCGCGCCGGTCAGCATCAGCTTCTGATGCTGCTCCTGCCGGCCCTTGACGATGGCGGCCCAGCCGAAGCCGACGAATACGGCGCTTATGACGATACAGATCGTGCAAATGGTTGGCAGCAAGTGATCCATAGTGAAAATCCCGTCCGTTTCTGTTGGAAAATGGGAAGCCGCCCGGCCTGCGGGCACCGGAGCACCCGGTGTCTCAAGCGCGGTTGAGCCCCCCGTTGGCCGCAGCCCGCGCCGCGACGGCAGACGGGGCGTTGGGATCGCCGGGGTAGTCCTCTTCCCTTCTCTCCATACGATACCATTTCATGAAGCTGTATGCCAATACGAAGCCGTAAACAATTTCCTGAATGATCTTCATGACTACGCCGCCCATCTGCTGGTCGTCCAGCCCGTGGAGCCATCCGATCAGCACCGGAGCGTCCAGATAGGCGTCATACACCAGATCCTTCGCGAAGATGATCAGCGCGCACGCCGGCGTCAGCAGCACGCCGTTGGCGAAGATGTACGCCATACGCTGCAGATTCGACAGTCGGTTCCACTCCGGCAGCGGGCTGAAGACGGGGAACCACATCTGGAACGCCGCGGCAAGGAGCACCAAGTGATAGCCCGTATGCAGCACCGGCACATCATACACGTGGTTGAACACCATCGGAATGTGGTAGATCGAGAAGATCATATTGAAGCTGACGATGGCAATCAAGGGCTGGGTGAACGGGTATACCAGACGGCGGGCCCACTTGCCTCCCAGCACCGGACGCACCAGCCATGCGGGAAGCCCCAGGTACAGGAGCGGCGGCATGATCAGGTACAGCATGGATTGCTGCAGCATATGGGCGCTGAACAGATCCATGTGGCCGTAGAAGCTGATGGGCGTACCCTCCGCCCCCCAGAACACCAGCAGGCCGGAGAGGAAGTAGAACTTCATCTTCCCCGATACCCTGGTGTAATCCTTCCAGGCGGAGCCGGCAGACCCCGTGATATAGAGATAGGCGAACGCGATGCCCAGCGTCAGGAGCAGAATCCACGGATTCCACAGGTCGAGCAGTCCGGGCGCGCCCGCATGCATATGCTGCGTGTGATCCATTTTCCGTACCTCCATGCCTTGCATAATGGAAAAAAGAAGCGGGTTAAGATGATCTTAATCCGCCTCTTTATTTGTTACCACCAGATCCAATAGACGCCTGCGGCGACCGCCGTCAGCGCGATGATGCTTCCGAAGCAGAGGCCGATGATCGCATAGACGTGGCCGCGGTCCTTCATATGCATCCAGTACGCCAGCTGCAGCACGACCTGAACCACCGCCATGACGATCAGGAACGGTACCAGGAAGGCCTTGGTCATTCCTCCGTACAGCACGGCCGCGAAGGCCAGCATGGTCAGAAGAATGGAGCCGGCGAAGGTCAGATAGTGATTCTTGGGGCCCTCCAGCTTGTGGCGCACCTTGGGGCCTGTGGAGGAAGTGTGCTGGTTCTCTGCGCTCATCGTGTTAGCCCACCTTTCCCATCAGATAAACCACGGTGAAGATGAACACCCAGACTACGTCGATAAAGTGCCAGTACAGCGAGGCCACGAAGAACTTCGGAGCCGTTACGACCGTTAGGCCCTTCTCCAAGCCTTGGAAGATCAACAGTCCGATCCAGAGCACCCCGAACGCGACGTGTGCGCCGTGGAAGCCGACCAGCGTATAGAACGAGGTGGCAAAAGCGCTGGACGTGAAGGTGTGCCCTTCATGGACATAATGGATGAACTCGTAAATCTCGAGGCCCAGGAACGCGCCCCCCAGGGCGATGGTCACGCCGAGCCAGCCCAGCGTGGCGCCCAGCTTGTGGCGGTGCATGGACATCATGGCCATGACGCTCGTCAAGGAGGAGGTCAACAGGATGAAGGTGGCGATGCCGACCATGGAGAGGTCGAACAGCTCCTTGGCGGTCGGACCGTCCGGCACCTGGTTGCGCAGGGCGATGAAGGTGGCGAAGAGCGTACCGAACAGTACGGTTTCGCCGCCAAGGAACAGCCAGAAGCCAAGAATCTTGTTGCGTCCCTCGAGCGTCGCTTTTTCCGGATCGTGCGGAAGCACTCCGTCCGTATGATGGGCGTGTACGTTGCTCATTATGCCTTCACCCCTTTGTCTTCAAGCTCTTCCTTCTCGATATGCCAGCCGTGGTCGTCATAGACGGAGCGGACGAACATCCCGCCGAGCGTAATAACCAGGCCGATGCCCGAGATGATGTAGTTGTGGAACAGGAAGTCCAGAACGCCGTTCGCAATCTCCACCTTCGGGTTGCCGTACATGAAGCCCAGGCCGGCGACGAAGAGGCCGAAGGACATGACGAGCGGAACGATGGAGCCGGAAGGCATGTGGATGGAGCCCAGAGGCTCGGCGGCGGGCACTTGGCCGTTGCCGTCCATCTTTTCTTTCCATACGGCATCGAGGCCGCGGATCAGCGGAAGCTGCTTGAAGTTGTACTCCGGAGCCGGGGACGGAATCGCCCACTCCAGGGTACGGCCGTCCCACGGATCGGCGGGAGCGGTTTTCGGCTTGCGCAGGGTGATGATGATGTTGGCTACGAACAGGATGGTGCCGATCGTCATGCCGAAGGCTCCGATGGTGGAGATCAGGTTCAGATCGTTCCAGCCGTTATTCTCGAGATAGGTGTAGACGCGCCGCGGCATCCCCATGAGGCCCAGGAAGTGCTGCACGAAGAACGTCAGATGGAAGCCGATGAAGAAGGTCCAGAAGTGCCACTTGCCCAAGGTTTCGTTCAGCATGCGGCCGAACATCTTCGGCCACCAGTAGTAGAAGCCTGCGAACAAGCCCAGCACCAGACCGCCTACGATAACATAGTGGAAGTGCGCGACGACGAAGTAGGTGTCATGCAGCTGGAAGTCCGCGTCCGGGGAGGCCAGCATCACGCCGGTGGTACCGCCCATAACGAACGTCGGGATAAAAGCCAGCGCCCACAGATTCGCCGTGGTGAACCGGATTTGTCCGCCCCACAGGGTGAACAGCCAGTTGAAGATCTTGACGCCGGTCGGGACCGCGATCGCCATGGTGGCGATACCGAAGATGGCGTTGGCCACCGGACCCATGCCGACGGAGAACATATGGTGCGCCCAGACCATGAAGCCCAGGAAGCCGATCAGCACGGTGGCGAACACCATGGAGCTGTAGCCGAACAGACGCTTGCGGGCGAAGGTGGCCACAACTTCGGAGATGATGCCGAAGGCCGGTACGATCAGGATGTAAACTTCGGGGTGCCCGAAGATCCAGAACAAGTGCTGCCAGAGGACCACGTTGCCGCCTTTGTCCGGGTTGAAGAAGTTGCCGCCGAACAGGCGGTCGAACATAAGCTCGACCAAGCCGACCGTAATCGCCGGGAAGGCAAAAAGAATGAGTGCCGACGTGACGAAGGTCGTCCAGGTGAAGAGCGGCATGCGCATGAAGGTCATGCCCGGCGCTCTCATGTTGATGATGGTGACGAGGAAGTTGATGCCCCCGATCAGCGTACCGATACCGGAAATCTGCAGGCCGACGACGTAGAAGTCGACGCCCATGCCGCTATGGTTCGGATCGGAGAGGGGCGCGTAGGCCGTCCAGCCTGCATCCGGAGCGCCGCCCAGCAGCCAGCTGATGTTGAGCAGCAGGCCGCCGAAGAAGAACAGCCAGAAGCCCAATGCGTTCACGAACGGGAACGCAACGTCCCGCGCGCCGATCTGCAGCGGCATGATGGCGTTCATGAAGCCGAGCAGAAGCGGCATGGCCGCGAAGAAGATCATGGTGGTGCCATGCATCGTGATCAGCTCGTTGAAGGTGCCGCCGACGTAGATGGTCTGCTCCGGGAACATCAGCTGGATCCGGATCAGAAGCGCCTCGAAGCCCCCGATCAGGAAGAAGAAGCCGCCGGCAAGCAGATAGAGAATGCCGATTTTTTTATGGTCAACGGTGGTAAGCCAATCCATGATGCCTGTACGCCGCTTAACCGTATGGGGATGAGCCACGGTCGTACCCTCCTTCTCTATAGTCTGTCTTATTTCAGGGTGTTGAGATATTGAACCAGGTCATTCAGTTGGGTGTCGTTCAGCTTATCCTTGAATTCCGGCATCTTGTTGCCCGGCTTCACGGTTTGGCCGTTGGTGATCCATTCCTTCAGCTTCTGGTCGTTGTGCTCCAGAATGCCGGCGATCCGTTCCTTGTTGGCCAGGCCGTTCAGGTTCGGACCCAAGCCGCCGCCGTCCGGGGATACCGCGTGGCAGGCGAGACAGTTGTCCTTGAAGATCTGCTGGCCTTTGGCGGCGTTTGCAGAAACCTGGGTTGCCCCGGTCATCTTCGCGGTCCACTGCGCGAATTCGGCTTCGGATACCGCCACCACCTTGAAGTCCATCAAAGCGTGTGAGGCGCCGCACAGCTCCGCGCATTTGCCCTGGAACACGCCCTCTTCGCTGGCCTCAAGGGACCAGATGTTGGTCATGCCCGGGTTGGTATCGATCTTCCCGCCCAAGGACGGCACCCAGAAGGAGTGGTTCACGTCCGCGGAGGTCAGTTTGAAGGCGATCTTCTTGCCTACCGGAATCACGAGATCCTGGGAGGTCTTGATGCCGAGCTTCGGATAATCGAATTCCCACCAGAACTGATGTGCGGTTACTTCGACGACGACGGCGTCGGGATCATTGGTATAATCCTTCGAATGCTGGAAGGTGTAGTACACGGTAGGCACCGCGATGACGACCAGCAGCAGAATCGGAATGGCGGTCCAGATCACTTCGAGGATATGGCTGCCTTCCACCTGCTTCGGGATGGAGTTATCCCCTTCACGCTTGCGGTAACGGACCAGCACGTACACGTAGATGGCCAGAACCACGGCGATGACAAGAATCATGACCCCCAAGCTGATCATAATGACGTTCAGCTGCTCTTCGGCCCTCGGCCCCTTCGGATCCAGCGCGGAAATCGAAGGGTCACCGCAGCCGGCCAGCAGCAGCGCCATCAAGGCCGACATGGAAGCCAGACGACGAAAACCTTTCCACCGACTCATTACGGATCTACCTCATTTCTCTCTATTGTTAGAAATCTCAGCAAGTGTAGCCGACTAGACCGGGCGGGTCCGGACATCCCCGTGAGGCTTGCCCTCCGGATTCCGCTTAATGCGTAACCCCTACCCCCAAAACATGGTGCATCGTTGCCATGAAACAAGCTGTGCAATAAAACAAATTATTCCTTAAAGAGAACTAATTAAAAATGCCCAAATGCTTATTACCACTTTTGCTCGTAATATGTCAATCGCTTAAGTCACTTTCTAACTATAAATTTGTTACAGATTTTTGTCAACGCATTAGATAAAGTTCACAAAACGTTCTAAATTAAGCCATTTTCTTCATTTTACGTCCCATTTAAACTCTTTCTCTGTTGCACAAGTTGCATGAGCTTCCCAGTGAATCGTTCGCATAAATCCCTTCATATAATAGAAACCTACGCCTATATCCGACTTCTCTGGAGGGTGAATATGATGGGGAAACGGACCAACTGGGCAAGAGGCATGCTCGGGTTGACGGCCCTGGGGTTGACAGTCGTCTCCGGCTGCTATGAGATCAATCCGGGGGATAAACGCAACGAGACGAATTACAGCAGCAAGAGCGCGGAATCCGCCGCGGACGACGGGCCCCGCGCGTATGGCTCCGAGCTGAACGGGCTGCTCATGCACCGGAATACCAAGCTGGCTTATGACGAGAAGCTGTCTGCCGCCGTCTCGGACGTACCCGGAGTGGCTCAGGGCTATGTCCTGGTGACGGACAGCAACGCGTACGTGGCGCTGATGACCGACCATACGGCCACCGGGACCTCCGGAGGCCAAGCCAGCCGTTATGAGACCAACAATACGGGCACCCAGGACGGATTCTACGATAACCGGACAGGCTCGAACACGGTGCCCGACCCCGACTGGATCGCCAGCGGCACCAACAGCTGGGGCACGGTGCGGGACCACGAGGACCTGTCCCACCCGTTCAAGCAGACGGTGGCCCTGAAGGTGCGGGAGCTGAAGCCCGATGTGAAGGATGTCTTCATCTCGGCCAACCGCGACTTCATCAACCAGGTGAACAAGCTGTCCCAGGAGCAGTGGATGGGGCGCTCTCTGGATCCTTTTGTGCAACAATTTAATGCAATGTGTGACCAGGTGTTTTCGTATCCGAACGGGTATCGTCATGCAATCGATTGAATAACGGGATGGGGCCTGCTGGTACAGGCCCCATTTTTTTGCGCGTTCGCTGGCTGTTCGCAGGGGATTCTCAATAACGAATGCCCGAAACGGTTGACGGCGTGTCTGGTGAGGAACCCGATGACGGGAGCTCGAATTTCAGGTGGGGAAGGAAATTTCCAATTGATGGGGAATACCTTAAGATATAAAGGTTTTCATATTGGGGAGGAACCTGAATTGGGACTATTTCTTCTATTTGTTGTTGCGGCTTGTATGCTGATTCTGATCTCGACCAGCCTGGACCGGAGAAGCGTCCGCAAGAACGGGGCCAGACGGCGGGGCAGCGATTCGTCCAGCGGGGATGTCATGCCGTTCATGTGGACGGATGACGACGACGGCCATCGCAATCGCCACCACGACGGCGGTGGAAGCCATCATCACCACGGTGGCGGGCATCACCACGGAGGGGACGACGGTGGCGGCTGCTCGGACAGCGGCGGCGGCTTCGACGGTGGCGGCGGGGATTGCGGCGGCGGAGATGGCGGTGGCGGGGGAGATTGATTCTACCCACGACATAGCCACCGGCTGGACCGGTTAGGAAGTGCTGCAAGCCAGCGCCCGTAGGCGCTCTGGAGTGGCTGCCAACCGCGGCGGGTTGCGGCTAGCCTCTATAGGGGCCTCTTTTACTTGGCCTTTACACCGGCTCACCCGTATCTCGTTCCGTACCCTTCCGTTAGATCAACGGCCTATTTGCCCTTCATTCATTATTTTCACGTACATCGACACGATGAAAGGCATTTTTGCCTTTGATTAGGGGATAAGGATCCTCTTTGGAACTCAACGGGGTAACAAGCGGCATTTTTGCCTTTGATCTCGAACTTTGTTTTTTATCGTGGCGATCAGAGGCAATCGTGCCTTTGGTTGCGATGCAAAAAAAGAGGACCTGCGCTCCAAGAGCCAGGTCCTAAACGTTATATTATCAAAAAGGGGGTCGAGATTTAGTATAGGCGCCGAACGTTAAAGGAAGATGAACCGAATATTACGGTTGTATTACAAATCCGTCCGGACGCCAGGCTTCGGATCTGCCGGAATCCCGTTCCGTCCTGCTCCGTGCAGCAGCTCTATCGCCGTGCTGTAGGACAGCCCCTTCATGCGGTAGTGCGACCCCAGGGGACCTGCCGCCAGGGACAGCCGGAGAGCGGCCAGCCCGCTTCTGCGCTGCAGCGGGTTCTGGGCGACGGTCAAGTATTGGATCCGGCGTGCCGGCACGATCAGGACGCTGTCCGTCAGATACCCGTGGCGCAAGGACAACCTGCCCCCCTCTACGGCATATCCGGCCTTGCGGTAGGAACGGTAGCCTCCCGCCGCGGCCAGCGCTGCGGCCAAGAAGCCCCACTCCCCGTAGGGCAGCAGCCACCAGGCGGCCCCAGACGCGGCAGCCAGTATGAGAGGCAGCGGGAGCATGTAGCCCCACAGCGCCTTGCCCGGCAGAGAGCGGAAGGGGATCTGATCCGGAGCAGCCGCGAATTCCGGGCAGAGCTCCCGCAGGAAGGGCTCCAGCTCCTCCTCCCGCATGAGCGGGAACAGGAGGGTGCTCTCCCCCTGCCGGTTGCCGTAGCCGGCGCATACGACATGGACGGCGGCCAGCCGGAACGGGCGCCAGATCAGCTCCCGGGTGATCCGGACCGCCTGGATCCTCCGCACCGGAAGCGTCACCTTGTTCCGTTCCAGTAGCCCCCGGGTGATCCGGAGATCCCCTCCATGCAGGCTGACCGTGAAGCCGGCGAAGCGGACGATGGAGCTGCCCACGGCCAGCAGCCAGGAGAAGAACAGCACCGCTGCAGCCAGCAGTAGGAACACCCTCGGTCCGGACAGCTCCGCCAGCAGCCGGAACGGCCGGAAGCCGGGGAACACGTCATCTGCCTGGGACAGGCCTGCGAACAGCAGGGAGATGCCGACGCCCAGGTTGTTGACGGTGAGCCCCGCCAGGAACAGCCGGCCCGCCGGCAGACGGTAGACCGGCTCCTGCTCCGGCGCTGTGGCCGGGGCGACTGCTGTGCGGCTCCCGCCGAGCGGGAGAGGCGCGCTTGCGCCCGGGGCGGCCGTGTCCGGGGGTGCCCCCGAGGCGGCAGCCTCAGCGGCCGCAGGCGGCTCCGCAGCATGCGCCGAGGCCGCGGGCCTGGCAGCGCCAGGCGGCGTGGCGCTTCCGGCGTACGCTGCGGGAGGCGGCCCCGCCGGAAGCGCGGCTGCCGGGCCTTCGCCGCAGCTGCCGTACGCCGCCGGCGCGTCACCGGCGTAGGCGACGCCTGCGGTAAGCGCAGCCTCTCCGCCCCCGCCTACCGCCCCTACCTCTGCGCCGCCGACGGCCGCTTCCCCTCGGAGCGCCCGCTCCAGCCATTGGGCCTCGCTGCGCGAGAGCGCGGTGAAGACGGCCTCCGGCTTGGTCCCTCCGGCCGTCTGGACTTGAACCTGCACCAGCCCGAAGACCCGGTGCAGGATGCCCTCCGAGGTGTCCAGCGTCTGGACACGGCCGAGCGGGATGCTCATCTGCTTCTTCACCAGGACGCCCGCTTCAATCCGGAGCGCCCCGTCCTCCACCTGGTACCGGAACCACCACCACCGGAGGAAGCCCCAGACGAAGGCGCCTACCACCAGAGCCGCTCCTACCGCCAGCCTCCAATAGAGGTCCCGGTCCGATCCCTCCCGCTGGAACCCATGTGAGACGAACAGCACCAGAAGCGGAATAAGCAGCTCCTTCAGATGGCGGAGGGAGCTCAGAACGATCATCAGCTTGTGCTGGCGCTTGCCGTCAGATATCTTCATGCGCAAGCCTCGCCAAGCCGCTGATTCTCTGGCGGACTTCATCCGCCGTACCCGCATCCAGCCCCGGAATCTCGTGACTTCCCGCAGCTGTGGAGAACGTGATTCCGGCCAGCCCGTACCGTCTCATGACGGGTCCCATCTTCAGGTCCACATGCTGGACGCGCACCATGGGGATCACCGTTCTCCGTACGGTCCAGAAGCCGCGGAGGAGATCAATCTCGTCCTCGCGTATTTCATATCTCCAGGTTCTCCACATATAGGGCGGGCGGACGTAGCCGGCCAGTCCGATCTCCAAGACTCCGGCAAGAGCCGCCACAGCCCCAAGCCACCACGGCCACGACCACATGTACCAAGCCGCCAGCAGCCCAGCGGCCGCCAACAGCAGCCCTCCTCCTGCCAGCCAGGCGGTCAGCCTCCATACCCGGATCATCCGCCGGTCGATCCGCTCGACAGGCATCCTCGTTTCCATGTCCATCCCTCCTACTGGCTCCATTGTAAGGGATGGCCCCCATCCCTTGCCAATCGAATCGGACCCGCTCTCTTTCGTTATCGCCCTTACTGCTGCTTCATCATATTAAAGTGGATGCAATAAATGCAGAAACCCGGCCTCGGATACCGGCCGGGTCATAAGACGCTGAAGCTTTTATTTCTCTCCTGATTGCATTGTCTGCTTGGATAACGTCCCAAAATAGTCTGCAACGACCTCACGGAATTCCAGGGCAGCCCGCGAAATGTATCGGCTCCTGTGCCACAGCAAAGCAATCTCCCGTACCAATTCGTGATTCTCGACCTGAAGATATTTGATATGTTCCCATGATTGCTTTGCCGTACTTGGTATGAAGGCTATGCCAATTTCTGCTTCAACAAGTGTGCTTAACCTTGCAGGCTCGTCTCCCTCATACACGTATTTAGGCGCAAATCCTACCGATTGGCATACAGAGTCCACTAAATCGCGAACGCCGTAGCCTCTTTTTACACCGACAAACCATTCCTCCTTTAGTTCCGTCAAGGAGACGCTATCTCGGTTTGCCAACCGATGCCCCTTTGGTACAGCTACAAGGATGGGGTCGATGAATACGATTTGACATTCAATATCATCCCCTTGAACAGGAGCTGAAGACAAGCAGAGATCGACCTCTCCTCTTTGAAGAAGCATCACCATTTCCTGCGAGTTGAGCATTTGCACATGAAATTGGATATTGGGCCGCTTTTTCCGAAATTCACGAAGGATATGTGGCAACGGACTTGCGGTGGTCACCGCCAATTCGAGTGTCCCCTGTTCAGGGCTTAATAAATCGCTAATCTCTTGCTTCCCTTGTTCCAATTCAAACAATGCCCTTTCTGCACGGCGAAGGAACCTGCTTCCGAACTCATTCAATCGCAGCTTCCTCCCGGTTCGATCGAAAAGAGAGACCCCCAGATCCTCCTCCAAGCGTTGAATCGTTCTGCTTAGAGACGATTGAGTCACGTGCAGACTTTGTGCAGCTTCGGTCACATGTTCCAACCGAGCTACCGCGAGAAAATATTGCAGTTGAAGAAGTTCCATATCGCTCCTCTCATTCCCTCCAATGCATGAAATTATAACATGAAATGCGTTGGAATAAATGACCCTTTTCAAATACGATGAAAGCATGTCGTATTGGGAGGGGATTTACAATGAGTGTCAGCAACAAGCGGTTGATCATTTCTGTCGGACTGGGAATACTCTTGAACCCATTAAATTCTTCGATGGTTTCGGTGGCCATTGCACGGCTTCAAGATGTGTACCGACTTGATTTTACAGGAATTTCATGGATCATTTCTTCTTTCTACATCGCCAGTGCTATCGCCCAACCTATCATGGGAAGGGCCAGCGATTTATTCGGCCGCCGGAAGATTTTTATTACCGGGCTTGTTGTAGCCTTCATAGCATCATTACTCGCTCCACTATCACCAAACTTTGGGTGGCTCATCGCGTTCCGCATAGTGCAATCCTTCGGAACAAGTATGATGGTTGCGGTTGGAATGGCTATTGTACGAATTTATATCACGGAGAAACAAGCGACTGCCTTGTCTGTATTGTCCATATTTCTATCCGGGGCTGCCGCATTGGGACCCTTCATTGGCGGAGTCTTGATTCACTGGTGGGATTGGCATGCTATCTTTCTCATCAATATTCCGTTCGTATTGGCGAGCTTTCTGTTAGCATGGAGGACTATTCCTAAGGACGAGTCACCAACATCCGTTACACGCAACATGTCCTTTCGTAAATGGTTGGATTGGATTGATGCATCAGGGATCCTGCTCTTCACAGTGGGTCTGGTTTCCCTGCTCGTTGGATTAATGTCAGCCGAATCAACAGGTCATGTCTCATTAAGATATGTCATTGTAGGGCTGGTAGGCCTCGTGACGTTGGGCGCTTTCGTAAGACACGAGTTAAAAGCGGGGGCACCCTTTCTTCCTTTGCGATCCTTTGCCAAATATCCTGCAATGACTTGGGTTAATGTCCAATTCATGCTTGTTAACGCACTTTTTTACTCGCTCTTTTTCGGGCTTCCGTCCTACTTGCAAATGGTACGACAGGTTAGCGAGTTCCATACAGGGCTTCTCATGCTAAGCTTGGGCTTGTGCTCGCTCGCTGCTTCTCCATTGGCAGGACGATGGATCGATCATTCAGGGCCCCGGCCAGCATTGCTCTTGTCCGGAATGCTGATGACATTGGGGTCAATATGGATCGTTACATGGAACCAAACCTCACCGGTTATCAGTGTATGTGTAACTTTAGCGTTATTCGGCATCAGCAACGGATTAAACAGTGTCGGCATGCAAGCGGCCTTGTTCCAAATTTCTCCAAAAGAAATCATTGGGGTAGCCTCTGGATTATTTAATACATCAAGATACCTGGGAACCATTCTTTCTTCATTGCTGATCGGTATCGTAATGAGAGGTACGTTCAGCTTCGAGGGATTTCGATACCTTGGGATTATCCTAACAGTATTTGCATTATCTTTGGTATTCATGAATCGGCGCTCCGTGAGGCAGGACCATGGCAGGAGTGGCAGGTCATCCATACTCAAGAGGCCGGAATAAAAAAAGGCCGGGCTTGCGAAGCCCGGCCTTGCCTGCTATTTGCTCTTGATGAACAGCTCGACGGCGTCCTTCACCAGCTTGCTGGAGTTCTTCCCGGCCTTCTCCTCCAGGATGTTCTTCTCCAGATTGGTCGCGACGACGTAGGCGATGGTCTTGTCGACGGCGCTCCGGACAGCGGCCAACTGGCTGACCACATCCTTGCAAGCCTCGTCCTCCTCCATCATCTTGAGTACTCCCCGGACTTGGCCTTCAATCCGCTTCAACCGTTTCTTCACGTCATCATCGAATTTCACCGGCATCGCCTCCCATACCCATATAGGTATTATTATGAAGGAAGGCGCTTTCGGCTGCAACGGGTTTTTTCACGGTACGGCAGGCGGTGTCTGGTCAGTCCCTTGTCATTCCTCGGGCTCCCTCAGCAATAGCCGCAGCAGCTCCTCCTTGGGCCGGTAGCCCGCCAAGTGAGCGGTCTCCCTGCCGTCCCGGAACAGCTTCATGCTGGGGATGCCCCGGACCTTCAGACGGAACAGGAGCTCCCGGTTGTCGTCCGCATTCACCCGCGCCACCACGGCCCGGTCCCCCGCCTCCGCCGCCAGCTCCTCCAGGATCGGCATCATCCGCTGGCAGGGTTCGCACCAAGGGGCCCAGAACTCCACCAGAACCGGACGGTCCGCCTCCAACACCCGATAGTTGAAGCTATCCTCGTCCACGTCGATCCAGCTTATGCCTCCCATGCGCGCTCCCCTTTCCCTTCAACGGGAACTCCTGCAGCCGCAGGTGTGGCCAGCTCCACCGCCGGAACGGCCTTGCCGGTCTCATGCTCGGCCGACAGCTTGGGCAGGGTAGCCGCGTACAGCAGCGCCGCCACCAGAATACATCCTCCTACCCCCAAGTAAACCGCCTCCAGCGACATCCACCGGGGATAAAACATCGCCACCAGCCCCAGCGCCATAGACTGGGACAGCATCATGACCGGTCCGATCCAGGAGTTGACCCGGCCCTGATAGGCGGGATCGATAATGTGGGGCAGCCAGCCCCCGAGGGCCACATTGACCGGCGCGATGAGGAAGCCCAGCAGCAGGGTGGCCGACAGATACACCCATACGTTCGGCGTGAACGCCAGCACCGTTCCGACCACGACCTCTCCCAGCAGGCCTGCGACAATGACGCGGACGTAGCCCCATTTTTGCACGACGAGGTTACCGAGAATGCTTCCCGCCAGCACCCCGATGCCCAGGCTGATGGCGAAGAAGGAGCTGAACTGCTCGTAATGGTCCGGGGACAGCTTATACTTCATGGTGAACATCGGAAGAACCGCAAAAGCGCCGTTCACAAAGCCGAAAATGCCGAAGCCCAGAATCAGCGCCAACAGCAGCTTGTTGCGGAAAATGTACGCCAGCCCGTCGCGGAAGTCCTTCACCACCATGGACAGCTTAAGCTCCGCCAACCGGGTCCGCCCATTGGGAAGACGAACCTCCTCGCGGATCCGGCAGGCGGTGATCAACAGCCCTGAGACGAGGAAGCTGGCGGCGTCCAGCAGGACGGCTCCTTCGATGCCGACATACCGGTAGGCCAGAGCACCCAAGCCCATGCCGAACAGCATGAACACGCCGAAGATCATCTGGTTCAGCCCCGCCGCCTGGGTGTACTGCTCCGGATCCAGCACGCCCTGCACCAGCCCCGCCTCAGCCGGCTCAAAGAATTTGCCCACGGCGCTCCGCAGGAACAGCACCCCGAACACCAGAGGCATCACGTCCGTAAACAGCACTCCGAAGAGGCCCATCGTCAGAAGCATCCGGATCCAGTCGCTCCAGGCACAGATCCGCTTGCGGTCCATCCGGTCCGCCAGGACGCCTACGATGAAGAAGACCAGAAGCGTAGGCGCCGAATACATAAGCTCCGCCAGTGTGGCGTAGAACGGCTTCTCCGCAAACCGGTCCAACAAATAAAACGCAAACGCCATATTGCCCACGGTACTGCCCAGCTGCGAGGTTACATTAGCCACAAACAGCTTGCGGTACGCCGCATTCCGAAACATTCCCTGCATCATGTCCGTTCCACCCGTCTCCGTCAGATATTGGTAACAATCTGACTTCACTATACGCCTCTTCCCCTTAGGCAGGTAGTGACTCGAGTCATCATCTTGGCGGCATGACCTTCTCCGTCTGGGGGAGGAGCCGGAATCCGTCCCGGATTCCCCTCCTCTTAGATGAAGAGCTGCATGTCCGAATCGAGGGCGTCGTTCAGGTAAGATTTGGCGTCGATGATCTCCACCTCCGGCAGGAACTCCTCCTGCTTGAAGCCCATGACCTCTACGGAGAGCTTGCAGGCGTAGAACTTAATATTCTTCTTCCGCGCCCCCTTCAGGAAATGGATGAGCCGGGGCGCCTCGTCGTCCTTCAACATCTCCTCCAGCATGTGCTTGCCGAAGCCGGCGAAGTTCATCCGCGACATCGGAAGCTGCTCCGGCCCGCGGGGAGTCAGGAGAGCAAACATCCGCTCATACAGCGACTTGTCCTCGAGGCTCAGCTTCTCCGGATCGCGCACCAGGAACAAGCCCCAGAACGCGAAGAACATGGTCACCTCCACATCCAGCTCCTTGGCCGTATTGGCTAGGATCAACCCGGCCATCGCCTTGTCGTATTCACCCGAGAACATCAGCAGATTCATTCGTCTGTGCATTACGCGCCGCCTCCATCATGGGGATTCCATTCCTTTCCCTAGTGTTGCCGCAGGGAAATCTCTCATCCTGCCGGGCTGTGACGGATTGGCGACAATTGGCTACAATTGGCTGGACACCGCTGTGCGGGGGTGGTACAGTACGTTCACGGAATGGAAAGTCCAGGAAGAGAAGGGATGTTGAGAGAATGACGGAACCAGAGAAGCAGCACGGGCAAAAACCAGCGGCGATACGAACCCCCGCCGAAGCCGCAGAGCGGATCCTCGCGGAAGCGGAGCGTTACGCGAGGGAGCGGCTGGAAGGCGAGACCACCGGCCATGATTGGTGGCATATCAAGCGGGTGGCGGATTCGGCCCGCTCCCTGGCGGAGGTGGAGCAGGCGGACGGGTTCGTCTGCGTGCTGGCTGCGCTGCTTCATGATCTGGCCGACGAGAAGATCTGCGGCGACGAAGCCCAAGGCTTGGCCGAGATCAGCCGCTGGATGGCGGAAGCAGGAGTGGCGGACGCCGACCGGGAGCATGTGCTGGAGATCGTCTCCACCATGTCCTTCAAGGGTGGCGGACGGCCTCCCATGCGGACGCCCGAGGGCCGGGTGGTCCAGGATGCGGACCGGCTGGACGCCATCGGCGCCATGGGCATCGCCCGGGTCTTCGTCTACTCGGGGGCTAAGGGCCGCCCCGCCCACGATCCGGAGGTCAAGCCGCGGGAGCAGATGACCGCGGAGGAGTACCGGAGCGGGAAGGATACGGCGGTGAATCATTTTTATGAGAAGCTGTTGAAGCTGAAGGACCTGATGAACACTGCCGAGGGTCGGCGAAGAGCCGAAGCCCGGCATGCCTTCATGGAGGAGTATCTGGAGCGCTTCTACGGAGAGTGGGAGGGACGGCTGTAGCGGCCTGCCCCGGGCGGATATAGCCGGTCTGGTTCAGGATGGTGCAGCCGTCGTTGCAGCCGGGACTGCTGCGATGCGGGTATAGCTCGTCCGCCACCAGCGCATATTATCCATGCTCCGTCAGGAGCATACCGATTGCGCGAAAGGAGGGTGCCGTGCCATGACCGATCCGAAGAACAAGGACAAGGCTCCGGACGAGAAGGACACCACCGAGCCCCATGACGAAAAGCTGGGCCGTTCCGCCGCCAAGAAGAAGTCCAAGTAAGCGAAGCACGCGTATCGCCTCTTTCGGCTTGAAGCCGAAGGAGGCTTTTTACTTATCCGCGGAGCGTGGAGAAGGGAACGGTGGTGGGGGGACAGTACCACCCTCTACACAGCACCATCCCTCCCCCCCAACACAGCCTCCCTACAGCCGAAGCCTCCCCCTGTGCTTTCCTTTCCCAGCCAATCTTTCCGTTGACGGCTCCTTCCCGGCACAGGTATGATAATGGTCAAATAAATTTGACCGTTGGAGGTCCTCCAACGCGCAACCGTCAGGAGTGTAAGCAACCATGTGGCGCAACCGCAACGTATGGCTCATTATGGCCGGAGAGGCCGTCGCCGGGCTGGGCATGTGGGTCGGCATCATCGGGAACCTGGAATTTTTGCAGCATACGGTGCAGTCGGACACCTTGAAGTCGCTCATCATCCTGTGCAACACCTATGTGGGGCTGTTCCTGGGTCCCTATGCCGGCCGCCTGATCGACGCCTCCCGCAAGAAGACCATCATCAATCTGTCGGGTCTGCTGCGGATCGTCAGCGTCCTGTTCATGTTCGGTGCCATCGCCACGGGGAACGTCTGGTGGATGGTGGTATACCTGCTCCTGCTGGGCACGTCGGCCACCTTCTTCTTCCCGGCTTGGCAGGCCATCATTCCCATGGTGGTGCCCGCTAAGGAGCTGCTGCAGGTGAACAGCCTGTACATGACCGTCAGCACCTTGACCCGTGTCCTCGGCACAGCCTTCGGCGGACTGCTCCTGCTGTACATGAGCTTGAACATGATGTATCTGTGCACCATCATCTCCTACACGGTCCTGTTCCTGATCACCCTGCTGCTCCGTCTGGACGAGAAGCCGGCTGCAGAGGCCGTGGAAGCAGACTCGGCAAAAGCATCCGCTGCCTCCCTCCCGTCCGGCGCAACAACCGGGCCGAAGGCCCCCAAGCAGCGGCCCCGCGGCGGCTTTATGGAGCTGTGGCCCATGCTGAAGCAGTCTCCCAACGTGCTGGCGGCCCTGCTCCTGACCTTCGTTCCCGCCCTGTTCCTGGGAGGCTTCAATCTGGTCATCCTGAAGGTCAGCGAGATCCAGGCCGACACCTCCATCAAGGCCTGGCTGTACACGGCGGAGGGCCTGTGCTTCCTGCTGGGCTCCTTCCTGGTCAAGCGGTTCGGCTCCGAGCGCCGCAGAATGGCCGTGCTGCTCGGCTGCACGTTCATCTTCGCCTCGGCCCATGCTGCGCTGATCCTGGCCTCCGTGAAATTGTTGTCCGTGGTGGCCTTCGGTGCCTTCGGCCTGGCCGCCGGCATCTTCTTCCCCATCACCACCACCCTGTTCCAGAAGGAAGTGGCCCCGGAGATGCACGGCCGCTTCTTCTCCCTGCGGGGGATGCTGGATCGCCTGCTCTTCCAGGTGGTGCTGGTGGCGACGGGCATCCTGCTGGATGCCGTGGGCTTCCAGGCCATGGAGACGATCCTGGCCGTCTGCTCCCTGTCGCTGGCGGGCTATTATACCGCCAAGCGGCTGCGAGGCAGCAAGCCGGCGGAGCGCCCGGCAGCAGAAGCCTGACCGAGGGCCGTACAACGCGCCCGATAGCAGCACCATGATGCCCGGAGATGCTTTCTCCGGGTATTTTTTGGCTATGAGAAACGTAGGATAAATTCAGAGCCCTTGACTATCTCCGGCATCAAAGCTATTATGGATTCATAAAGTCCACAATAGAAAGAAGCCGCCCTAACATGAAATATTCCCAAGCGACCGATTACGCCCTGCATGCCATGCTCTACCTGACGGCCGCCGCTCCCGGCAAGCCGGTCAGCGTCCATCCGCTCGCCGAGAAGCTCGGCGTCTCCCCCACCTACTTGTCCAAGATGCTGGCCAAGCTGGTGAAGGCCGGACTCATTCAATCCGTATCCGGCGCCAACGGCGGGTACCGGCTGAAGAAGAACCGGGAGGATATTTCCTTTCTCGACATCATCCATGCTATCGAAGGTACCGCTTCGGTGTTCGAATGCAGTCTGAACCATGGGGACGACTGTGTCATCCAGAAGGTTGTTCTGGAGGCGGAACGGCAGATGGAGATGTACTTGCGGGAGAAGAAAATTTCCGATTTGGCAGAAGCGATAAAGACGGTGTGACAAGCCGTCCTTTGTTATACCATTATTATGGATATAATGAATCCATTATATCTGCAATATACACTTTACACGAAAGTGGGGAAGCTCTATGAGCTACGACTTTGAATGCGCCATTATCGGCGGAGGTCCGGCCGGGCTGAATGCGGCTCTGGTGCTGGGCAGAGCCAGACGGACCGTAGTGCTGATCGACGACGCCCGGCCCCGAAACGCCGTAACCCATGCCTCCCACGGCTTCCTTACCCGGGACGGAGTCACCCCGTCCGAGTTCCGGCGCATCGCCTACGAGGAAGTGCTTCGGTATCCCTCCGTGGTGCATCGCCCTGCGGAGGTACGAACCGTCTCCTTGGCGGGTGGGGGAGCAGGCTTCAACGTCACCACCTCGGACGGGGCACCGCTCCGGGTTCGCAAGCTTCTGATGGCCACCGGCCTGAAGGAGGCCCTCCCCGATATTCCCGGCTTGAAGGAGCTTTATGGCAAGAGTCTGTTCCAATGCCCGTACTGCGACGGCTGGGAGCTCCGCGATCAGCCCCTGATCCTGGTATCGGGAACGCCGCGGCTGTTCCACATGGCGAAGCTGCTCTATCAGTGGAGCCGCGATCTGACCGTATGCACCAACGGCTTCCGCGTGCTCGAGCAAGACCAGCGGAAGCTCCTGGCCGACCGGGGGATCCGGCTGATCGAGCAGCCGGTGGCTGCCTTCCGGGGCTCCGGAGGGAAGCTGATACGAGTGGACTTTGCCGATGGCTCCAGCCTGGCCCGAACCGGCGGCTTCATCACGCCCCATTGGCTTCCGCAGAACCGGATCGTTCAAGGACTCGGCTGCGAGATGACGGATGGCGGCGGAATCCGGACCGATGCGTGGGGGAGAAGCTCGCTGCCCGGCTTGTATGCGGCCGGCGAGTCGGCCACCGGCGCGTCCTCCCAGCTGATTGCAGCCGCAGCGTCCGGAAGCCAGGCCGCCGTAGCCATCAATACGGACTTAACGGAAGAAGAATGGAGAGGATCTGCACATGGATAAACAGCAGCTATTGAACGCCCAAGTATGGGAAGATGCCTGGAGGGACGACCCGTCGACCTTCGCCAACCGAATGAAGCGAACCGGCTTCGATCCCTATGAAGCCTTTGCCCCCAAAGCGGTGGAATTCGACCGTACCGCCTTCAGCGAGGAAGGCGTGAAAAGACGGGAGCGGATCATGGGATGGCTGGAGGATCAGGGCATGGCCTGGGAGGGCTCCTCCGTTCTGGACGTAGGGGCGGCCTCCGGCGGATTCTCCATCCCCTTCGCCGAACGGGGCGCCATTGTCACAGCGGTGGAGCCCTGCGCTCCGCTCGGCGATCTGATGCAAGCCCATGCGGCCGGGCTTACGGCCGGGAGTGTCACGCTGGTACGGGAAACCTTCGAAGCGCTGGACCCGGCCGCCCTAGGGTGGCATAACCGGTTCGACCTGGTCTTCGCCTCCATGTGCCCGGCCGTGACGGATTGGCAGAGCGTGGAGAGCCTGATCCGCTGCGCCCGCCGGTACGTCTACATCAGCCTGTCTGCCGGACCGCACGAGAATAGTCTGCTGGAGGAGATCCTTCCGCTCGTAACGGACCGGATTCCCAGCCACGGCCATTCGGAGATGGTCTACCTGCTGCAGCTGCTTTATCTGAGGGGGTATTCCTACGCCTCCCTCGTCACCCGGGAAATGAAGACGGTCGAATGCTCCGTCGAGGATGCCGCCGAAGAAATGCTGGCTCAGCTTCGGATGCGGAAGCTGCCGGCGGAGGAGGACACCCGCCGGGTGGTGACGGATTATCTGAACCGCACCTATCCCGGCGGCGCGGTCCGCTATCAGCAGGGAGGCCGCTTCGGCAAAGTGCTGATCCAGCTTGGCGATCTCCGGATGTACAGCAAGAAGGGATGACAGGCCTTCATCGAGGCGGCTGGGTCCGAATACCGCAGCATCGCAAGAAGGCGGAGCCCTTACCGGGCGTCCGCCTCTTCGGTTTGCTGCACCATGCAGCTGGTGGCCACCGCCACCGCCAGCACGGCGATGACGGAGAGCAGCAGGGTTTCCCCCGACAGCAGCAGGGCTCCGATGAAGAGCACCGCCACATCCATCCAGAGGATGATGATGCCGACATTCATCGCTAAGAGCTCGGACAGAAACTGGGCCAGCAGATCCGTCCCCCCGGTGCTGACTTGATAACGCAGCATCAACCCGATGCCCGTGCCCACCAGCAGCCCACCTCCGATGGCGCCGGCCAAAGGATGCAGGGGCATGGGCCCAAATTCCGGAACCAGCACCTGCCGGTAGAAGATGGCCACCACATCGATCAGGACTGAGGAGATCAGCATGCCGTGAAGGCTGTGAAAAAAGAAGCTCCTGTTCCGGTTCCACGCCCAGACGAAGATGGGAATGCTCAGAACCACCAGCGCCAGACCCACCTTCACCTTCCAGATATAATTCAGGATCAGGGCGACGCCCACCAAGCCGCCGTCCATAAGCTCATTCGGAACGAAACATAGATTGATGCCGATGGCCACCATGAGGCTGCCGAAGAACACCGCCGCCATTTTTCGGTGCAGCCGCATCGTAGAGACCGCCTCCTTGCTGCCGGCGTTTACCGAGCAGCCGGTTTTGTGCTTGTCTCCTCAGTATATGCGGCCGTCACAGCCGCTTATGACACCATATCCCCCTCGTCCCCGTATTCTCCCGCACTCAACGGGCGGATCATGATCCTGGAGATCCGGAGGTGGTCCACATCCTCGACCACGAACTCGTAGCCGTTCAGCCGTACGGACTGATGGCGACGGGGCGGAATTTCGACCTGCGCATACAGCCATCCTCCGATGGTATCGTAGTCCTGGGAACGGATATCCAGCCCCAGCTCCTCGTTCACTTCCTCGATGAGCATCAAGCCGTCTACGGAGTAGGTTTCCCCCTCCCGTAGCTCGATAGCGGGGCGCTCCTCGTCGAATTCGTCTTGAATCTCCCCCACAATCTCTTCTAAAATGTCTTCCACGGTAACCAGTCCCGACGTGCCTCCGTATTCATCGATCAAGAGAACCAGATGAGCCCGGTTCTTCTGCATGAGCCGGAGCAGTGCGCTGATCGGCATGGATTCCGGAACGCTCAGCAGCGGACGGATCAGCGTGCGGATATCCTGCCGGTCCGTGTCCGTCTTCAGCAGATCCTTAATATGGACGAAGCCGATGATGCTGTCCTTATCCGGGTCGCAGACCGGATACCGGGTCAGCATCTCGCCGATGGCGATCGCCATATTTTCCTGATACGTCAGGCCGGCATAGAGGCACACCATCTCCGTGCGGGGGATCATGATCTCCCTCGCGCTCGTCTCGGAGAAGTCGAAGATATTATCCACCATCGTGAATTCCGTCTGATCCAAGAGGCCGCTGTTGCGGCTCTCCTTCATGAGCGACCGGAGCTCCTCCTCGCTGTGGACCGGATCCCGCTCCTCCTCCGGGCGGATGCCCGCTCTGCGCAGAAGGGCGTTGGACAAGCCGTCCAGCATCCAGATCAGCGGCCCCATCAGCTTGAAGAACGCCATCAGCGGTCCCGCGAACCACAGCGTGATCGGCTCCGCCTTGCGGATGGCATACGTCTTCGGGAACTGCTCCCCGACCGTAATATGCAGCACCGTAATCAAGAAGAAGCCCAGCAGCAGGGAGACGGTGTGCACCGCCCCATCGGAAGCGCCCAGCCGGTGCAGGAGCGGCGCCAGCACGGCGGATACCGCCGGCTCACCGACCCACCCCAGCGCCAGGGAGGTCAGGGTGATCCCCAACTGGCATGCAGACAGATAGGCGTTCAGGTTCCCCACCACGCTCCGGGCGAATCTGGCCCGCAGGTGCCCCTCTTGGATCATGGCGTCCAGCCGGGATATTCGGACCTTGACGATGGCAAATTCAGCCGCGACGAAAAATCCGTTCAGCATGACCAGCACCGGTACCAGCAGCAGCAGCATTGCATAAGGAATCGGTTCGGTGTCCAATAAGAGTCCCGCCCTTGAGCCGGCAAGCGGCGGGTCCACCCCCTCGTTTCCATTCTTCCCGGCCAACCGGATACTACCATATCTATTCGCTTCGGCTTGGTTCCTAGACCGGATTTTTGTCAGGTTCCGGGGGAAAATCCCGCTTTTCGGCCCAGGTGCCGCGGAAAGACCAAAAAACCGCCCGGGCTTATGGCCCAAGCGGTCTCATTGCTCCACTTATAAGGATGAGTGAACCCGCGGCTTATCCGACGGACGGCTCCGTCCAGTTCAGACTGTCTCCGCGGCCCATGTCCACGTCGAAGCCGCTGACCTTGATGCGCATCTCGATGCAGTTCCGGCAGTGGGCGGCCTCATCGCCCGTGCAGATCTTGTTCTCGTAGAGGGCATACTTCTCCCGCACGGAGGTCGGCGACAGGTTCGGCATCACCACATTGGCTCCCGCCTTGATGGCGCGTTCGCGGCCTTGGGGGTCCAGGCTGCCCATAGCCGTGGTAGCTGGCAGGTTCGCCTTGGGCACCAGCAATCGGGCCATGGCGACCATCACCAGCGTGGCCTCCACCCTGCCCCCCTTGGAGCCCTTAAGCGGCGTATCATTATGCGGGATGAACGGCCCGATACCGATCATGTCCGGCTGGAAGCGGTGCAGGAAGTCGAGATCCTCGGCCAGATGCTCCAGCGTCTGTCCCGGCAGACCTACCATGAAGCCGGCGCCCACCTGGTAGCCGATCTCCTTCAGAATGCGGAGGCATTCCATCCGGTTGTCGAAGGACATTTTAGGATGAAGGCTCTCGTACAGCTCCCGGGATGCGGTCTCATGGCGAAGCAGGAAGCGGTCCGCCCCTGCGGCGTACAGCTTCTCGTAGGTGGCGCGGCTGCGCTCCCCGATGGATAAGGTCACGGCCACATCAGGATAGGTGCTCTTGATCAGGTGAAGGATCTCCATGAGCCGCTCTTCGGTGTACCAGTAGTCTTCGCCGCTCTGGAGCACGAAGGTCCGGTAGTCCAGCTCATAGCCTTCCTTGCAGCATTCCAGAATCTCCTCCGGGGTCAGCCGGTACCGGTCCGCATTCCGGTTGGAGGCCCGGATGCCGCAGTACATGCAGTCCTGCTTGCAGTAGTTGGAGAACTCCACCAACCCACGCATGAACACGCGGGGTCCGTAATGGGCCAGACGGGTGCGGTGGGCGTAATCGAACAGCAGCTTCTTGTTCTCTCCCTCGTCCAGATGGCGGAGAACCTCTATGATCTCTTCCTTCGTCAATGCATTCGTCTCATACAGCTTATCCAAGAGCTCTCTCATCGTTCGGTCCCTCCCTGCGAGGCCACAAGCCATTTCTATCGATAGGATGAACGTAGCACGCCGCCAAAAGCGCGGACTATGACCTTCTTCACAGTATGTGCTTTATTTCACAAAGATGTGCGTTTCCAGGGGCCGTGGGTGACTTCACTGCTACTTGGCTACTTGGGTTACCTTGGGTTACTTGGGCTACCTTGGGTTACTTGGGTTACTTGGGTTACCTGGGCTGCTTGGGCTGCTTGGGCTGCTTGGGCTACTTGGGCTTGGTGCCATGAATGACTTGGCTGGCTTGACTCCCCCCCACCTTTGACGCTCCTTGGACTCGTGCAGGATTGACAGAAGCGGATGGGTAAGGTATTCTAATCTTCATTGGGTAGTAATTTAGTAAATTAGTAATTTAGTAAATATTCGCACCGCCAAAGGAGGAACCTCCATGAAAATTCCCACAACCCTTAAACATAAGCCCGTCCTCGTGTCCGAGAATTACGAGAACGTGGACGGACGCTATGCTCATCATTCCGACGCAAAAGGCCTGTCCTTGGGCTTGGCCCAATGGAACGACCGCGGCCGGGTGGATATATCCGCCAAGGTCTGGCGCTATACCGGAGAGAAGTGGTCCCGGCAATCCGAGGAGCTGCCCCTCCATCGGGTACTGGATCTGGCCATCCTGGTGGGCCGCGGCCTGCAGCACTTCCGGGAGGCTTACCGATACAAGGACCTCTACGACCCGGAGCAACCGGTCATCGACCGGATTGGCCTGCAGGGAGACGCCATGACCCTGGCCGTATGTACGGATAACGACCGGATCCAGGAGGATATTCGGCTGTTCAGCCAAGCGCTAAGCGAGGACGGCGAGCTCATCGGGGAGCGCCTGTCCACCTTGTCCCGGATTTTGAAGGAGCTTGGATATTGATAGCTGGCGGGAGCCTGCCACACGACGCAGCACTAGGAGGGAATACGCATGGATAAATCAAGACGCAAGGAGCTCCAGGAACAATACAAGGAGATCAAGACTTACCTGGGCGTCATCCGGATCACCAACCAAGTGAACGGCAAGATCTACGTGGCCGGATATCCGAACCTGAAGAACAAGTGGCTGATGATCCAGAGCCAGCTGGACTTGGGACGCTTCCACATTCTGCCGCTTCAGAAGGAGTGGAAGGAATACGGCGCTGCCGCCTTCACCTACGATGTCCTCGAGGAAAAAGCCGCCGACGACATCTCGGATGTTTCCTGGGCCGTCAAGCAGCTGGAGAAGGTGTGGCTGGAGAAGCTGCAGCCTTACGGCGAGCGGGGCTATAACCGGTTGAAGCCGAATCCTGCCGATTAAATTGAAGGGAGCCGAGAAGCCTTAACGGGCTTGGGGGCTCCCCTTTTTCTTGCTGAAATGCGACTCCCCGTCAATTGGCGGGCAGTGGCTTCGACGGCCCCACCTGCCCCCGCGCTCCCGGCCGGCTCAAGGCCACCAACAATAAAGACAGGCTCGACCCGGATTACCCGGATCGGCCTGCCCTACAGCTCCTTGCTTACACCACATCGTAGCCTTGATCTTCGATGGCCGCCTTGATGGCGTCCAGGTTCAGCTTGCTCTCGTCGTACTGGACGGTGACCGTCTTGGCGTTCAGGTCCACGGTGCCGGAGGCTCCGGCTTGCTTTAGGGCACCCTCTACCGATTTCACGCAGTGACCGCAGGACATTCCTTCGACTTTCAATGTGGCTTGTGCCATGGTTCATCTCTCCTTAGGATTCGTAATAGAATGAATTATTTCATCAGCTTGTTGACGGTGATCAACAGCTCGTCGATGACTTCGTGATCGCCTTCCATGATGCGCTCCACCACGCAGGACTTCAGGTGGCCCTCCAACAGCTGCTTACCGACGCCGTTCAGCGCCGACTGGATGGCAGCCAGCTGGTTCAAAATATCGTCGCAGTAGACGTCCTTCTCCACCATACCCTTCACACCCCGGATCTGGCCCTCGATCCGGTTCAGCCGGGTAATCAGATTGGCTTTCATCTTCTCGGAATGGTGGCTCTTGCGCTCGCCCCCCGTATGACAGCAGTTCTCGGCCGCCTCATCCTGCTCAGGCAGATCCTTCCGTTCGTGCTCTCCGTTCATGCTCTCCATGCTTCCCTAGCTCCCTTCCCTCTCTCCTCTTGGACAGTCCCTTCCCTCACTATATGCGCCGTCTCAGAGCTTGATCCGCTGCAGCCGCAGCGCGTTCATCACGACCGAGACGGAGCTCAGTGCCATCGCCGCACCGGCCAGCCATGGAGCCAGGAACCCAGCCGCTGCGATCGGAATGCCCAGGGTATTGTAGGCCAGGGCCCAGAATAAATTCTGCTTAATGTTCCCCATGGTCCGGCGGCTCATGTAGATGGCGTCGGCGATGCCGTTCAGGTCTCCGCGAAGCAGCGTGATGTCCGCCGCCTCCAGGGCCACGTCGGTGCCGGTGCCCACCGCCATGCCGATGTCGGCCGTAGCCAGCGCAGGAGCGTCATTGATGCCGTCGCCCACCATGGCGACCCGCTTGCCCTCCTGCTGCAGCTTGCGGACCTCGGCGGCCTTGCCCTCCGGCAGCACCTCGGCCAGCACCCGGCGGATGCCCGCCTGCTTGGCGATAGCCTCAGCCGTCCGGCGGTTGTCGCCGGTGATCATCACCGTCTCGATGCCGAGCCGGTGCAGACGTTCCACAGCCTGGGGGGACGTCTCCTTCATCGTATCGGCCACAGCCACGATACCGGCCCACACACCGTCCACCGCCACCAGCATGGAGGTCTTGCCCTCCCGCTCGAGACGCTCCATCTCCGGCTCCGCCGCCGCCATTGCCACGCCTTGGCCGGTCAGCAGCCGGCGGGTGCCGACCAGGAGCTCCCGGTCGTCCACCCGGGCCCGGATGCCGTAGCCGGGGATGGCCTCGAACGCTTCGGCATCCGGAAGAGCCAAGCCCCGGTCTGCAATCCCGCGGACGATGGCGTCGGCCATCGGGTGCTCGGACGGCTTCTCCGCCGCCCCCACCAGCCGGAGCAGCTCCTCCTCCCCGGCCACCTTGGCGCCTTCGGCCAGGATGACGTCCGTCAGCACCGGCTTGCCGTAGGTCACGGTGCCGGTTTTATCGAGCACGACGGTGTCGATCCGGCCCGTAAGCTCCAGGTGCTCGCCGCCCTTGAAGAGAATGCCCGCCTCCGCCGCCCGGCCTGAGCCGGCCATGATGGAGGTGGGGGTTGCCAGCCCCAGGGCGCAGGGGCAGGCGATGACCAGAACCGCAATCGCCTTCTCTAGGGCTTCGGCGAAATCGCCGGGCACCCCGATGAAGTACCAGATCAGGAAGGTGGCGACGGCAAGACCCACCACGATGGGAACGAACACGCCGGAGATCAGGTCGGCGACCCGCTGGATGGGCGCCTTGGAGCCCTGGGCCTCCTCCACCACCTTGATGATTTGGGCCAGAGCGGTATCCTTGCCCACCTTGACCGCTTGAATCCGGAGGGAGCCGTTCTTGTTCAGGGTGGCCCCGATGACGGTGGTGCCCGGCTCCTTATCCACCGGGATGCTCTCCCCTGTCAGCATGGATTCGTCCACGGACGAGCGGCCCTCCAGCACCACAGCGTCCACGGGGATCTTCTCGCCCGGCTTCACCAGGATCACGTCGCCCTGCAGCACCTGCTCCACCGGCACCTGCAGCTCTGCGCCATCGCGGATGACCGTCGCCGTCTTCGCCTGCAGCCCCATTAAGGTCTTGATTGCCTCGGAGGTGCGGCCCTTGGCCAGAGCCTCGAACAGCTTGCCGAGCAGGATCAGGGTGATCAGCACCGCGCTGGTCTCGAAGTACAGCCCGGGCATATGGTGCCCGCCCTCCGACCACCACTGCAAGACCAGGTACACGCTGAAAAAATAAGCCGCCGACGTGCCCAGCGCCACCAGAACGTCCATGTTGGCGCTGCCGTTGCGAAGCGCCTTGTAGGCGCCCACATAGAATTGTCGGCCGATCCAGAATTGAACCAGGGAGGAGAGGGCCAGCTGAACCCAAGGGTTCATGAACGCCTCCGGCACCCACAGGAACGACAGCCAAGAAAAGTGGCCGACCATGGACCACAGAAGCGGCAGGGACAGGATGGCGGAGGCCCAGAAGGTAGCCTTCTGACGAGCGATATCCTTCTTCCGGTGGTCGCCCGCATCGGCTCCCGCTTCCTGCTTCACGGCCGCCGTATACCCCAGCTGCTCCACCTTCTGGATCAGATCGGCCGCCGCCAGCCCGCCGCCGCTCCATTCCACCCGGGCCGTCTCCAGCGCCAGATTCACGCTGGCCTTGGACACGCCGGGCATCCGGGAGAGGCCCTTCTCGATCCGGGCGGCGCAGGCCGCACAGGTCATGCCTCCGATAGTCAGGTCTACGGACTCCTTCGCCACACCGTAGCCCAGGTTCACCACCTTGGCCTCCAGCTCCTCCGGCTTCAACTGTCCGGGATCATAGTTCACGGTCGCCCGCTCCAAGGCCAGGTTCACGTGGGCGCGTTCCACCCCTTCCAGCTTGCTTAAGCCCCTCTCGATCCGAGTGGCGCAGGCGGCGCAGGTCATACCCGTAATCTGCATCGTCGTTTGTTTCGATTCCATGGAGTTCGCCTCCCTCTATGATCAATATCCGCGGTTTAGAGAACGGAACCCGGATCTTTTTGTAGGATACCCCTGTAGGGTATATCTAGCTGATGAATGTATCATAACATACCCCCTCCCCCTATGCAATAGAGGCTGAAGATAAAATTCATGAGATTATCATTTTTCGCCCGGGGAATGAAGGCGTGTTCACTTTATAATGGGAGGGAAAGCACTATACTATGTATATCTGGAGGGCCCCACCATGGACTTTCTCACCAGTCTCCCGCATCCCGAGGTTGAGATCGATCGTGAGCTGCTGAATAAAGCCGTTGACTTGTCCCAGGGTGACAGCCGTGCCGTATCCTCCTTCCTGACTGCGGCCCTGCGCACGTATATCAACAAGACCAAGCTGGAAGCACTCGGCTTCAAGGAGACGCTGTTCCGCCTGCGGAAGTTCGACGAAGTGAAGAAGGTCTACTGCAAGAAGATCGCCCAACATGAGAAGAAGACCGATGAGAACACGCACCTGAATGACCCGAATTTCTGCGGCATCATCTACCCGTCGACCCTGACGGAGGTATTCCTGACGGCCCGAGGCAACCTGATCGTCCAGAAATCCGTCGCCCGTGAGATTCTGTACTGCAACGGACAGGCGGTACGCGAGACCACCTTCAGCTCGTCCGAACGATTCCATAATGAGGCCGAGGAGCATCTGGCGCCGCGGGTGATGGACATCATCATCCACAACCAGTTCGAAGCCATTCGCCGGGAGCTGCCCGAATCCATTCATACTACCGTCATCGCCGCCCTGAACAGCCGGATCAGCCAGCGACTGGCCGACCAGCTGGACCAAGATTTCCTTCGGGAGCTGGAACTGTAAGCATCCTCATACAAGAGTCAAGCCCGGAACGCTGATCCGACCAGGATGGCGCCGGGCTTTTTCACGCCAGAGGGTATGGCTTGGCCCGGTTTACAAATTCTACATAATAGGACAATGTAAAAAGCACCTTCCGGAGCATTACCCGGGCGCCGATTATTGGTATAATTCCTTAGAAGGGTGATGCACATATGGAAACCATGAGCTTCAAAGCTTATGCCGTCAGCAACGAGATCGACCTGAACAAAATCGCCAGCGACTGCGGAATCCCCAAAAAATACACCTGGGAGGAGCCGCTGGTCCTGCAGGGGGACATCCTGAAGAACATTCTGAAGAAGCCGGTGGGCGACACGCAGAAGGTGCTCGTCTTCTCCTTCGGCAGCGTGGTCTTCATCAACCATACCGGTCCCGAGGAAGTCACTGTCTTCCTGCAATACGTCCGCACCTTCGAGTCGGACATCGACATGCGCAATCTGGACACCTATACGGATGACTATTCCCTGCACGTCGGCGCAACCGCCACCGAGGGCACGGAGCTGACCGACGAATATGTGGTGGTGCCGGAATACGAGATCTTCTATCCGGAGCTCATCTCCATCGTCATCGCCAAGTCGGTGGCCCTGGAGAAGACCGAGGAGCAGCTGGGCCGGATTCTGGACCGTCTGGAGACCATGATCGAGCGGCTGGAGAAGGGCAATCTCCGGATCAGCGACAAGGAGCTGGCCCGTACCACCGCCCGGATCGTGCGCCACGAATACAACACCATCGCGTACATCATGATCCTGGATAAGCCGGACATCACCTGGGCCAACAGCGTGGCCGGCGAATTCTACGATAAGATGACGGAGTTCTTCGAGCTCTCCGACAGGTACCAGATCCTGAAGAGCAAGACCGAGATCCTGTACAACATGATGGACGGCTTCTCCACCATCAGCCACTCCATCCGCGGTCTGTTCGTCGAATGGATCATCGTCATCCTGATCGTAGCCGAAGTGATTCTGATGCTGGTGGAGCTGATCAAATGACCCCCGGAACCGTTCTTCGCTTCCGCAGCTCCAAGATCAGTCCTTCCATTCCTCTCGAGAAGGTGGCGAGCTTCTTCCAGCTCCAGCGGGCCAGCAGCTGGAAGGAATATATCGTCCTGCAGGGTCCCCAGCTGGAGGAGATCCTGAAGCGCCAAAGCGGCCCCCTCCAGGCTTATCTGTTCGAGTTCGGCTGCATCACGTTCGTCAACTTCGAGGAGGCGGACGTCAGCGTGTTCCTCGAATTCATCGCCGGACTGACGGAGGGCATCGATTACGAGATGGTGGCCCGGTTTTCCGAGAGCCATACGATCCTGGTGCAGAATCCGGAGGAGATCCGCCCTTTTCCCGAGAGCGGCGCCGTGTACCGGTACGAGGAGTCCTTCATCCCGCTGATCTCCATCCTGCTGGCCAAGTCGTCCGCCATGAACAAGATCGAGCTGGACGTGGAGTCCAGCATCGACGAATCCGAACGCTACCTGAACGACCTGAACCGGGGCAAGCTCCGCATGAACAAGCGTTCCCTGATGAGCGTCGTCTCCAAGTTCCTGAAGTTCGAGTATGAGAGCATCCACAACATCCGCATCTTCGACCGGTCCCTGGCGGAGGAGCTGAACCTGACCCTGAACGGGAGGCGGCTCTACGACGCCTTCTCCGAGTACATGGAGATCAACGACCGGTTCGACGTGCTCCAGAGCAAGATCCACAGCCTGCGCAGCACCATGAAGTCCTACCATAAGCTGAGCCACCGCCACATGGAGAACCGGCTCTACTGGTTCGAGATCTTCCTGCTCGGCCTGTTCCCGATCGCAGGGTTGATCCACCTGTTATGGTAGCTCTGCAAACGGCCGTATCCCTTCCATCCGATCAACGGCAGATTTGCCGTTCGGTTCATCGTGTTCCCCATCATCCGACTTGATGAACGGCATTTATACCGTTGATGGGAGGGTGAAAGTACCCTGGTTCCCTTCTATGGGGTAACAAGCGGCAGATTTGCCCTTGATCTCGGATTTGGGCGTTGATCCAAGCAACCAGCGGCAATAGTGCCTTTGGCTGATCAAAAAATAGAGCCCGGAGAGCATTCTCCGGGCTTCTTCTTGTTGGGATTGCATCCGATCATCAATCGCCTGACAGGCTGTTCTCCTTCAGGATGACGTCATGGGCGCCGCCCTCCACCAGGCTGGTAGCGGATACCAGGGTGATCCGCGCCTTCTGCTGGAGCTCTCCGATCGACAGGGAGCCGCAGTTGCACATGGTAGACTTGATCTTGTGGAGGGTCTTCTCCAGGTTCTCCCTCAGGCTACCCGCATAAGGAACGTAGGAATCCACGCCTTCCTCGAACACGAGCCCCGCCTTGCCGCCGGTATCGTACCGCTGCCAGTTGCGGGCCCGGTTGGAGCCTTCGCCCCAGAACTCCTTCACGAAGTTGTTGCCGATCTTCAGCTTCTTCGTCGGGCTCTCGTCGAACCGGGCGAAATAGCGGCCCATCATGACGAAGTCCGCGCCCATGGCCAAGGCCAGGGTGATATGGTAGTCATGCACGATGCCGCCGTCGGAGCAGATCGGCACGTAGATGCCGGTCTCGGCGAAGTATTCGTCCCGAGCCGCCGCTACCTCGATCAAGGCCGAGGCTTGTCCGCGGCCGATGCCTTTTTGCTCCCGGGTAATGCAGATGGAGCCTCCGCCGATTCCCACCTTGATGAAGTCAGCTCCGGCGTTCACCAGGTACAGGAACCCTTCCCGGTCCACCACGTTGCCGGCGCCTACCGGGATGCTGAAGTTGGCCTTGATGAACTCGATGGTCTCCTTCTGGTACTCGGTATAACCGTCGGAGGAGTCGATGACGAGGCAGTCCGCGCCCGCTTCCACCAGAGCCGGCACCCGCTCTTCGTAATCCTTCGTATTGATGCCCGCGCCGACGATGTAGCTCTTATTGGCGTCCAAGAGCTCCAGAGGATTCTCCTTGTGCTCGTCGTAGTCCTTGCGGAACACCAGATATTGCAGCACCTGCTGCTCGTCCACGACAGGCAGGCAGTTCAGCTTGTGGTCCCAGATCAGGTCGTTGGCCTCTCCCAGCGTGATGCCCAGCTTCCCATAGATCAGGTGGGAGAACGGGGTCATGAACTCTCCTACCTTCTTGGTCAGGGCATCGCGGCTGACGCGGTAGTCCCGGCTCGTGACGATACCCAGCAGCTTGCCGTTGGGGGAGCCGTCATGGGTGACCGCTACCGTGGAATGTCCCGTCTCCTGCTTCAGCGCCAGCACGTCCTCCAGCGTATGCTCCGGGGTCAGGTTCGAGCGGCTGACGACGAAGCCGGCCTTGTAGCTCTTGGCCTTGCGCACCATCCGGGCTTGATCCTCTACCGTCTGGGAGCCGAAGATGAACGAGATGCCGCCGCATCGCGCCAGCGCGACGGCCATGTGGTGGTCGGATACGGCCTGCATGACGGCGGACGAGAACGGAATGTTCAGCGAGATGCCCGGATCCTCTTCCCCCTTCCTGAACTTGGTGATCGGCGTCTTCAGGCTTACCTTGGACGGGATGTTCTCCTTGGTTGTCAGATTGGGGATGAGCAGAAATTCACTGAACGTCCGGGACGGTTCCAAATAATAAAAGGCCACGCTCCTAATCCTCCTAACGGTTACTCTAAATTTTTACTATGCTATCACCGAAGCCGCTTCCGCGTCAATAGCTTTTTGCCGGACCAGGAGGAGGCCGCATACTTTGAGTCCGGAATCCGCATTCTACTGCTTGTACCAATGAGTTCAAGGAGGCATCCGACCTTATGGGAAGAGACGACCATAACCGCAAAATGCACGACCGCAACAACCCGAAGCTCCGCGTGCGCATCGGGCGTGCCGTGTTCCCGATGGAGAGCCGGCTTGTCGGGTGTGCACCATCAGGGGCCTCTTCGCTTCCCCCCTGGTTGCCGCCTCCGGCAGGCCATGGTACCATGGAACAATCTGTATGCCGTCTTACGGCTCTGAAGGAGTTGGTTCATCCTCATGCCCATCCGCCCGATACTCTTCATTATAGGAGGCGCCGTCAGCTTCGGCGTGCTCTCCACCATCGTCAAGCTGGCTTACGGAGACGGATTCACCACAGGAGAAGTGCTGGGAAGCCAGGTATTTACCGGCTGGTGTATGCTGCTGGCAGGGCGCCTGCTCCTGCTTCGGAGAGGGCTGCCCTGGCGGAGCTGGCTGCGGCTCTTGGCCGTCGGGACCTTCAGCACGCTGACCGGCTGGTTCTACTATTCCGCCCTCCAGACGATTCCGGCCTCCGTCGCCATCGTCCTGCTCTTCCAGTTCAGCTGGATCGGCGTCCTGCTGGAGGCCGCCGTTACCCGACGCTGGCCCTCGCGCTCCAAGGCTGCCGCCATCCCCGTCCTCATCGCAGGGACGCTCTTGGCTGGAGGCATCGGCGCCGGAGCGCTGGAATGGAGCACCGGGCTCCTCTACGGCCTCTTGTCCGCCGTCAGCTTCACCCTGTTCATCTTCTTCAGCGGCCGGACGGAGCCGGAGCACCACCCGCTCCAGCGGGCTTTCGCCATGACCACCGGCGGCATGCTGCTGGCCTTTGTGCTGTTCCCTCCAGCCTTCCTAGCGGACGGGACCTATCTGAGCGGGGGCCTGTGGAGGTTCGGCGTGCCGCTCGGCTTCTTCGGTATGGTGCTGCCGAATCTGCTCTTCGCCGCGGGCATGCCCAAGATCGGACCCGGCCTCGGCTCCATCCTGAGCTCCGCGGAGCTGCCTACCGCCGTATTGCTGTCCCGGCTCGTCCTGGGCGAAACCGTGCACCCGCTCCAATGGCTGGGGGTTGCCCTGATCCTGGGGGGCATCGCCCTGCCGCAGGCGGCGTTCACCAGCCACCGGCAGCGCAGGCCGGCAGCGCCCACGCTTCCCCGGACCGGCTGACAGCCGCTTCATGACAACGAAACCCACCCAACCCCTATCCGGGGTCTGGGTGGGTTTCGTTCTGTGTGCCCGGCTTCTTCGAAGAGCCGGGCATCCGAATCCGCCGGCCGGCAATGGTCAGCCAGAGCAGAAGCGGCATCAGGAGATTGAGCGCAAAGATGGTCCAGACGAAGCCCCACACGAACCAGGGGGCGTTCAACACATACCGGTAGATCCACATCGAATAGAAATCCATCTCATCCCGTCCTTCATCCTTCTTCCGCAATATGCATAGTTTACCAGCCCGCCGGACAGATTATACGAAACACACCCTGCGTGAGGTGACCCCATAATGAACGGGCAGGCGCGTGAAAGCAAACATGATCTATCCGACAGCCTGGAGAAGAACCGGAAATCCATCCGGAAGCTCTTGGGCCAATCCGTGGACCTGGTTGAGCGGGAGTTTGCCCTCCGCAAGCCGGAGGACAAAAAGGGCTGTCTCTATTATTTTGACGGGCTGGCGGACGGCAAGGTGGTCCAGAACGGCATCCTCGAGCCTCTACACCGGTATGAGGAGGATGTGTCCAGCCTTCAAATCTTGCAGGAATCCGTCGTGAATACGACCGATTTCAAGCGCATCACAACCTTGGAGCAGGCCTCGGAGGGCATGTTCGCCGGCCTTACGCTCCTGCTCCTGGACGGCTCGAAGGAGGCCCTGCTGCTTAACACCATCGGCGGGCCGGTCCGCAGCATCGACGAGCCTTCCACAGAGCCGGTGATCCGCGGACCCCGGGACGGGTTCACCGAGATCATCCGGACCAACACCGCTCTGCTTCGCAGACGGCTGCACAACCCGAACCTGCGCATTGACGAGACCAAGGTAGGCCGCAAAACCCATACTCTCGTCAATATCGCCTATATTGAAGGGCTCGTGAAGGAAGGGCTGGTCGACGAGATCAAGAGACGGCTGGACAGCATCGATATGGATTCCGTTATCGGCAGCGGCTATATCGAGGAGATGATCGATGACGAGCCCCTCTCTCCCTTCGTTACCACTCAAGCGACGGAGCGGCCCGACAAGGTGGCGGCCTGCCTCCTGGAAGGAAGGGCCGCCATCTTCGTGGACGGAACCCCCTTCACCCTCATCGTGCCGGCCACCTTCTGGATGTTCATCCAAGCGAGTGACGATTACTATTCCCGGTATTATGTGGGCTCCTTCTTTCGTCTGCTGCGGCTCGCCGCCCTGATCATCAGCTTGACCCTGCCCTCCATCTACGTCCTCGTCGCCAGCTTCCATCAGGAGATGATGCCGACGGCGCTGGCGCTGACCATTGCCGCAGGCCGGGAGGTGGTGCCGTTCCCGGTGCTGTTCGAGGTGCTGCTGATGGAGCTGTTCTTCGAGCTGATGCGGGAGGCGGGTCTCCGCATGCCGCGGCCCATCGGCTCCGCGGTCAGCATCGTCGGTTCCCTGGTTATCGGCCAAGCGGCCGTACAGGCGGGCATCGTAGGCACCTTCGCCGTCATTGTCGTCGCTGTAACGGGGATCGCCTCCTTCTCCGTACCCAACTATGCCATCTCGTTCTCCGTCCGGATCACCCGGTTCCCCCTCTTGATCGCCTCGGGCACCATGGGACTGTTGGGCTTCGGCGGGGTACTGGTTATCATGCTGCTGCATATCCTGTCCTTGAAATCCTTCGGGCAGCCCTACATGGAGCCCTTATCCCCCTTCCGCCCGTCGGAGCAGAAGGATATCATTCTGCGCATGCCGTGGTGGACCATGAAGAAACGGCCGTGGCTCTCCCAAGGTGACCCCAACCGGATGAGGAAGGGCGCCATGCCGGGACCGGATACCTTCGGAGAGAGCTCCCGGACCGGGAAGCAGGAAGAGAAGGAGGAGAATCAGCCATGAGTCTATGGAGACGGGCCCTTGTGGTCCTCCTGACGGCGGCGCTCCTCCTGCCCGCCGGCTGCGGCAAGCTGGAGCTGAACCAGATGGCTCTCGTTATGGCCGTCGGCCTGGACAAGGCCAAGTCAGGCAATGTCCGGGTTACGGCCCAGATCGTACGGACCCAGGCCGCGCGGGGAAACACCCAGGGCTCGGGCGGCGTCAGCGGGGAGCCGGTCTGGATCGTGAGCGCCGAGGGGAAGTCCATCTTCGAGGCGATCCGCAACCTGGGCCGGTTCACCTCCCGCAGGGTGTTCTGGGCCCATAACCGAGTCATCGTCATCGGCGAGGATCTGGCCAAGGACGGGATCCGGGAGGTGGTCGACTTCTTCACCCGGAACCATGAGCTCCGGATGAACACCTGGGTGGTCGTCACGCCCGGCCAAGCCAGCGAGCTGGTCTCCACCGACACGGGGGCCGAGCCGATCCCAGGAGACAGCATCGACCGCTTGTTCCGGTTCAACCGGATCGTCTCGGAGGCTCCCCGCACCACCATTAAGGAGGTGGGGGCCGCCTATCTGAGCCGGTCCTCCAATCCGGTCATCGCCCTGGTGAAGAAGGCGAAGCACGAGTACGACATGAAGAAGCCGTCACCCAAGCCCAAGGAGGACCAGGTCGAGCTATCCGGCGCCGCCGTATTCCGGAACTCGAAGATGCTGGGGACCTTATCCCCCGGGGAAAGCCGGGGACTTCTGTGGTTTATAGAGAAGATGGAATCCAGCGTCATCTCCCTGCCATGTCCCGGAGAAGACAAGCATACCGTCAGCCTGGAGATGCGGGGCAACCGCTTCAAGGTGACACCCTCTTACGATGGCGAGCAGGTAAAGTTCCGCGTGAAGCTCCATGTCACAATGGATCTGGTGGAGTTGGGGTGCACCGCTCCCGATGGAACCGAATCGGCTGCCAAGTCTCTCGAGAAAGGAGCCGCCGCCAAATACAAGGGAGATCTGGAGGGTGTGCTTAACAAGGCGATCAAGGTGTACAAAACCGACTTTCTGGACTTGGGCAAGGAATTCCAGAACCGGTATCCGGGCCAATGGAAAACCATTCGCAACCGATGGCAGGAGGTCTTCGCTGAATCAGAGGCCACAGTGGAGGTTACCGCCGAGATCACCAACCCGGTGCTGCTGATTCTGCCCACCCGTCCACTGGGCCAACAGGAGGGGGAGAACGACTGATGAAAATCCGGATATCCGAAGGCATGCTGATGGCCATGATCATGTCCATGGTCTATGCCAAGGCCTTGGGCGTCACCCAAGGGGTCATGGCCCGGGAGATCTACGGGGACATCTGGCTTGCCACCCTCTTCTCCACTCTGAAGGGAGCCGCGATCATGCTCTTGACCGTCATGATCATCAAGCGGATGCCCTCCAAGACGATCCTGGAGCAGGCGGAGATCCTGCTGGGACGGTGGCCCGCCAAGGCTCTGGGTCTATTGCTCTTCGTCTTCTTCACCGGGGCCTTCGCCACGATCATGATTACCTTCGTGTACCACATCATGGACTATTTTTTGCCGCAGGCACCGACCTACCTGTTCTTCATCGTCGCATTGTCCGTCGCCTTGTACGGGATGTATAAGGGGCTGGAGGTCATCGGCCGCACATCCTTGCTGGCCATTCTCTGCATGGTCGTCTTCAATATTCTGATGATCCTCGGGTCCCTGCAGCAGATGGATCTGAAGGAACTCAGGCCCGTGGTGGAGAGCGGCTTCCTCCAGATCCTTCATACCAGCCGGCACAACGATACGGATTGGGGCATGGCTACCTTGATGACCGCGCTGATTCTTCCCGTTGTGGCACCCAAGGAGAAATGGACCAAGGCCGGCGTCATCGGCATTGTGTATGGCGGCATCATCGTCGTGCTGTGGCCCATCCTGGAGGTGGTCGTGCTGTCCCCAGAGATGGTAGCCCAATATATCGTCTCCTGCATGCAGCTGGCCCGGAGCGCGGAGATCGGGGTGTTCATGCACCGGTATGAGATGATCATGGTAGCCATGTTCATTATCCCGCTGTTCGTTCAGATCCTGCTCTGCGAGTACTGCGCGGTCAAAGCCTTGTCCTACACCTTCGGAGCCGACAAGCAGACCCCGTTCTATATTCCGGTCACGCTTGTACTGGGCGGCTCCAGCTATTACGTCGTCAGCAGCCACTTCCGGGCCATGGAGTTCCTGTCCCAGATCTGGCCCTACATGGCGCTGCCCCTTGCATACGGGGTTCCTCTCCTGGTCTTGGCGGCGGGCTTCCTCCGCAAGAGCCGCTTGAAGCCCTCGGCCCGGACGAAATAAAACAGCGGTTGGCGCAGAATGTCTGCCCAACCGCTGTTTTTGTGCCTATAGGGAGAGATTACTTCTTCTGGACGTACTTGCGGATGTCGAACGCGACGGCCGCTACGATGATGAGGCCCTTGATGATCAGCTGCCAGTAAGGGCTGACGCCGATGAAGGTCAGACCGTAGTTGATAACGCCGAAGATCAGCACGCCGGCCAGTACGCCCGGAACGGTCCCGATGCCGCCGGAGGTGGAAACGCCGCCTACGACGCACGCCGCGATGGCGTCCAGCTCATACATGTTGCCGTAGTTGTTGGTGGCGCCGCCGGTACGGGCCGCCTCGAGCACGCCCGCCAGGCCGTACAGGGCGCCTGCGATGGCGTAGATGTAAGTCAGGTTGCGCTTGACGTTGATGCCGGATACGGCCGCCGCTTGGACGTTGCCGCCGATGGCGTACATGTTCTTGCCGAGACGGGTCTTGTTGAAGATCACCCATACCAGCGCTGCGACCGCCAGGGCGATCACCACGATGTAAGGGATGGAGTACTTGCCGGCCGGGCCGAAGAAGCCGGTTCCCAGATGGCTGAAGTCATCGCGAAGTCCGCCGATGGGCTGGGACTCGTTGGGCTTCATATCGAAGTAGAGGGAGTTGGCGCCGTATACGATAACCATGGTGCCCAGGGTGGCGATAAAAGGCGGCACGCTGAACTTGGAGACGATCCAGCCGTTCAGAAGACCGACGATCAAGCCTACCAGAATGGCCAGCACGATCGGCACGATCATCGGCAGCTCGCCCAGGTTCGGGAAGAAGCGCCGCGGGTAATCCGAGGCCTGCAGCATGGAGGCGGATACGACGGCGGTCAGACCGACGACGCGGCCGGACGACAGGTCCGTGCCTCCGGTAATCAGGATAAACGCGGCACCCAGGGCGATGATCGCCTTCGTGGAGTTCTGCAGCAGAATATCCCGGAACGTAGTCACCGACAGGAAGTTAGGATCCTTGATGGCGATGCCCACGATCAACACGATAAGAACGATATAGATGGCATTCTGGGACAAAATCTCTTTGACGCTGATATTCTTCTTAGCGCTCATGCTGTTGTTCATCTTCTGTTCCTCCTTCGTCATGCCTGGGCGGCAAGCCGCATGATTTCTTCTTCGTTGGTCTTGCCCCCGTCTACGATGCCGGTGAGCCGGCCCTCGCTCATAACCATGATCCGGTCCGACATTCCCAGAAGCTCCGGCATTTCGGAGGAAATCATGATGATGCTCTTCCCTTGCTTCGCCAGGTCGGCGATGATGGTGTAGATCTCATATTTGGCGCCCACGTCGATGCCGCGGGTCGGTTCATCCAACAGGAGGATGTCCGGTTCGGTCAGAAGCCAGCGGGCCAGAAGCACCTTCTGCTGGTTGCCGCCCGACAGATTCTTGATCAATTGTTTGCTGGAGGGGGTCTTGACGCGCAGACGCTCGATGCTCTTCTCCACGTCTTCCTTCATCTTCTTGCCGTCCAGCAGCAGGTAGGGCTTCTCGTAGCGCTTCAGGTTGGAGATGACCGTATTCTCATGGATCGACAGCACCGGGAAAATACCCGTGACGCGCCGTTCCTCCGTCAGAAGCGCCATCTTGTGGCGGATCGCGTCCAGCGAGGACCGGATCTTCACCGGCTTGCCGTCGATCTCCATGGATCCGGTGGTGGTAGCCCGAAGGCCGAAGATAGCTTCGATCAGCTCAGTCCGCTGGGAGCCGACCAGGCCGCCTACGCCGAGAATCTCGCCCTTGCGGAGCTCGAAGGATACGTTCTTGAAGGACTTGGGATTGGGCGAGGTGAAGTTCTCCACCTTCAACAAGGAACCGCCGGGCACATTGCTGCGCGGGGGATACCGTTGGGTCAGATCGCGGCCGACCATCTTGGAGATGATCATGTCCGTCGTCAGCTCGGAGGCCGGCCAGGTGCCGATCTTCGTGCCGTCCCGCATGATAGTGACGTCGTCGGAGATGGTCAGAATCTCTTCCATCTTGTGCGATATATAGATAATGGATACGCCCCGGCTCTTCAAATCGCGGATGATCTTGAACAGCTGCTCCACTTCGTTCCCCGTCAGGGAGGAGGTGGGTTCGTCCATGACAATGACCTTGGAATTGAAGGATACCGCCTTGGCGATCTCGATGGATTGGACCTTCGAGACGGACAAGGAGCCTACCAGCGTTTTCGGATTAATGTCCATTTCCAGGTTGCGGAAGAGGTCTTCCGTGTCCCGGAACATCTTTTTTTCATCGACCAGACTGAATAGGCCGTACCGCTTCATGGGAAACCGGCCCAGCCATACGTTCTCCGCCACGTTGCGGAAAGGGACCGGGTGCAGCTCTTGGTGAATCATGGATATGCCGTTCTCGAGGGCATCCTTCGAATTCTTGAGCTCCAGCTTCTTGCCGTTCAGGAACATCTCGCCGCCGTCCGGCGTGTAGATGCCGAACAGGCACTTCATTAAGGTGGACTTGCCGGCGCCGTTCTCGCCCATGAGAGCGTGGACGGTTCCCGGACGGACTTGCAGGGTAACGCCGTTCAAGGCCTTGACGCCCGGAAATTCCTTCGTAATCTCTCTCATTTCCAGTAGGTATTGGTTGTTCTCCACACTCATCGCCCCTTCTGAAGCGAATCTCGCTAAGGAATGACGGGAGGGGCCAGGCTGCCCCGATCCCCTCCGCCTTCCTGTCGTATCTTCGCTTATTGCGCTTCGTTTGCGTTTTCCTTGGTGATCTTCTTGTACTTGATCCAGACATATTGCTTGTCAGTGATGTCATAGCCAGTGTTTTCTTTGGTCGGGGTCTGACCTTGGGCCAGGACGTTGGCGATGGCGAATGTGGCTTTACCTTGGTTCTTCGCATCGTTCAGCACGGTGCCGAGCATGGTGCCGTCGGACAGAGCCTTCAGCGCCGGAGCGGTAGCGTCTACGCCTACAACCGGCATGGTCTTGTCACCCTTGAAGTAGCCGGCAGCTTTCAGAGCTTCGATGGCGCCCAGAGCCATGTCGTCATTGTTGGCCAGTACGGCTTCGATCTTGTCGCCGTTAGCTGCCAGGAAGGCGGCCATTTTCTCTTGGCCCTTAACACGGTCCCACATAGCAGTATCTTCAGCCAGCTTCTGTACCTTGATGCCGGCGGCTTCGATAGCCTGGACGGAGAACTTGGTGCGCAGCTCGGCGTCCTGGTGACCCGGCTCGCCCTTCAGCATGACGTACTGCATCACGCCGTCCTTGTTCTTATCCATCTCGGGGTGGGCTTTCCAGTGGTCAACCAAGAGCTGGCCGGAGATGGTGCCGGACTCTTCTGCTTTGGCGCCCACATAGAATACTTTATCCCATTTCTTCATGTCGTCCGGCAGCGGCTCGCGGTTCAGGAACACAACCGGGATGTTGGCGGTTTTGGCCTTGTTGATGATGACGCCTGCCGCGGCGCGGTCAACCGGGTTGATGGCCATGGCGTTCACTTTCTTGGAGATGAAGAGGTCAACCTTGTCGTTCTGGGTCGGCTGGGAGTTCTGGGAGTCTACGATGTCGACCTTGGCTTTGTCCTTGGCTGCATCGGAGATCGCGTTCCGCACACCGGTCATGAAGGTATCGTCGAACTTATAGATGGCCACGCCGATGTTGGCTTGCTTGCCTGCAGCAGGAGCGGTGCTGGCTGCAGGTGCGGTGCTGGCGGCCGGGCTAGCGGCGGTGCCTTGCTTGGTGTCTTCCTTCTTGTCTCCGCAGCCTGCGGCAACAGTGGCAAGCAGAGCGCCTGCGGTCAATACGAGAGCTGTCTTTTTCATATTGGTTTTGAACCTCCCTTTGTGGTCTGGCTTTATTATGTCCCATTTCCACGAAGATTCGAATTCAAAATCCTCCTGTGTTCTATCGAAATTCTCATGTGACCACGACCTATACGATCCTCATCCACTCCTTTTGCACCTTACCCTAATCATGATTAAAGAAATAACTTACAGGAACAATGTCATTTATTGTCGAATAGGTAATATTATTGTCTTATGCATCTTGAGGAGACAACATCTTAGACATCATTAGGAGGCGTAACAACATGAGCTTCTTCCGTACCCTGCGATTCCGTCTTACCGCAATGATCCTTCTCATGGTCCTCTTGCCGCTTATCGGCCTGGCCTCGTTCCAGATCCAAGAAAGCAAAAGCAGGCTAACAGACAATATCCGGTTTCAGGAGGAGCTGCTGGCGCATACGACAGCGATGAATATCAACCACTGGCTGCAGAGCAAGGTGAATGTCTTGAACAAGCTGCTTCAAGATAACCCCAACCTTGCGGTCATGCCGTCGGACAAGGCCAACCTGCTCGCCGGAGCAGTCCGGCAGTACGACCCGGATACCTACTCCTCCTTTGCCGTAGACCGCAAGGGGTCCCTCCCGATCGGGAATAAAGAATTCATCGATGTATCCCAAGCTCCCGAATTCGTCATAGCCGCCCAACAAAAAAAACCGGCCTTCGGTGACCTGATCCCAATGGGAGATAAGGGCGGGTACAGCATGACCTTGATGGTTCCGCTCCTTACCGAAAAGCAGGAATTCACCGGTACAATCGGAAGCATGATCAATACGGAAGCTTTAAACGGCAGCCTGGGCCCCATTAAAATCGGCGCCAGCGGCTATGCGTACATGATTTCCGACAAAGGGGTCTTCATCCATCACCCGGATAAGACCCGTATCGGACAAAGCTTTGAAAAAGCCAGCGGCAGCGAATCTTACAAGAAGGCCATCTCAGAGGAAGTCCTGAAGAAGGAACGGGGATATGCCCCTTACGTTGATTCCGAGGGAGTCCGCAAGCTTGCTGGCTTCTCCACCGTTCCCGTCACGGGCTGGAAGGTGGTGGTCGTCGCTCCCGAGGATGAAGTGTTCGAAGTATTGAACCGCTCCATCCGCAATTCCATGTTCATGATTGCAGCTGCCGTCCTGCTGGCTCTGGTGCTTGCCTTCCTGACATCCGGCTTCATCGCCGGTCCTGTACTTGCGGCAGTCGGCTATGTCAATCGCTTGGCCGAGGCGGATTTTACGGGTCAAGCGCCAGCGCGACTGAAGGTACGCAAGGATGAGATCGGGGCACTCGGGCGGTCGCTGGACGGCATGACCCGCTCCATCCAATCCGTTCTCCGTCAGGTACACGACGAGACAAGCCAAGTCAAAGCCAACATCGATCAATCCTCAACAAGCATCCATGGGCTAGCCGTCCAGATTGAGGATGTTTCCGCCACGACAGAGGAAATATCCGCAGGCATGGAAGAGACGTCCGCCATGGCCATGGGGATGAATGCCACCTCGGTGGAGCTGGAACAGGCCGTCAGCTCTATCGCCGTGAAAGCCCAAGAGGGTTCGGGCTTGGCGGAGCAAATCTCGGGGCGCGCGCTCGGGCTGAAGGACACTGCCATTCGCTCTCGAGAGGCCGCCCGTACCCTCCATGCCCAGATCGAGGCCGAATCCCGCACCGCATTGGCGCAGGCTTCCTCCGTGAACCAAATCGAACAGCTGACCGGCTCCATTCTAGAAATCACCACCCAAACGAATCTGCTGGCCTTGAATGCCGCCATAGAGGCGGCCCGTGCCGGGGAAGCCGGCAGAGGCTTCGCTGTTGTTGCCGGGGAAATCCGGAAGCTGGCCGAGCATTCCGCGCGAACGGCGGCACAGATCCAAGAGGTTACCAAAGAGGTCACCCAATCGGTGGAAAGCCTGACCCAAAGCTCGGAAAAAGCGCTGACCTTCATCGATACGGCCGTTATCCGGGATTACGACACCATGGTTAACACCGGCGAGCAGTATTACCGTGATTCGGAAGCCTTCCAGGAGCTGGTCACCGACTTCAGCGCCACCTCCGAGCAGCTGCTGGCTTCCATTCAAAGTCTGGTCCAGTCCATTAATGAAGTGGCTCTATCGAATAACGAAGGAGCCCGGGGAACGACCACCATTGCGGAGAGGACATCTGACGCCATGGAGAAATCCGCAGAGGTCGCCAGCTTGATGTCGGCCACGGAGCAGACGGCGCAGAAGCTGCTGGCCGCCGTATCCAAATTCAAGGTATAACAAGAACGCCCCTGATCAAAATCAAAGACGACATCTGCCCCATTACTTCGAGGCAGATGTCGTCTTTTTTGGGTTTTGTTCGCTTGCTCTCTTACTCGTTGATAAATTTCAATGCTTGCAGCGTACGCTTCAGCATCGCTGCAGCTTCCGCGCGTGTCGCGTTGTTTTGGGGTGCGAAAGTGGTCTCGCTGGTGCCCCGGATAATGCCGGCGGACAAAGCTTGCGCCGCGGCTTCCTTAGACCAGGACGAGAGGCTCGAGCGGTCTGCATAGCGATCCAGCAGCGAAGGATCGCCCTTCGTCTCCTGGCCGCCGAACTTCAGTGCGCGAACGATCATGGTGACCATCTCTTCACGGGTGATGCCGGCATTCGGACGGAAGCTTCCGTCATCGAAGCCGTTGACCAGACCCGCTTGCTTCGCCGCACCGATGGCTCCGGAGAACCAATCGTCATCCGCAACATCGCTGAATCCTACCGCTTTCCCTTCGTTCAAGCCCAAAGCACGAACCAAGAGGGCTGCAAATTCGGCGCGGGTAATCGATTGATCCGGTGCAAATGCAGTGTCGGACACCCCATTTACAATCAGCTTGCTGGCCAGCATGTCAACGTCTGCCTTCGCCCAATGTCCCGAGAGGTCGGCATAGGTCTTGGCGTGCTCGATGACGGTATAGATGCTGTTGCCTTGGCGCAGAAGAGTGGCCTCTGTACCATTGAACACGGTCGGAACCGGGGTTAAGGTCTTCGTTACCGGATTGTACAGCGCTCCTGCAGCCGACTGCGGATTCACAGCCTTCGGCAAATGAAGGGTCCGTTTGACGTAGGTGCTGAAGGTGCTCCATTCCTGCTTCTTGCCGTTAGGGGCTTCAATGATGACGGAGAACTCGACCGGCTCCCCGAGTACGTTTGCACCCTTGTCGGAAGCCGCTTTTCTGACGCCCTCCATCTTATCCCCGATCACTTTCTCCAACGTGACGCCGATCTTCAAGTCTTGTTCCGCAACGCCCCATTGTTGGGCTATGGCCTGAACATCAATCAGATTCGCAGGCAAGCTGTAGCTGCCGGCTTCCGATACGATCTGCAGGACGGCCGCGTTGCTCTTACCGGACACGGCCTTTAACACTTCCGGAGTAAGCTCCGCTTTGACAACGTTGCCGGAAGCATGGACCACGAACTGAAGCACCGATTGATCCTTGTTGATCTTGGACAGAAGGTCCCTAACCTTGGCTGCATCGATGACTGCCGTGACTACGCCGTCCTTCACCGATTCCGTCACAGCGCCGCTAAAGTCACCATTGCCGGCAGCGGTACTGTCAGGAGTGGAGGCGACCGGTCCTGCCACGACAGGGCCGGGAACAGGACCGTCGGTGACTTCCTCGTTACTGGGGCTGGAGGGGTCTTCCAGACCGTTGTAAACGGTCTTCTCCCATTGGACATAGGACATGGTCACTGCACCCGCTCCTGCGTACGGCAGCACCGTAGAAGCCAGGGTGTTGGGGTCATACAGGGTATAGCGGTATGGCAGGGTCAGCTTGAATGCATCGATGTCCATTACCAGTCCCGCATTGACACTGTCGGTTACGGCCAATTCCGCCGGTACCCCATTCAGGATATACACGGTATTCCGTGCGCCGATGTAGCCTGCCGGACTGGTGCCGTTGCCGCTTAAGAGCGCCTTGCTGATGCCGTTGATACTGGAGTTCTCCACCAGAACCTTGGCTCCCTGCGTAGAGATGGCTCCGTTGCTGACTACCTTCGATGCGGCATATTCATCCGCAATGGTAGCCCGGAGAGCCAGAAGCTCCGACGCATCCATGATGGTGTTGTAGACGTGGGCTTCCCCCTTGCGCATACGCGGCATCCGGTCCATGGAATTGTAGTAATAGTTGTTAGCCAGGGTAAGTCTCAGGTTGGCTGCGTTTTCCTCCGTATCGGAAGCACCGATCAGGTGTGTTTTCTTCTGAGCCCGCGAGTAGGCACGAAGCTGCTCCTTGGTCATGCCATGTGCCGTCAAGAGCTCTTGATAATACGGATATTGCCCGGGATTAGCCTCCAGGGTATCCATCATGACATCGAAGAACGCGCCTTCGCTGCCCGGCAAGAACTTGCTCCAGGACACCGTAACATTCGACAGAAGAGTTCCGGCTTTCTTCACGTCCACTATACCATCGTACGCTTTGTAGAAGGTACAATGGTCGATCCAGACTCCGGTGCTTCCTTCTTCGACGGTGATATAATCCCAGTCATTCCGGTCGTAATCCCCATGCGTCGCTTCATCCCATTCCCAGATCTCATCGAACGCCAGGTTCCTGATGATGATATTGCTGGAATTGTTGATCTTGACCGTGGTATGGGTCAGCTTCGCACCGTTCTTCGAGAAGAGGGTCAGGTTGCTCATGCCGCTAAGCGACAGTGTGGACACCCCGCTCTGCAGAAGCGTCGGATGCGTTAGCGGTTGATTCGTATGCGGGGTGATGACACTGCTGTAGGTGGTAATGGCATTTCCGATTTCTTTCGAGCCTAAGGCGATGTCGGCTGTAAGCTCGATGACACTTGCCTTCGCACTTTCTTTGACGGCAACAAGCGCCTGCAGGAATTGTTCTGCTGTGGCTACTTTGTAGTAACGCTGGGACGTTTCCAGCAGGAGACCGCCTCCCGTTACTCCTTGGGCAGCCGCATACCCTTCCAGCGCGAACTTCTGCAGCGCACGGTCCTTGGTAGAATTCGGGTCCGCATTTTCGTTCACATATTCCGTTTCAATGAACTTCTCGGGTCCTTCGGTCAACACATCCCCGACATAAGCCTGAAGGGAGGTGTCTGCTGCTGCCTGCGAAGGATTCCAGCCCAACGAGGACACGCTCAGCATGGCTTCGGCCTGCGCCTTAGAAATCTGCGGTCTGCCGCTGTGAATCGCAAAGCCGCCGCCGTACGTGTAATATTCATTGAACCGTGCATTGACCCATAGGTTGCCGCTCATATCCGCGTAAGGGACCGTCTTGTTGACGATGCCACCCATATAGGTATTGATGAAAGTCGCCGCACCTGCGGCTCCCCACGGACGGGCCAGCATATATTTGGAGCCGAAAGCCCCTTCCTCCGCAGTAATCCGGCTGTTGTTGAAGATGTAGCCGTAGCTCTTATCCGCAGCGGTATTCGGTGCGGTTACGTATCCGCTGTTCTTCTTCGCGTTATACCGGAACACGATATCCGAATCCTCGAACAAGGCCTGCGCCCCGCCGTAGATAAAGTCCACATTGCCCAAGATATAGCTCTTATAGTAGTACTGGCGGTTCGAGGCCGCGTACAACGTATCCTGGTAACCGACCAGCTTCACATTGACGAAGAGACTCCGGTCCGCATCCACTCTCAATGCGTCCGCCGATTCGTTGGATTTGGTTCCGTCACCCAAGTAGCGGTACGTATTCTCGAAGGTCAGGTTCTCCGCCGTGAAGCCGGTTGCCGTCGATTTAATATAGACCGCATTCCGGTCCTCTGTGCTTCCTCCCTCCGGAGACAGCACCCGATCATAGAAGTTGATGTTGACTCTATCCCGGTCCTCGCCCACAAGGCTGATGTACGGAGAAGCTATCCGCAGGTGTTCTACGTATTGGCCCTCCTTAACCAGAATGACGACCCGACTGGTATTCGCTGTAGGAACGGAATTCACCGCTGCCTGAACCGACTTATACATCTTAATGGCCGGATTCTCAGGCATAGCCGCTCCGTCTGCTCCGGTATATGCCGCATCAACGACGATCTGGTAGTTGGTCAGATAGACGAAGTTGAAGGTTTTACGGGTGACCTTGCCCTGTTCATCGGTAAAATACAGATTGACATCGTTTCGTCCTTCGGTCAATGCAGCTCGGAATTGGAAGGTTCCATGGGCTTCCAGGGCGGCTCGGGACTGTTCCGCTCCGTTAACCTCCAACCGCAGGGTTCCCGCCCGGTCCACCGTGCCTTCAAGCGTAGCCTTATCGGTAAATACTGTGTCATAGGACTTCTTGGTGATGACAATATCGGCTGCTTCACCTTCATAGACATACGCTCCACTATGTCCGGCGGACGGAACCGATAATACCGCCACGGAAGGATTGCTGGAGTTCGCTGCCGACTTGGCCTTGACGTAATAGTAATACGGCGTCTCGTTAACGACGCTGCGATCCACGTAGATCAGGTCAGCCGTTTCCGCCAGCTTGGTATACGCGGCTTCCTCCGAGGACTTGCGATATACCTCGTAGGCGGTTGCCGTAGCAATACCATTCCATCTGGCGGTAAGCACGCCGTCTCCGCTCTCCAGAGTGACGACTGGGGCTTCAAGCGGCTTCAATGCATACACCGAAGCGGATTCCGCCGCAGATGTCCTCTGTTCCCCGCACTTGCCGTATACTTTGAATTTGTAAATTCCGCTCTCCTGTACCCCTACCTTGATGGTTTTGGCCGCAACATTGTCGGCGTAGGTCTTGTAGGTCGCACCGTTATCGGTGGAGACTTCAACCACATAGACCCCGTCTTTTTCCGGGATGTCGCCGTTCCAGCTTACCGTGATAGCGGTCCGGTCCGTCGAGAGCACCGGCGCCTCTACGCTGGTTACGGCAGGAGCTGTGCCGACCGGGTTGTAGGCCGCTTTCTGGTCGTACAGCACGTTGCCGGCAGCATCTTTGAACACCAGATTGGTGATCATCGCATCCACATTGGCGAAGGCAAAGCCGTAGCGGACGCTTGCGGCCGTATTGGAAATGAGGTAAATCTTCGAAGATACAAGATCAATAACCGTGTTCTTCGAGCCGATTCTGGTCTCCGTATGCCAGCCCGCAGCCGTTCTTTGGGATACGAGGTGGACGACATCTCCCACGTTATACATTTCATTAGTGCTTCCTGCGCTTGGAGCTGATGCAGCATCGTTGTTGTAGATGTTGCGGACGGTTTTGTTGCCTCTGACTCCTAGTGTGGCAATCTTCGAGACCGGATTGGCCCCATCGAACATCCCGAAGAAGACCCCCTGCTTGTCGGAGGTACCGACGGATTGGATCGTCACATCCGCCTCAATCGTAGCCGCATCCGCCCGGCTGGGGAACAGATAGTAACCCACACCGGTCAGTGTCCCGATGCTTGCTGCTGTGTCTGTGTGTTTCACGTACATCCGGTGTCCCTCAGCTGTGACGGACAATGCGTCATTGCTGTCCACCTCGACCGGCATGGACGGCTGAACGTGCGCTACCGGGGAACCGACCATGGTTCCCGTGTTCTTGACCGTGATTTCGTGGAGGTAGCTCTCCCCCGTGCTCGTTAAGGTAAAGCGCAAGGTTGTGGCATTCCCCTTATAGGTGTACGTGATCAGTGCGCCATCTGTGGCGGATTTCATCACGTTGGAGTCAAAGGTACCGGTCCCGCCGGCAGCCAGATTGGATGCTTCCAGGGTACCGCCCGCACCGTATACGCAGACCTCGAAGCTGATTAAGGCATCCCCTGCCACCTTCACATCCATATAGTTGCCGTTGAACAGAGCAACGCCGTGGGAGCTGTCATGCCAGTAAGGCTTACTGGAACCGCTGCCGGTGGCGATGGTCAGTATTCCGTTATCCGTTGTGTAGGGAACCGCAAGGGTGTTCGCCGCAATGGAATGAGGCATGGCATTGCCTGCCAAGTCAAAGTTAAACACATCCGTGACCGAAGGAGTCACGAACGCCTTTTGATCCTGAACCTTGATCCGGTATTCCGCAGGCTCTGTGGTTTGATCCGCGAAGGCGGCTACGATTTCGTTGGTGGCCGAGTCGACGGACAAGCTCTGTACGATGGAGGGGCTTCCATTCGTAAGAATAGAAGGGCTCAGGCTGTTCCCGGCGAGATCCAGACTTACCATCGCACTCGTATTCAGCGCATAATAGACGCTGCCGGAGCTGATTGTAGCCGAGGATTTCCCCGTTTTGGCGGCAGCTCCCGTCACGTTCAATGTGGTACCCCCGATCTGGAGGGCGAAGCTCTTCTGGGCCCAATTCGATATTTCAATGGGCTGTGACGTATTCTCAACCTTGATCCCATGCAGGTAGCTTTCGCCGCTGTTCTGGATCGTGAAGATCAGCGTCGTCGGATTGCCGGCATATTTCAATACCATGGCTTCTCCATCCACTGTACCCTTCAAAGTAACGCTTGGCGCGGACACCTTACTCCCGCTGGCGCCGCCCGACACGCTGATCGTGCCCGTGGCTCCATATTTGCATGTAAGAAAGGTGATGATGGCATTGCCCGCAACCGGAATTTCGATGGTATTGCCATTGAAAACGGACATTCCATGAGTCGTGTCATGGTAATACATGGTCCCGCCGCCGTTCAGCTTCAGCAAGCCGTCCGACGACCTCGCCGTAGTAATCTTGTTCGTAGAGGTATAAGTCGAGAACTCCTTAAAATCATACGTATAAGTGGTGTCCTGCTTCGGCGTATAGACGGTTTCCGTTACGGTGGCGGTTGTACCGCTATCGCCTTCCGTCGCCCGGACCTCTGCAGCCGGCAGTGCCATCGACACCGATGCGGCAACAAGTGCAGCCGACAGTGCCATTGCCAGCCGGCGCTTGAATGCTTTCATAAATCTGCTGCCCATGGATTTGCTCCCTCCAAATTCGATATCACTATTGCTGAGAACGTTACTCCAAGAAACCCCCTTTTGCCTTAACGCGGTGTACCATACCCAAACGGCCCCTCCTGATCGAGAGCGGCTTTGGTTCTTGTATTATAAGAACAGTCCGGTCCGCATGAATATAATCATCTCTTTTGGAGAGCGGTGATACCCGGAAGAGGGTCGTAACACACGGGAGTTGCACCAAATCTGAGCTAATGAGCATGCAGTACTTTGCTTAGCAGGAAAGGGATGGCGTAAGATCCAAATAAAAGACGACATCTCCCTCACTACTTAGAGGAAGATGTCGTCTTATGAGGTTCTTGCTACTTCAGCAGCGGGAACAGCAGCTTCTGGTTCTCGTACGAGAACATGGTGTCCTGACGGATCACCTTGGAACCCGTGTCCATGGAGGCGGACGGCGCCTTGCCGCCGGAGAGGACATCGAGGGCGTGCATGACGCCCAGATAGCCCATGCCGAACGGGTTCTGCACGACCGTCGCCTGGATGGTGCCCTCCTGCAGCAGCTCCAGCTCCCGCGTGGTGCTGTCGAAGGCCACCAGCTTCACCTTGCCGGTCAAGCCGGCCTTCAACAGCGTCTCGGCCGCACCGACAGAAGCGATGGAGTTCAGCGCCACCAGGCCGTCCAGCGGCCCATGCTTCTCCAGCATCCGCCGGGTCAGCTCCGCGGCAAGCTGCTGGTCGGAGAAGCTGTACACCCGCTCCGCCACCTGGATGTCCGCGCGCCCGGCCAAGCCGTCCAGGAGCCCCCGCTCCCGCTGGTCCGCCTTCAGCGTGCCCTGCACGAAGCCGACGACGCCGATCCGCTTGGGCCCCGGGCCCAGCAGATCCAAGAGCGCGCCCGCGGCCTTGGTCCCGGCGGCGTAATTGTCGGTGCCGATGTGGCTCTTCACCTTCGCGGACTTGACCCGCGAATCGATGGTGATCACCGGCACCTGCTGCGAAGCCTGATCCACGGCCTCCGCCAAGGCCGCGTCATCGTTGGGGGCCAGCACCAGCGCGTCGGCGCCGTCGGCCAGCGCCTGCCGGATCGCTTCCACCTGGCCCTTCATATCCTCCTCGTCATCCGGTCCCAGGAAGCGGACGCTGGCCCCCCGCTCCCGGGCGGCCGCCTCGGCCCCCAGATAGACCGTCTTCCAATAGTCGCCGTGCCTCATGCCCAGCACTAGGGCGATCTGCGGCTTCTCCGCCGTCTTCACCGGCCCGGGAGACGTCCTCCAGGTATGCCCCGCCGCGATCAGCACGGCCACAAGGGTCATGACCAACGCCGTCCAAGCGGCAATCCGGGTCGACCTTCTGTTCATCCGCCACCCGCCTCCCCATCTCCCGCCAGCAGCTCATGAAACACCGGCAGCCAGATTCGCACCGTCGTCCCTTCCTCCAGCTCACTCTCGAACTCCAGCCCGTACTCGCTGCCGAAGGTCAGCCGGATCCGCTCGTGCACGTTGCGGACGCCGACCCCGGAGCCGCCGCTCTTGCTGTTCGCTGCGGTCTCTCCGCCCGCTGCCTTGCCGCCTCCGCCCGGAGCCGCCAGCAGCCGGGCCGCCGTCTCCGGACTCATGCCGAGCCCGTTATCGATGACCTGCAGCAGCAGCTTCCCGTCCCGGATCTCGGAAGTGATCCGGATGAAGCCCTCGTCCTGCATCATCTCGATGCCGTGCTGGATGGCGTTTTCCACCAGAGGCTGGAGGATCAGCTTCAGCGACATGCAGCTCATCGTCTCCGGCGCCGCTTCGATGGCGTAATCGAACTTGTTCTTGAACCGGATGTTCTGGATGATCAGATAATTCTTGATATGCTCCAGCTCGTCTTCCAGAGGGATGATGTTCCTGCCCTTGCTCAAGCTGATGCGGAACAGCCGCGACAGGGAGGTGATCATGGTGACCACGTCCGTGTTCTTGCCGGATTCTGCCAGCCGGACCACCGAATTCAGCGTATTGTACAGAAAATGCGGGTTGATCTGTGCCTGCAGTACCTCCAGCTCGCTCTTGCGCTTGGCCTCCTGCTCGCGGATGTTCTGCTGCATCAGATCCCGGATCCGGCTCACCATCAGGTTGAACCGCTGCACCAGCTGCTCCACCTCCAGCGCTCCGCGCACTTGGATGGGCGTTTCGAAGTCGCCGCGCTCCACGTTTTTCATGGATTGGCCGAGACGCTTGATGGGCTTGGAGATGACGCCGGACATGTAGGCGGACATCATCACCACGATGACCAGCACCAGCGCCAGGAGCCACACCATAAACCCGGAGACCTCCTTGGTGGAGGTCACGAGCTCGTCCATGTAGGCGACGCCGATGATTTTCCAACCGATGTTCTTGACCGTCTTCACGTGCACCAGCCGCTTCTCGCCCCCCACTGTCTCATAGAAGCTGCCGTACGAGTAATTCAGGGTTCGAGCGGTGGAGACCTCCTCCTTCAGCCCCAGGTTGATGAGCTGCTGCTGAGGGTGGTAGATCAGGCGCCCGTCCGGGTCCGTAATGTAGATGAAGCCCTTGTTGCCCAGGCTGACCCGCTGGCACAGATCGTCGATGGAGGAGAAGTTCACGTCGAGCAGCATGACGCCCTCCACCCGCTCGTCCCCGTTGCGCACCGTCACGCTCCGGCTTAAGGACACCACCCACCGGTACTCTCCAGGGAACAGATTCTGCACATGCGGAGACGAATAATGCAGATAGTTGGGCCGCTCCAGCGCCACGGTGAACCACTTCTGGTCCGTCAGCCGGGTCTCCCGCCGCAGCGTCGTGCCGGGGTAGCCCGTCAGAACCTGTCCGTTCCGGCTCACCACCGTCACCGACACCAGGTCCTTGCGCGTGTTCAGGATGGCCGCCAGCTGCTCCGTCAGATCGCTGCCGCCCGGCACCGGACTCTTCGTGATCTTCTCCTCCAGCTGCTCGAAGAGCTCCGCCATGCCCCGCAGGTAATACTCCACATTGAAGTTCACCTGGTCCACGACCTGATCCGTATTGAGAAAAGCCCCCTTCTCCGCCGTGCTGGAGAACTTGTCGTAGAGGACGATGCCCACCACCAGCATGGCCAGGACGATCAGGGTGGTGTACAGCCCGGTAATGTAGATCTGGATGCTTCTCTTCCTGCGGAGGAAGCCCCCTTGCGGAGACACCCCCCCGGCTTTCTCCCGGAACCGTCCCGTCACGGCCCGTCACCCCTCTCTGGTGCTGCTCCGGTATTCCTTCGGCGACACGCCGACATGCTTCTTGAAGCTGAAGCTGAAGTAGTTGGGCTCCGTATAGCCGACCTTCTCCGCGATCTCGAAGGCCTTCAGATCCGTGGTGCGCAAGAGCTCCTTGGCCGCCTCCATGCGGATGTGGAGGAGATAGGCCACGAAGGTCATCTTCATCTCTTTTTTGAAGATGCTGCTGAAGTAGCCCGTGCTGATGTGCAGCTGCTTGCACACCTTATGGATGGAGATATCCGTGTCCTGATAGTGGGCCCGGGTATAAGCGAGCGCATCCTCCACCAGATTCTTATAGGCGCTCTGCCGGACCACCGCAATGCTGCCCATAATCCGGGTGCACAGGATCACCAGCCACGACTTGGCCTCCTCCAGCGTCTGGAACCGGTGCAGCTCCGCGAAGGGAACCGCATCCTCACCGAGCACCTCGTCCAGGTCCGCGTCCGCATCCTTCGCCGCCTTCAGCACTGCCGTCAGAATCTCCATCAGGTACAGCTGGTACTCCTTCACGGATACCGGCTGCTCCAGGAGACCCTGGAACAGGGCATCCACGATGCTGACAAGCTCCGGGACCGTCCCCAGCTTGATGCAGCGGATGAGGGATTCCTCCTTCAGCTCGTCGAAGCGAACCTTCTCCACGTAGCGCCGCTCCACATCCGCGATGCTGATGATCCGATTGCCGCCCAGGATCACCCGGTAGTCCAGCGCCAGCACGGCATCCTTATAGGAGTAAGACACCCGGGTGATATCCGGAGTGACCAGACCTACGCCCACCGTAACCGTCAGCTTCAGGTAGCGCTCGATGGCCTGGCGGATCTCATCCGCAGCAGCCAGCATCCGGGCGGCCGCCGCCTCCCCGTCCTCATCCGCGCTGATGGCCAGCACCACGACCTGCCCATTGTGCAGGAACACCTTGCCGAGGCCATGGCCCGCCGCGATCTCCTCGGCGATGTTCAGCACGGCGAACAGCTTCAGCTCCTGATCCTCGGAGTCCTTCAGCGAGAGGGAGACCGCCCCCTCCTGCTCCGGCTGCCGCCCGCCCTTGTCGCCCGGCGCATCCATGCTGATGACTGCCGCCTGGTAGTGGCGGCCCTCCAGCGGGACCTGGTACAGCGCGGCCTTCTCCTCGATCTCCCGCTTCTTTAGCTGACGCATCATCAGCGAAGCCAGCAGGTTCTCCCGGAGCACCGGCAGGCTCCTCCGGTAATGCTCCTTCAGCGTGTCCACATTCTTCTTCTCCGCCGCTTCCTCGTCCAGGGCGTTCTTCACCTTGCCCATAACCCCCAGCAGCTCCTGGGTGGAGAAGGGCTTCAGCACATATTCATCCACCTGGAGCTTCAGCGCCTTCTGCGCATATTCGAACTCGTCATATCCGGACAAGATGACGACTCGCGTCGACGGATATTGGCTCTTCACCCGGTCCGCCAGCTGCAGGCCGTCCAGGAAAGGCATCTTAATATCCGTCAGCAGCACATCCGGCGTGTGACGGCCGAATTGGTCCCAGGCCTCCTGGCCGTTCTCCGCACTGTCTATCACTTCAAAGCCGAGAGCCTCCCAGTCCACTCCACGGACGATGGCATCCCGGACATCCTCTTCGTCTTCCGCCACAATAACCCGATACATTGGGTTTCATCCCCCATTCCCTGTGCAAACGCATACATGAATAAGCATACCGCACTACCCATTGTATCGGAAGCCGGGGAAAAAGAAAAAAGATCCCGCCACACAAAAAATTCCAGCCCCTTCTTAAAGAGAGGCTGGATCTTCGTCTATACCGGGCAGACGCAAGGTGGCATCGACCGCCGATCGTCCGTCAGACCGTCATGGTTCCGTCGCATTCCGAACTGGAGTCGGCCGCCTTCGGAAGCAGCAGCGCAGCCAGCACCATCGTCAGCATGATGACGGCCGCCCCCGCCATCAGCCAGATCGAGGCGGCGGATCCGAAACGGTCCATCCACCGGCCCAGCAGGAGCGGCATAACCGCTCCCCCGACACCGCCGGTGGAGATGAGGAGGCTGGCGGTGGCCTGCTCCCGGCCCGACGCTAAGGAGTTGGCGTAGATCAGCGCCACCGCGAAGAGACCTGCCATGGCGAAGCCCAACAGCGCCATGCTGGCGTAGGCGGCCCATGCGCTGGGCGCAGCCGCCAGCCCGGCTGTGCCGAGGACCGTTCCCGCCAGGCTGACCAGCAGGTAGCGGTAGTAGCTGAAGCGCTCCGCCAAGGCCCCGATGAACGCCCGGCCGATGGACATGGTGAGCCAGAACAGTGTCACCACCCAGGCGGAGGCCGACGGAGAGAGGCCGTATCCGTCCATCATCCAGGACGGGGCGAATTCGATCAGACACACCTCCACACCGACATAGAGGAAGAAGAACGCGGCGAAGAGCGCAAGCACCAGCCGCCGGGAGCCTCTGGATGCAGAGGAGGCCTGCGGGGCGGAGCCGTCCTCCCCGGCCGGGCCGCTCTTCGGCACGCGGCTTAGATATTCGCTGCTGCCTAAGCCGAAGTCCGTGAATCGCCAGGCAGCCGCCAGCAGCAGAGCCAGCAGCCCCAACGGCACAAAGGCATACCGCCAGATGCCGAAGAGAAGGAAGATGCCTGAGAAGAAGGGCATGAGCAGGGCGCCCAGCCCGAAGTACAGCTCCAGCTTGCCCATGGCGGCCGCCTGCTTCTCCTTGAAGGCCAGCAGGATCAGCGCCCCGACGGACGATTCGATGGAGCCGAAGGCGATGCCCATGATGAACAGGAGGGCGATGAGAACTTCCCAGGAGGGGAGCAGCACCGCATAGAGCTGGGCGGCGAAGAGCACCAGCATGGCCGCACACAGCACATTGCGTCTCCCCAACCGCTGCACGGACGGACCGACAGTGGAGACGCCGATCATAAAGCCGAAGAATTGGGCGAACACCAGCCCGCCGCCCTCGCTATACTCTCCGCCGTAATGTTGGAGCAGCGCCGTCAATATGGAGCCGATGAGCACATGGGAGAAGCCTGTGGCCAGATACGACCAGGCACCCAGCCGAAGCAGCTTGTTCATGCCTTAGACACCTCCATGTCCTGCGTCTGTTCCGGTGACGATCACGTCCACCCCATACTTCTCCAGCTGCTCCATAATCTCAGCAGGGGGCTTCTCGTTCGTCACCAGCACATCCACCGAATCAAAGCCCGCCACCCGGCAGAACAGCCGCTTCCCGAACTTGGACGAATCGGCCAGGACGATCACTTGGTCCGCCGAACGGATCATGTCCCGGATCAGGAGCCCCTCCTCCTCATAGGGATTGGACAGCCCCTCCGCCGTAATGCCGCATGCGCCCAGGAGCAGCTTGTCGAACCGGTACTCGGCCAGCGTGGCCGCTGCCCGGGGGCCGTACACATACCGCTGCTCCTTGTGCAGCTGCCCGCCCAGCAGATGAAGCGTCACGCCTTCCCGGGAGGCGAGAAGGCCGGCTATGTCGATGGAATTGGTCACGGCCACGTTGCCGCTGAAGGAGATGGACTCCACGGTGAACTGAACGGTAGTGGAGGAATCCAGCATCAGATAGTCTCCGGGACGCACCAGTCTGGCGGCGGCATGGGCGATCTCCCGCTTCACGCCCCGCTCCGTATGGAGCCGCTTCTCGTAGTGGTCGATCTCCTTGCTGAAGGACGGCAGCATGGCTCCGCCCCGGGTCCGCACGATGCGCCGCTGCTCCTCCAGCTTGATCAGATCCCGTCGTGCCGTGTCCTTCGAGATATCGAGCAGCGCGCACAGCTCCTCGACCGTAATGCGTCGGTTGTCTTGAAGATGCCGGATGATCCGGTCCAGACGTTCCTCTTGAAACATGGCTTCGCGCTCCTTGACTTAAGTTATTATCTGTTATTTTAAGTCAAGTTAAGGAATTGTGCAACCAATTCCCCCTCAAAATAAAAAGCTCCCCGAGATGAGCCGGCCAGCCGGCTTCTTCGGGGAGTTGTTACGTTGGACCGCTTGCGGCCGCTTATTTGTCCTTGTCGGTCTCTACGGTGCGCCCCTTCAGCTCCTGCACGGGACGGGCATTGTTCGGGAACAGCTTCCGGAAGGCCTCGATCTGGGCCGGGGATACCTCCACCGGCTGCTCCAGCACGGTCCATTTGACGCTCTGCGAGCAAGGCGGAGTCGTCAGCGAGCCGTTATACCGGAACGACGCCTTGTCCGCAGGCAGGAGGGCCGCCAGGTCCACAGGCTTCTCCAGCTTGACGCCTTCCATATTTTCACCTGCCGGCATCTTGGACCACAGTTCAGCCAGAGCCGCCTGCTCCTTGCCGCCCTTCAGCATGACGCCCAGCACGGCCAGCTCTCCAGCCGCATTCTTATGGACCAGGTGAAGCTCCATGTCGAAGCTCTTGCCGTTGAACTCATGCTCGCTCGGCAGGTGGAAGTGGAATTGCACCAGGTTGTAGTCCTTGCCTTGAATCCGGAGGACGTTGGACGAATCCGCCGCATTGGCCTGGACGGTATGGCCGTTGTTCACTACAGTGAAGGCCGTAGGCTTATAGACGGTCTGAATGTCCTCCAGAGTCTGGTTGACCTTGGCCTTGGCCAGATCGATATCGATGGGGGACTGTTCGGTTCCGTTGGCGCAGGCGGCGTTCTCCGCGCCCATCTCTCCCCAATGGCTGGGGCCGGTATCGCCGGTGTAGCTCCAGTGGGCGCCGTGAGATCCGGCAGCGGCGGGGCTGGCTGCAGGGCTAGCGGTCGACACCGGACTGGCGGCAGCGCTCGCCGCAGGGGTTGCGGCCGGTGCCGCGGACGATCCGCTTTCCTTTTGTCCGCAGCCTGCAAGGGCTGCAGTCAGACATGCGCTCATCATGAGCAGGGCTGTTTTTCGAGTAATCATCATCATGATCGGTTCTCTCCTGTTCTTGAAGGAAGGCCCTTCAAGGTTGTGTTGGCAAACATCTCCTATCATACCTTCTGCGGAGCGCTTTCATCCAAGTCCCCGGACGCAATAGTCGATAAACTGACACACTTGAGCAGTCCCTGCCCCGCCGAATCCCGCCCGCCGGTCATCTCCCGATGACTCCCGTCATCAATCCGGTCATGACTTGCGAAGAGGCTCTTCCATCGAAGGAGAGATGTTTTATAATAAATCCATCAGCCTACGGAACAACGAAAGAGGAGATCCCATGTCCAACCCCATTCGCATCGTCATTGCCGACGACCAAACCCTGCTGCGGGACGGCCTGCAGACCATCATCAGCCTGGAGGAGGACATGGAGGTGGTGGCCACCGCCGACAACGGCGCAAGCTGCATCGAAGCGGTCCGGCTGCACCGGCCGGATCTCGTGCTGATGGACGTCCGGATGCCCGTCATGGACGGCATCGAGGCTACGCGCCTCCTGATGCAGGAGTTCCCGGAGCTGACCGTCGTCGTGCTGACCACCTTCCTGGAGGACCAGTACATCGTCGACAGCATGGTGAATGGGGCCAGCGGCTTCCTGTTGAAGGATATGCCCGGCGACAAGATCATCCAGTCCATCCGGGACGCCTCCAAGGGACAGATGATGCTGCCCTCCGCCGTGGCAGGCAAGCTGGCCGCCCGGATCTCCCTCTTGTCCAGCGGCCCCCGGAAGCCGGTCTCTACCGGACGCCTGAAGCAGCTGGGCATCTCCTTCACCGACCGGGAGCTCCATATCGTCCAGCTGCTCCTGGACGGCAAGTCCAATAAGGAGATGGCGAAGTCCCTCTTCATGAGCGAGGGCACCATCAAAAATTACGTCAGCATCATCTACCACAAGATCGGGGTCAATGACCGGTCCAAGGCCATTCTGACGCTGAAGGAGCTCCTGGCGGAAGAGTAATCCGGCTGACCTGCCAGGCGGCACATGAGACCGGCACATGAGAAGGAGGGACCATCACGCCATGCGAAGCCTTATACCCACCAAACGGATGCTGGCCGCCGCCTTCCTGGCTCTTCCCGCCCTGATCCTGCTCCTGGCCTTCTGGGTGCTCATCTCGTGGAACAAGCTGCAGGACGGCTTCCACGAATTCCGCAGCCTGGCCGGCACCCCCGGCTGGGAGGTCCGGCTCGGCGACGTCCCGATGACGCCGGAGGGACTTCCCGCACCCGGGCCGGATGCGGCCTGGAAGCCTCTCCCCCCGGATCAGTGGGTGTCGGATGCGATTCCGGCAACCTATGAGGGGTACTTCGGGCTCCGGATCCGCATTCCTGAAGCCATCCGGGCCGAAGGACAGAGCCTCCAACTGCGGGGCTTCAAGTCGGTGCAGGCGTTCACGGATGCGCGGAAGCTCTATGAGTTCAATATGAATCCCCGGGATTTCCGGGTGAACAAGCATCTCCATTGGGGGATGGCGGAGCTGAAGCTGGAGGATTACGGCACAATGCTTACCATAAGGGCCTATCATGACGGACATAAGGCCGTCACGGCGGGTTTTCTGGTCGGGAAGGCCTCCGATTATTATTCCGACATGCTGGCCCACGACGCCCTCCGCATCATCCTGTGCGTCCTGTTCCTGTATTGCTCCATCTGCGCCTTCCTGCTGTTCGCCGTCACTCCGAGGGAGCCGATCTACTTTTACTTCGCCGTGCTTACCGCATGCGCCGCTTACGGAAGTGTGATCCGTGCGCCGACGCTCCAGCTTTTTGCGGATATTCCGCTGTTCGTGTACCTGCAGGACGTGGCCATTCCCATCGGGACCGGCGGTCTGCTCGGCTTCCTCGCCCGGCTGTACCCGGACCGGATGCGCAAGCTGTTCCTCGGCATGGCCTGGTCCTTCTGGGGCTACGCCGCGCTGGTCTTCGGGGCCGCCTGGTACCGGGAGCCTCTCTACCATCTGCTCATCGACAAGGTGTTCCCGGTCTTCGCCAGCGTCTGTATGAGCGTGGTGCTGCTTCTGATGGCCCGTTCGTACCGGGACCGCCGGGACCGGGAGACCCGGTGGGTGTTCGCCGGCATCGTGCTGCTGGTCGTATTCGCCGCCGTCTATTACGTGCGCATGAACGTGTATTCCTTCGCGGAGTGGTACGGCCTGCTGCCGCCCGTGCTTCTGACTTACCTGAACGACACCCAGCTCACCCTAGGCCTGTTTCTGTTCATTATGTGCCTCGGGGGCGTGCTGATCCTCCGGTTCGCCGATACCATGCAGAAGATCCGGAGGTACTCGGAGGAGCTCGCCGTCAAAAACAGGCAGCTTCAGGAGATGGACCGCCTGAAGGACGACTTCTTGGCCCGGACGTCCCATGAGCTCCGGACCCCGCTCTTCGGCATGATCGGGATCGCCGAATCGCTGCTGGATCCCGAGGGGCTGGAGGACGCCGGGGAGCAGCGGCGGCGCCTGTCGCTCATTATCGCCGGAGGGCGGCGGCTGACCCGGCTGGTCAATGACATCCTGGATCTGTCGAAGATGCGGCACAACGACCTGCAGCTCCAGCTCCGCCCGGTCGACATCCGGCAGACTGCCGGCATCGCAGCGGCGCTCCTCCAGACCCAAGCCTCGGCCAAGGGGTTGACGATCCGCAACCGGATTCCGGAGGATCTGCCGCCGGCGCTGGCCGACGAAGACCGGGTGGAGCAGATTCTATTGAACCTGGTGGGCAACGCGGTGAAATTCACCTTCGAGGGAACGGTGGATCTGACGGCAGAGCTGCTGCCGGAGGAGAAGGGCGATGCGCAGACCGGGGAACCGGGGGCCGGGACGGAGTACGGAGGGTTCCGTTCGGGCGGGCACCAGGAGGAACTTCGAGGTGGAGAGGGGTCGGGATCTACCGGGGCGAAGCCGCCGGACCGCCGGGCGGGAGCGGTTCCTCCCGGACGGAGAAGGCTGCTTCGCGTGGCCGTAACGGACACGGGGCTTGGGATCCCGGAGGAGGACCTGGAGCGGATCTTCGACCGGTTCAATCAGAGCCGCTTTACGCTAGAGCAGGGAATCGGCGGCAGCGGTCTGGGCTTAACCGTCAGCCGTCAGCTGACACAGATGCACGGCGGGGAGCTGACCGTCCGGTCTACGGTCGGACAGGGCAGTACGTTCGCCTTCACGCTGCCGGTCTGGACCGGCGGGACGGACGTGGCTCCAGCGGACCGGATGCCCGTCTTATCCGCCGGAGTGCCGGAGTTGGATGCTGCCGATAGAGGCTCCGTCCCGGCGGCAGTCAGCGGCCTGGACAGCCTGCCAAAGAGCGAGAATGTCCCGGAAGGGGCGACAGACCGCCGCCAAACCCTTCTCCTGGTCGACGATGAGCCGGTGAACCTGGAGGTTCTCTCCAGCCACCTGGCCCCCGCATACCGGATCGTTACCTGCTCCCTGGCCGTACAGGCACTGGAGCTGCTGGAGTCCGGCCTGAAGCCGGACCTGATCCTGACCGATGTCATGATGCCGGGGTTGAACGGCTACGAGCTGTGCCGCCGGATCCGGCTGGCCTATGGCGGTGAGGCCGATCTCCCCATCCTGATGCTGACGGCCAAGAGCCTGCCCGAGGATCTGGCCGAGGGCTTCGAATCGGGAGCCAACGATTACCTGACGAAGCCGGTGTCCAAGCGGGAGCTGCTCTCCCGGGTCAAGCTCCATCTGAAGGTGACGGAGCTGAACCGCTCCCTGGAGGAGGAGGTCCGGGATCGCACCGCAGAGCTGGAGAAGCGCAATCGGGAGCTCCAACTCTCCATACGGGAAACCATGGAAGCGCTGGAGGAGATCGTGGCGCTGGAGGAGCGCAACCGGATCGCCCACGAGATCCACGACACGGTGGGCCATACGTTGACCGCCACCATCATGCAGCTGGAGGCCACGAAGCGATTGCTCTCGATCGACGGCGAGCGCGCGCTCGAGAAGCTGACCGCCGCTCAAGGGCTGGTCAAGAACGGTCTGGACCAGATCCGCTCCGTGGTGCGGATGCTGAAGGATGATGTGGTCCGGACGGACCTCCGGGACTCTCTGACCACCCTCATCTCCGAGACGGAGGAGATTACCGGCGTTCGGATCGATTACGACATCGGCCCGCTGCCCGAGCTTCCTCCGCTGTACCGGAAGGTGGTGTTCCACGCCGTGCAGGAGGGGCTGACCAACGGCCTGAAGCATGGCGGGGGCACCCGCTTCCAATTCCAGCTGGAGGCAGCGGAGGGCGCGCTGCATTTCACCCTGAAGAATAACGGCTCGCCCTACACCGAAGCTCCCTTCGGCTTCGGACTGTCCGCCATGCGGGAACGGGTCGAGCACCTGGGCGGCACCCTCCGCGTGGAGGCTTCCGCCGACTGGGGCTGCGAGCTGCAGATCCGACTGCCCGTTCACTGATCTTGCCCACAAACGGTCAAAGCCCGTCCGCCACGAAGCTTCAAGTCTCGTGGGGAACGGGCTTTGGCCGTTTTTCCGGCTTATGGGGATGGGGACGGGGACGGTCAGCCTTCATAGCCGATCACCCGCCGTGCCAGCTCATAATCGTGCCGGATGTCCAGCAGCATCTTTAGGCCGGGACGATAGTCCAGGCGCTTCCGCAGCCAGCTGTACATGATCGGCTTGTCCTGCCGGATCACGTTCAGGGTCTCGATGACCGGACCTTTTTCTGTCTGGAGCTGAAGCAGCAGATCTACGCACTGCTCCAAGCCTTTATGCGATTCCGGCAGCTGGGTGACCGATTCCCAGACGCTGACTTTGTTCCTATGGCGGTGTAACAGTTGGTTCATTGGTTCCATCTCACTCTCATTTAATAAGTCTTATATACTACTTATTATAAGGAGCGTGGAACCATAAATCTGTGAACCGTGCTACATTTTGGATAATTGGTGGAAACGGACAGCCGCTGATCCCGGTTTCTGCAACCGGCTCTGGCCCCTGTCACCGGGCCCGCACGAAGACACCTGCCAAGCAACCCCCGATAGAGTATCCTTCCGCGCATGCCAAAACAGCCGAGCCGCGGATCTCTCCACGGCCCGGCCTATCTTGCTCACGTGTGCATGAAGGGTGATCCTACTCCAATGCCGCCTTGATCTGGGCGATGACCTCTGCGTATTCCTCGTCGGACAGGTACACCTGGGCCGGGTTCATGACGAAGGTGGTTCCCCACTGCTCGCCGCCCTCGTATTTCGGCACGATGTGGAAATGGACGTGAGGCATGGTATCGCCGTAAGCGCCATAGTTGATCTTGCCGGGCTTGAACGCCTTGTCCACCGCGCGGGCGGCACGGGCCACGTCGTTCATCAGCTGGTTGCGCACTTCATCGGACAGGTGGAACATCTCCCGCTCGTGAGTGTTCAGGGCGACCAGCACGCGGCCGCGGTAGGTTTGCTCCTTGAACAGATACAGGGTGGACACCGACAGCGGTCCGATCTCGATCATCAGCTTGTCCAGGCGGCCATCGTCAGTACAGTACATGCATTCGGGGTGCGACATGTTGTTTTCCTCCTCCGGATTATAGCGGAATCCTGCGATTCTTAGGTTACCTTACCCTATAATGGTACTCCATAGCCAGCGGCACCGAGTCCGCCAAAACGGACAACTTTGTTACAACCTTGTCCCTTCCATGGGAGGGAACGGACCGAATAGGTTCCAATTTCGGGAAACATCCTATATGATAGGGGACAACAAGTGAACCTCAGGGGGCTTTACGGATGAAACACGCGGTCGTCTACGACCTGGAGCTGGTCAAGCGCTTCAAGAAGGGCCAGCCCAGCGAAATCGTCGAAATCGGAGCTTGCAAGGTCGATCTGACCACACGTCAGGTGATCGAAAACTTCCAGATCTACATCGTGCCGGGAAGCGGATATTTCTCGAAATCGACGCGCTCCTTCATCAATATGACCAAGGAGGACGCTGCGGGTGCCGTCTCCTTCAAGACGGGCATCCGCCAATTCGCCGATTGGACCGGCCCCGACTCCTACCTATGCTCCTGGGGCAAGGACGACAAGCTCCACATCGTCAACGAATGCGTCCGCAAGAACATCCCGTTGGGCTGGTTCCGCAACTACAACGACATCCAGTCTCAGATCGGCAGGCTGCTGTCGGACCAGAAGGGCCAGATGGGTCTCAAAAACGCCCTGGCTCTGGCCGGCATCGAGCCCGTAGGCAAGGCCCACCGCGGCATCGACGATGCGCGCAACACCGCAGAGCTGCTCATCCGCTTCGCCGACCGGCTGAAGCTGGAGGAGAACGAGCTGACGGAGCGCGATCTGAATCCGCCGCCGCGAGACCCGGACAAGCGCCGGAGCCGCACGCGGCGACCGGCGGACGGGACAGTACCGGAGGCGCCGAACCATGCGCCCGAGCAGGCGACGGTCGCTGCAGACCGCCGCGGACACGGCAGCGCTGACGCAGCCGGGTCTACCCCGGCCGGCTCGCCGGAGCGGGCTCTTTAATCGGCCTCTCTGCCGGCAGCGGCCTCAGCCGCCCCATCCTCCAGCGCCACCTCCACCTGGACGTGGTAGCCGGCGTACTTCTGCACGTTCAACACCCCGCCCCCCTCGAACAGCAGGTAGTTGCCTTTGATTCCGGTCAGCCGGGCGGTGATGATGGGGTTTTTGTCCAGATTCAGGGACACCACCTTCTCCGGCTTCACCTCCACCGGGTACTCGAAGCCTCGCTTCTCCTCCCCGGGCAGCGCGTAGGGCTTGTACGCCTCCGGGAACAGCCCGAAGACCTCCTCCCGGAGCTCCAGCAGATCCGTATCCGCCGTCTCCCCCTTCAGCATCTTCCGCCAGTCGGTCTTGTCCGCCATATGCTGCGACAAAGCGAATTCCAGCTCCCCCGCTGTCTTCCGGTTCGGGGCCTCCGCGATGGGCACGGCTTGGACCGCGCCTTGGTCCACCCATCTTTTGCGCTCGTTGTGCTTGCGCGTCAGGCCGACCTTCACCCCGCTGCTGACCGCCAGGTACACATAATGGGGCACCATGCAGTACGTCTTCGCGAACTCCGGATCCCGGCACGTGCCCAGATGATAGTGGCATTCGTGTGGCTTCACGATGCACAGATCGGCCTGCGGCAGCGTCTGGAAGCACGGGTAGCAGAACCCGTCGTACGTCTTCTTGATCCTGCGCCCGCAATGCGTGCAGCGGATCTCCCCCAAGAAGGTCAGCGTCAGCTGCCTTCCGATCAGCGCGTTCATCTCCAGCTCCGCTTCTCCCAGCTTCAGCCGGTACCGGACCGGTTGTTCATATGTATGGGCGAACCCCTTCATCATCCCCGCAAAAACCATCCTTCGTCTCTCCCTCTCTCTACCGGCAAGCAGGCTGGCTAACTGTCCGACCGGCTATCATTCGATAAACACTCTCTACCAGCATAGCATAGAACCGCCCTTTCATCTCCCCCCTGATGTTCACTGCCGAACGGCCGCTTTGAAGGTGGTTGGAGCGACTTGTGCTATAATGGGTTCAAAAGCACGGTGTGTTCGATAACATACCCTCGCAAACCATTGGACAAAGGGCGGATCAACCTTCCATGCATCACACGTTGTTCATTATCGGCGCAGGCGCTGCGGGGCTAATGGCCGCCGTGACGGCGAAGGACCTGGGCATCGACGCCGCCATTCTGGAGAGCAATGACAAGATCGGCAAGAAGATTCTGATGACCGGCGACGGCCGGTGCAACATTACGAATGAATCTACGTCGTCGGGGACGGAGGCGGAGCAGGCGGCCGCATTATCGCACAAATATCACGGCAGCCAGGACGGCTTCCCGCTGCCGGTGCTGCAGCAGTTCGGCATCCGCCGAACCATTGACTTTTTCTACTCGATCGGGCTTCCTCTCACCGAATTGAAGGAAGGCATGCTGTACCCGATGTCGCTGCAGGCTTCTTCTGTTCTGGATCTGTTCCAGCTGGCGCTGGAGGAACGGGAGGTGCCGGTCCTCTTCAAGCATAAAGTGGTGGACGTCACCGTCTCCTCGGGCCATCCGCGCTTCACCCTCGTATGCAGGACGGAGACAGAGGCGGGGACGGAGGAGCAGGCGGTATATACCTGCGACTACCTGCTGCTGTGTACCGGCGGGCAGACCGCCCCGAATACGGGCTCGGACGGCTCCGGCTACACGCTCGCCCAGCGCCTCGGGCATACGCTGGTCCATCCGGTCCCCGCCATCGTGCAGCTGAAGGTGCAGTACCCGTACTTAAAGGCGCTGTCCGGCATCAAATTGCAGGGCATGGCCCATCTTCTCGTCAACGGGGAGCGCCTCCGCAGCGAAGCCGGGGAGATTCATTTTGCCGATTACGGCTTGTCTGGTCCTCCCATTCTTCAGCTGAGCCGGACAGCGGCTTACCATCTCGCGAAGCGGGACGCCGTGACCGTGTCCATCGATCTGATGCCGGACCGTACCGAGGAGGAGCTGGTGGAATTCCTGGACATCCACTGGGGGATCTTCGGACACCGGACCGTGGAGGATTCCTTCGTCGGCATCCTGCATAAGAAGCTGACTCCCGTCCTCTTGAAGGAGGCGGGGATCGACAAGCAGCCGTACCTGCTCTGCCAGGACCTGCCGTGGAAGGCCAGGAAGGTCTTCTATCGGATCCTGAAGCACTGGGACTTCAAGGTGACGGATACCAACGGCTTCGCCAACGCGCAGACCACGGCCGGCGGGATCGCAACAACCGAGCTGGTGGAAGACACGCTGGAATCCAAGCGGGTGCCCGGGCTCTATCTGGCCGGCGAAGTGATGGACGTGGACGGAGATTACGGCGGCTATAACCTGCAATGGGCCTGGAGCTCCGGCTATGTAGCGGCTATGGCCGTAGGCAGACAACTCTCGGGAGGGAACCGCCGGCATGAATGATTATCCCACCTCCAAGCACCATCAGCTCTTCATCATCGGCGCAGGTGCCGCCGGCCTTATGGCCGCCGTAACGGCACGCGATTCGGGGCTGGATGCCGCCATCATAGACAGCAACGACCGCATCGGCAAAAAAGTGCTCACCACGGGCAACGGCCGCTGCAACATTACGAACGAATCAACGGCTACGGGTGCGGATGAAGCGACTGCCCTGTCGTACAAGTACCACAGCAGCCAAGCCGGATTTCCGCTGCCGGTGCTGCAGCAGTTCGGCGTGCGCCAAACCATCGATTTCTTCTTCACCCTCGGACTCCCTCTGATCAGCCTGGAGGACGGACGGATGTACCCGATGTCCTTACAGGCGGCGGCCGTTCTGGACATCTTCCGGCTGGCGCTGGAGGACCGGAACGTTCCGGTTTATTTCAAAACCAAGGTGCTGGACATCGCCGTATCGCCGGATTATCCCCGCTTTCGGCTGACCTGCCAGACCGAGACGGGGGAGCGCGTGGACTATACCTGCGATTACCTCTTCCTCTGCACGGGCGGCCTCACCGCGCCGAAGACCGGAACGGACGGCTCCGGGTATACTCTGGCTCAACGCCTGGGGCACACCCTCGTCCATCCCGTCCCGGGCATCGTGCAGCTGAAGCTGGACTACCCGCATCTGAAGGAGCTGTCCGGCGTCAAGTTCGAGGGCCAAGGCCGCATCCTCGTAGACGGGCAGGTCATCCGATGCGAAGCCGGGGAGATTCTGTTCACGGATTACGGCATCTCCGGTCCGCCGATTCTCCAACTGAGCCGCAAGGCCGCCTATCATCTGGCCCAAGGGAAAGAGGTCACCTTATCGGTGGATCTGATGCCGGACCGGACGGAGGAGGAGGTGGCCCAATTCCTGGACACGCACTGGGGCATCTTCGGGCACCGGACCGTGGCCAACTCCTTCCTGGGGATTCTGAACAAGAAGCTCATTCCGGTCCTTCTGAAGGAGGCCGGTCTGGACGAGCAATCATCGCTTCTGTGCCGGGATCTCTCCTGGAAGACGAAGCAGCACTTCTATCGGCTCCTGAAGCATTGGGAGTTCCGGGTGTCCGATACCAACAGCTTCACCAATGCGCAGACCACGGCAGGCGGCATCGACACGGCGGAGCTGGTGGAGGGTACCCTGGAGTCCAAGCTGGTACCCGGGCTGTATCTGGCCGGCGAGGTGATGGATGTGGACGGGGATTGCGGCGGCTACAACCTGCAGTGGGCCTGGAGCTCCGGCTATGTGGCGGCCATGGCCCTGGCCAAGCGATTATCCGGTGCATAAGCGGCAAATATAAAGGGCCTCCGGCTAATGAACTGTGACCCACAAGAAGGACACTTTGAAAAAAGTGACCTTCATGTGGGTCATTTGTGTTTTAATCAAGGTAAGATGAGGGGCGATACGAACATGGGAAAGTTAAAGCGAATCGTATTTACTGAAGAACAGATAAGAA